>DASCOT010000113.1:0-82829 GCA_036012155.1 Acidobacteriota bacterium
CAAGTGCTCCAGGTATCGTCGGGCGTACCGGTGTTGCCACTGCGTGTATGGATCCGGACCGCGGTTCCATCCGGCGCTTCTGCCCGCCAGCGCGCCGTTCCCCATGTGGACGTCGTTCCGGTGTCCTTGACCTGCGAAAGATACTCGCCCTGGGCTCGGTAGGACGGACCCAGGCGGTGTACGCGGCCGATGTTGCTCGTCGCCGCGAGCGTCATGGAGTTGCCTGCGGCCACCAACGCGACCACCTGCTCGGCCTCGAGGCGACTCACCAGGGTCGCACTTCGATCGGTACCTACTTGATAGACGTTGCCGCCGGGCCCAGTGCCCGCGAGCACGCCGTCCGCCGACAACGCTAGGGCGTAAACACCCTCATCGGCACTCTGCCAGACAGTCTGGGCAAACCCATCTGCATCGAGCCGGTACACGGCGCCCGACGCCTTCGGTGACGCCCCTGTGGAAGTCGACAACGAGACCCGTCCCCCTACGGTCGCCTCGGTGGATGAGCTTCCGTTGCCATTGCTAGCCGGCCCGAACGCTCCTACCCATACCGCACCGTCGGTAGGCAGCACGGCGGTGATCTCGGCTAGTGGCGCATCGTAGAGAACAAATACGCCGCCGGACTCCGAGATTCGATAGACGTAGCCGTTGCCATCGGTGCCGGCGATGATCCTGCCGGCATCGTCGACCGCAACCGTCGTCACGTTGGGCTCCGCGGTCTCGTACAGAACCTCCGTGCGACCGTCGTCGATGCGGACGATTGCCGCATCGCCGCCGGTAGCAGCGACGAGCCGCCCGTCCGAGTCAATAGCCAGGTCCCACACGTACGCCACGTCGAGCTCGGCCCAGGCGTCGATCTCCTCGCCCGCATAGGTATCGGGGACCCGGTAGATGGAGCCGCGAGGGCCCACGGCCACGAACAGATACGCGTCAGGCGCCCAGGCTATCGCTTGGACGGGGCTCCCGTCAGGGGCAGCAAAAAAGGTCTCGGCCTCGGCATTCGGCCGCACTCTCGTCACGCTACCGTCTTCGCCGGCAGCAACAAACACGCTGCCAGCGCCGTCGGTGGCGACCCCCCAGATGCGCGGCCGATCTGCTTCCAGCACCGTTTCGATCGACGGTGCCAGGCGCAGAGCACCATCAGCCGCGATCGAAACTCCGAGCGGCTCGCCGGCCGCGAAGTCCTCCGCGCCGGCTTGTGCCCACATCTGCGGCCCGCTTCCGAGCCCCAAGTTGGGGATCATCAGCGCAGCCGCAGCAACCCCAATGGCAATCCTGCTATGCAAGCTTCCTCCCAATCGGGCCGCGGCGCGGAGCGCAACGCAGCGCCTCGCCCGGCCTATCGACTCCGCACCTGTATTTCGATCTTGTGGGAGCCGCTGACCACGTAGTCGACAGGCTTGACGGTCTCCAAGATCACTGCACGATCAACCCGGACCACGTCTCCTCTTGCCTGTTCGGAGCTCAACACCTGCAACACCGAAGGCGGCAACGCCGGCAGGGTCTCTCCGTTCAGCAGCGCACCCGTGGCCAACCGCGTCGCCTGTAGGTACAGGCGATCGCTGCGACGGATGCTGTTCAACACTCGAACTACATGCGCCAGGTTCCGCGGCTGGTTCGTACCCTGGATCGCCACGGCCTCCTGCTGGTCTATCGACGCCGCATCGCCGACGACAAGCGTCACCGGGCCGGGTGGGGTACCCGGCGGCACCGTGAATTCCAGTTGCTCGAACACTTCTGACCCGCGATACGGCTTCAGGGCCACCGTCAGCGTGATCGTCTCGCCCGGTCGGGCGGTTGCTCGGTCATACCAAACACGGCTGATCGCGGCGCTGCTGCGATCCTGGCGCAGGCTGATCGACAGCTCGATAGCCTCGACGTCGACGGGCTCGAATGCATTGTCGTAGAGGGCGCCGAATAGCCCCGCCAGGGTCGACGATAGCGACAGGATTACCTGATTGGCAGACGAGAACAGATTGTCGAACTGCACCGAGCCGAGCTCATCACCAAGATCGATCCGCGCATCGACCTCAATGGAGCCCTCGCCAAACGTCCGATCGAGGCTCTGCACGCCGCTAACAAGGCCGAAGAACAGATAGAGCGGCGTGATGAGGCGGTCGGCGACGATCTCGAAATCGAGGCGCTCCGACCTCCCCGCCGACTCGATTCGCGTACGTACCGGAACCATTCGTGGCTGCTCGCCGATGACGCCGAGGATCGCAGTCTGTCGATCCTGTCGCACCGCGCCCACAACCTGATCGCCCGCCGCCGCCAGCTTCGAGGACGCTTGCGCGCTGCTGAGCACGGTGATGACCTGGGCCGGAACCATCGGAAAGTCAACATTGCCACCGTGCAGGAACGGGTGCCCGAAAGCCAGGAGTCGATCGTCGTCGCGATAGGTGATCGTGCCGGAAGCCGTAATGTTGACGTCGCCCCGGACCAGTTGCACGCCAACCATCCCACCGGGCTCGAGGTATGCGTCGATCTCCATGGCGCCGGCTGTCCCGCCAAGCGTGGGTGTCCATCCGAGCGCTTCGAACAGGGGCGCGACGCGCCCCACGACCGACGGATCCAAGCCCCCCATGGCGACCGGTGTGGAGATCGGCCGCACTCCCTGCATGGCGCCACGCAGGGGCTCGAGCGCCGCGCTCCCCCCAGTCCCGGTCAACAGATCAGCGGCCGCGTGCAAGACGAGCGCCGGTGAGACATCTACCGCTACCGAGGTCCGGGGTCCGCCGGACTCGAGCGTCGATACTTGCAGCATGTCCTCGATGGAGACGATTCCGGCGACTGCCTCGTGCCCGAAGTTGACCAGGCGATAGGCGACCGCGCCTACTAGGCGACCATCGATATAGACCGGGCTGCCGCTCATCCCTGCCAGCACGCCGGCCTGCTCGAGCCCTAGCCCGGTAAGCCGCGCCACAATCAAGTCGTGCCCCGGGAAAACGTTGTGCAGCACGCCGAGCACCTCGGCGCTGAAGCTCTCGGGCTCCGTACCGCGCACAACCGTGTACCCGGTTCCTACCATGCCGACGCGAACCTCCGAGAAGCTCATTAGCTCGGTGGCCGTCGGTGCGCTGGCCTGCATCAGCGGCACCGAACCGAGCGCCGAGCTGCCGGCAGCAACGGCGAGGGCCAGGGCCCCCAGACACGGTCTGAGAAGATAGGCGGATCGGATCATGATGCTCGGAGGATGGTCTGCGGGAGTAGTTTCATGCTAGCAGGGGCTGCTCGCGACGCACAACGCGGCTACGGCCCGCTGGCTCCCTCGGAGTCCTGAGCCGTCCACGGGGCAGGTTTCCAGGGGTGCGGCGAGTGCTATCCATGCACGCTTACATGCGCTCAGGCAGCGGGATTCCGAGCAGGTCGAGAATGGCGGAAAGGCGCCGCTGGAACGCGTAGGCAACCAGAACTCGCAGGTCGCGGTCGTCCTCATCATCCGCCTGCAGGATCGGGTAGCCGTGATAGAAACGGCTGAAATGTTGTGCCAGGGTGAAGCCGTAACGCGCCAGGCTCGAGATCTCCAGCGAGCTCGCCGTCTGACTCAGAACCTCGCGGTAAGCGCCCAACGCCAACACCAGACTCCAGAGTTGGCCGTCGTCAGCTTGGAGGCGCTCGCCAATGGCGTCGCGGTCGATAGTCAGAGCACTGGCGTCGCCGCGTAGCGCTGCTTCGAGGGACTCCGACACATCCGCGCCCAGTCGCTCGGAGAGCTTGTCGAAGATGCGTGCCGCACGCACCGCGGCGTACTGGATATAGGGTCCAGTCTCGCCTTCGAAGCTGAGGGCCTCGTCGAGGTCGAAGACGATGACCGTGTTCCGGGCGTAGCGGAGCAGCAGGTAACGCGCCGCACCGATGGCGATCTGTGTGCCGATCGCTACCTGGGCGTCCGGATCGAGGTGTTCGTTGCGGCTCGCCACCTCGGCGGTAGCACGACGAACCAGCTCGTCGAGCAGATCGTCCGCTTTCACCCCGTATCCTCGGCGACCAGACATCTCGATGAACTGGCGGTCTTCGGCACCCTCGCCCGGCTCTGCCGCCGCAATCGGAATGCCGAGTGCCGTAGCCGTCCGTGGCGACAGCGCGACCATCTCGTAGTCGAAGTGCGTGAAACTGTCACCCGCAGCATCCTCCCCGATCAGATAGAAAGCCTGCTCGACGATCGACTGCAGGTACGACTGGCGCACGTCAATGACCGAGATGGCACGGTCGGCGTGGCCGAATTGCGCCTCCGTGCCAGCGTCGGATGTCGTGCGCCATACTCGGGTGCCATCGCGCTTGGGGTGGCTGTCCGGCGTAATCTCGTAGTTGAAATCTCGCTCCAGCAGGCCGTACTTCCAGAAGTGGTGGGCGATGTCCTTGGCCACATAGGTCGCCGTGCCGTTCGAGCGCACTAGGACCTTGTCGGCCTCCTCGAGTTGCTCGAAGCCCTCCGTCGTGCTCAGCCGTATCACCCAGCAACCGGCGTGCTTCCCCTCCTCTACGTACACCACTTGCGGACTCGCCTTGAGACGCTCGAAGGCCTCCGACCACAGATCGAGCTCCAGGATGTCGCCTTCCTTCACCAACAGGTCGTACTCGATCCCCAGTCGCCCCATAGTGAGCAGGTGCCGGCTTACGATGCGCTGCGAGACAACGCGGCCCATCTCGGCCTCGACGCTGCCGCCGTCCTCCAATGCCAACAGCACCTCGCGGCGCCGCTCGGCCAAATCCGGGTCGTCTCGCAGCCGAGCGTTCACCTCGGTGTAGAGGTCCCAACAGAGGTAATCGAAGGGCTCGGGAAGCGCCTCGACCTCCTCGGGCGACAAGGCGCGCAGGTCGAGAAAGCCGATAACGACGTCGGCCACCTGCACGCCAGTGTCATCGATGTAGTTGTGGATCTCGACGGTGTGGCCGACCGCGGCGCAGATCCTCGCCAGTGTGTCCCCCATGCACGCATTCCTCAGATGTCCGACGTGCGCGGCCTTGTTCGGGTTGACGCTGGTGTGCTCGACCAGAACCTTGTCGGCGTGCGCTTCCGAGATTTCCTCGCCGAGGCCGTCGACCAGCGCCAGCAGGGCGGTCCCGCGGTCCAAGTGCGCGTTGAGGAAGCCCGGCCCGGCGATGCTCCACGACGACACGCCAGCTACGTCAGCCGCCTGGAGACGCTCGACGAGCTGCTGAGCCAGTTGGCGCGGGTTCTGCCCCAGCTGCTTCGATAGCTGCAAGGCTACGGCACATGCCAGGTCGCCCATCTCGGGCCGTGGGGGGTCCTCGACCTGAGGAAGCTCGATCTGCTCGCCGGTCACGTCGACCACCGCGATTCGGATCGCTTCCGCCAGGCTTGACCTCAACTTCTGTAACAATCTCTGTCTCCCGATTCGCCGGGTCTCAGGACCCCAGCATCATGGTTGGCCGGCAACGCAGAGCTCGGTATCGCTGCTAGAAAGGTAGCGTGCCCTGCACCCTGAACGTGCGGCGGTGCACCTCAGAAAACCCCCGGCTCATGATCGCGGCACGATGCTCGGCGGTGGCGTATCCCATGTTGCGCGCCAGACCGTAGCCACGAATGCTCCTGCCATACTGCCGGATCAGATCATCACGCACACACTTGGCGACGATGGACGCGGCCGCGATAGAGCGACACCGCGCGTCGCCCTTGATGATCGGGGTTTGCGGGATGTCGAGCTCTTCGAGGTCCAGAGCATCGATCAGCAAATGATCCGGACACCGTCGAAGTCCACGGACCGCCCTGACCATCGCAAGCCGCGACGCACGCAGGATGTTGATCCGATCGATCTCGGCCGCCGACGCCAAGCCGATCGCCCAGTCGACCGCGTGCTCCTGCAGCTCCAAGAACAACTCGAGCCGCTGAGCGGCGCTCAGTTGCTTGGAATCGTTAAGACCGGCCACCGGGCCACGCGGATCCAGTACCACTGCGGCAGCGAGAACCGGGCCGAACAGCGCACCGCGCCCCACCTCGTCGAGCCCGGCAATATGCTCCGCTCCACCACGCTGGAGATCCGCTTCGAACGGCTCCATCGCCACGACCTGCTGCGGCACGGTCTCAGCGGACGCGCTTTTCCTTGATCCGAGCGGCCTTTCCACGCAGTTCGCGAAGGTAGTAGAGCTTGGCGCGGCGAACTTTACCGAACCGCACCACCTCGATTCTCTCGACGTTGGGCGAGTGCAGCGGAAAGATGCGTTCGACGCCGATGCCCGAAGAAACCTTACGCACGGTAAAACTGGCATTCGTGCGGCTCCCACGGCGGCCGATCACCACGCCTTCGAACACCTGGATACGTTGCTTGTTGCCCTCGGTCACGCGCAGGTGCACCTTGACCGTGTCGCCGGCGGCAAACTCCGGCCGATCGTCACGCATATGGGACGCATCTACGGCGTTCAGCAATTCCATTGTCATCGGTCATCCACTCCTGCGCCGGTCGGTCGAATGCGACCGCGCTGGCCGGCGCGTCGAAGAACTATTGTACCCTAGGGGGCCCATTCTCGCGGTCGCTCTCGCACTCGTCCAACAGCGCCTCGACGAACCTTCTGTCCTCGAGGTCGAGCTCCATATCGTGGAGTAGATCGGGGCGCTTCAAAGCAGTGTTGCGCAGCGCCTCTCGACGTCTCCAGCGCTCGACGGCAGCGTGATTCCCGGACCGAAGGACCTCGGGCACTCGCCAGCCGGCGTACTCTGCTGGCCGCGTGTAGTGCGGGTGATCGAGGAGCCCTTCAACGAACGAATCACGCCGCGCCGACTCCGGGTCGCCCAGAGCCTCCGGCACCAACCGGACCACGCACTCGATGAGCACCATGGCTGCGAGCTCTCCGCCAGTCAGCACGTAGTCACCAATCGACAGCTCGAGGTCGACGCGGTGCTTGCGTACACGCTCGTCGACGCCCTCGTACCGGCCACACACCAGCGTCAGCTGACGAGCGGCCGCCAAGTCCTGGGCCATGCGATGGTCGAGTCGGCGCCCCTGCGGGCTGAGCAGGACCACCTGACCGGGTACGATCTCGCTCTCGCGAACGCTGGCGTTGACGTGATCGAGGGCTCGACACAGCGGCTCCGGCTTGTACACCATGCCGGCGCCACCGCCAAACGGCTCGTCATCGACCTGCCGGTGCGGAGGGTCCGCGAAGTCACGTAAGTCGTAGGCCTGAATCGAGAACAGACCTCTCTCAAGAGCCCTACCGATGACTCCGGCGGTGAGTGGACCGGGAAACATCTCCGGGAAGATCGTGATGATATCGAAACGGCGGCCCATCTCAGGCCTGGCGTTTCAGGCCGTTGGCCTCGAGCAGGCCCTCGGGCAGGCGCACGACCATGCATCGAGTATCGGGATCCGCGCTGATAAGCCACTGCCGCACCATCGGAACGAGAACGGCCTCCCCGTCCCAAGCCAACTCGAGCATGTCGTGGGCACCCTCGACCACGGCCGTCACGTGCCCCGCACCACCGCCGGCCGCGTCCTCCACACGGTAGCCAACCAGATCATCGATGTACCATTCGTCATCCGGCAGCTCGGCCAACAAGGCGCGCTCGGCCTGCACTTCAGCTCCGCGTAGGCGTTCAGCCACATCGCGATCTTCACAGCCGTCGAGCATTACCAGCAAACGGCCTTGGTGCGAGCGTACCGATTCGACTCGATAGGGATCCGGCCTATCGATCCATAGCAGCGCCGACGGCAGGAGCGAGCCTAGCGTCTCGCCGAGAGGAGCGATCACCAACTCGCCGCGCAATCCATGCGGCTTGATGACTCGCCCGACCCGAACAAGCTCGGGATCGCCGTCCATCGCGCGCTATTCGAGGATCTCGAGAACTGCGCGCATTTCGTGTTTCATGCCGGCGGCAGCAAGCAAGGTGCGCATGGCGCGAGCCGTGCGACCCTGTTTGCCGATTACCTTACCGAGATCGCCCTGCGCCACGCGGAGCTCCAACACGGTCGTCTGCTCACCCTGGACCTCCGTAACGACTACGTCATCCGGATTGTCGACCAGGGCACGTGCTACCTCTTCGATCATCTGCTTGAGATTCATCGATCGCACCTCTTTCGTCAGCGTTGTTCGTCAGTTCGTGGTGGTTGCGATCAGGCTGGCTACGCCAGCTTTACCAATCAATCTGCGACTGGCTTTTCCTCGGCCTCTTCATCCGCCGAGTCCTCGGCGCCCGCCTCGCCTTCTGCCGTGTCGGCGTCAGCGGCGGGCTCGTCGGCCGCGCTGTCTGCGGCCTCTTGAGCAACCTCGTCGCCTTCGGAATCGGCGCTCAGGTCAGCTGCCTCCGCCTCCACCTCGGCCTCTTCTTCTGCCGCCGCCTCCAGCTCCTCGTCGCTCGGAGCTACGGGCGAGGCCGCCACCGGCGCCTCCTCCACACGACCCGACCGCACACGCCGGTAAAGATTGCGCACGGTGTCGCTCATCCGAGCGCCCTGGCCCAACCAAATCTCGGTGCGCTCCATGTCGAAGACGATCTCAGCCGGCCGTTGGCGCGGATGATAGTGCCCCAGAATTTCCAGGAACGCGCCGTCGCGACCAGCCGTTCGGTCGGCAACAACGACGCGATAGTGCGGATCCTTCTTCGCGCCCGTACGGCGCAAGCGAATCATCAGCACGATGCTCCTCCTCTCACAGGTTGGTACCCGATCTCCGTTGATCTGTAAATCACATGCCCGGCAGATTCGCCCAGTTCATACCGCCTCGGCCTTTCCTACCGAGCTTTTTCATCATCTTCTTCGTCTGTGCGAATCGCTTCAATAGTCGATTGACGTCGGGCAGGCCGCTCCCGCTACCTGCCGCGATCCTCTGCTTACGGCTGCGGTTGATGATCTGCGGCCGCCTCCGTTCCTGCACGGTCATCGAACCGATGATCGCTTGAATCTTGCGAAGCTCGCCCTCGCCGGGTGCCATCTGCTTGAGGCCCGGGATCGAACCCGCTCCCGGAAGCAACTCGAGCACCTGCGACAATGATCCCATCTTACGAATCTGCGACAACTGCTGCTGAAAGTCCTCGAGGTTGAGATCGCCGCGCCGGGCGCGCTGCTCCATGTTCGCAGCAGCCTCGACATCGACATTCTCCTGCACCTTCTCGATCAGCGACAGCACATCTCCCATTCCGAGGATGCGCGATGCCACCCGGTCGGGGTGAAAGATCTCGAAATCGTCGATCGCCTCGCCGACACCAGCGAAGAAGATTGGCAACCCGGTCACCGCCACAACCGACAGCGCAGCGCCGCCTCGTGCGTCACCGTCGAGCTTGGTCAACACGTGGCCGTCGAGCGGCAGTGCCTCGCCGAACGCCGTCGCCGCCTGGACAGCGTCCTGGCCAACCATCGCGTCGGCGACGTAGAGCACGCTCTCCGGGGGCGCGCTTCGCGCCACGTCCTGCACCTCCTCCATCATCTCCGCATCGACATGAAGACGGCCCGCGGTGTCGATCAGCAGCACGTCGTCGCCTCTCCGGCGCGCCGCGGAAAGCGCTCCGACGGCCAGCTCGGTGGCTGTCGACTCATCGCCGTCGTAAACCTGTAGCCCGGCGCTCTCGCCCAAGATACGGAGCTGATCCCGCGCCGCTGGACGGTGTACGTCAACGCTGACCACAAGCGGCGATCGTCCGTTCGTCCGCAGCCAGTTTCCCAGCTTGGCCACCGTGGTCGTCTTCCCCGTACCCTGCAGGCCGACAACCATGAGAACGTGCGGCGTCGGGCCATCCAGTCTCAGCTGCTGCGGGGCGCCTCCGAGTAGCTCGATGAGCTCCTCGTGGACGATCTTGATTACCTGCTGCCCAGGAGAGAGCGAGCCGACTACGTCTTCGCCGAGAGCCTTGTCCTTGATACGGGCCAGGAACTCCTTGACGACGCCGAAGTGAACGTCCGCCTCCAATAGCGCCAGCCGGAGCTCGCGCGCCACTTCCCCGAAGCTCGCCTCATCGATCTTGACGGTACCGCGGAGCTTGCGCAGCGTCCTCTGCAGGCGTTCGCTGAGTTGCTCGAACATGCGTCCGTGGCTCTCCGAAACTCAGACAGACTCGAGTCTGTGGCCGAGCTTCTCTTTCTTGGTCTTGAGGTACCGTCGCGTCGACTCCGACCGCGGTGGGACCTCGATGGGTAGCCGCTCGGTGACCTCCAGCCCGTACCCCGACAACCCCACGAACTTGCGCGGGTTGTTGGTCAGGACGCGCAACTTCGTGGCGCCCAGATCAGTGAGCATCTGAGCTCCGATGCCGTACTCACGCTGGTCGGCCTCGAAGCCCAAGGCTTCGTTTGCCTCGACCGTATCGGCGCCCTCGTCCTGGAGCTCATAAGCCCTCAGCTTGTTGTGCAGCCCGATCCCACGACCCTCCTGACGCAGATAAATGATGATGCCGCGGCCGGCCTCGGCGATGAGTCGCATGGCGGCACTCAGTTGCTCCCCACAGTCACACCGAACCGAGCCGAAGACATCGCCGGTAAGGCACTCGGAATGTACTCGGACCATGACGGACTCTGGTGTGCTCACGTCACCCATCACGAGGGCAACGTGCTCCTTGCCATCGAGCTCATTCTCGTAGGCATGGATACGAAAGTCGCCGTACCTAGTCGGCAGCTCAGGGGATGCCACCCTCTTCACGAAACGCTCGGTCTGTAGTCGGTACTGAATGAGGTCGGCTACGGCCACCATCTTGATGTCGTGAAGCTTGGCGAAACGCTCGAGGTCCGGGACGCGCGCCATCGTGCCGTCCTCGTTCATCACCTCGCAGATGACGCCGGCGGGATACAGCCCGGCGATTCGTGCCAGATCAACCGCGGCTTCGGTTTGGCCGGCACGCTGGAGCACACCACCGTCCACAGCGCGCAGCGGAAACATGTGCCCCGGACGCGCCAGATCATTCGCTGTCGTGTCGGGCTGGATCGCGGCAAGCACGGTTGCGCTCCGATCTGCCGCGGAGATACCGGTTGAAACGCCAACCCGCGCCTCGATCGAAACGCAGAACGCCGTGTTAAAGCGCGAGGAGTTCTCCGTCACCATGAGCGGAATCTCTAGCTCCTTGAGGCGCTGACGAGTCATCGACAGGCAGATCAGCCCACGGCCGTACTTGGCCATGAAGTTGATCGCCTCCGGCGTGACCTTCTCGGCGGCGATGGTCAAATCGCCTTCGTTCTCCCGACCCTCGTCATCGACGACGATCACCATGCGACCGGCACGAATGTCGCTGATCGCGTCCGCTATGTCTGTAAAGGCCATGGTGGCAGTCTTCCCGTCAGCCGGCGCCGGCGCTGCCGGGGCTTTCATCCTCCCCGGCGGCGGAGCTATCTTCGTGTCCGTGTTGGAGCAATTGCGCAACGTACTTTCCGAGGATGTCGACTTCGACGTTGAGCGTCTCGCAACGATCCTCGGAGGTGAGATTGGTGCGCTCGAGCGTGTGCGGCACTAGTTGTACATCGAATAGGCGCTCTTCGATGCTGGCAACGGTCAACGATACCCCGTTTACCGATACCGAGCCCTTCGACACGAGGTGAGCACGCAGTCCCGAGGGAATCTCGAACGTAACCCGGAGAAACTCCTGCTCGGCGATGGTTCGCACGACTCGAGTCACTGCGTCGACGTGACCCTGGACAAAATGTCCGCCAAGGCGCTGCCCAACGCACAACGCACGCTCGAGATTCACGGCAGTTCCGGCCCGGTATAGCGCCACGTTGGTGCGGGCAATCGTCTCCGGCGAGACATCGGCCGAAAATGTGTCGCCATCGATATCGAGTGCCGTCAGACACGCGCCGTCAACCGCGATGCTCTCCCCTTGCTCGAGCCCGGCAAGCACGCCGTTGGCCGCGATGCGCAGCCGCGACCCTTGGGCTAGCGCATCGACACCGACGACGGCGCCAACCTCTTCGATCAGACCGGTAAACATGGCAATGACGCTCCGAGCGCCGTTCAAGGTAGCGGTGCCGTCGAAACGGAGAGTGAGATCCGGGGGTCCTAAGCGGGCAGTTCGGGCGGCTGTAGATACCCTTCTATGGCCCAATCGGAACCGAGCCGGTGCAGGCGAACTCGCTGCACCCGAGGCGCTGACGCGAGCTCGGCAACGCCGTCGCCGCCCCAGAGCGGGAGCGCCTCTTGCCCGCCGATTAGCAGCGGAGCATAGAACAGCATCACCTTGTCGATTATACCAAGCTCGAAAGCGCTGGTTAGCAGCGCACTACCGCCTTCGAGCAAAATCGAAGCCACCTCGAGGTCACCGAGTCGAACCAGCATCTCGTCGAGATCAACACGGCCGCTCGGCGTCGCCTGGACCTCCACGGTCTGCGCACCGCGAGCCTCGAGGTGTCGACGCGCCCCCGCATCGGCAGCGCCAGTAGTTACGATCAGCGGCACGCCGGCGGTCTCCTGTAGGAGCTTCGCGTCCGCTGGCGTCTCGAGCCGCGCGTCCACCACCGCCCGATAGCGGGGCGGATGGGCTCCCGGCACACGCGCCGTGAGCCGCGGATCATCGTCGAGCAACGTACCGATACCGACGACCACAGCGTCGACGGTGCCGCGCACCTGGTGTGCGAAGTCCCGTGCTTCCTCCCCGGTAATCCACTGTGATCCGCGGGTGCGCGTAGCCATGCGGCCGTCGAGTGAGACTGCCGCTTTGGCCACGACCAGCGGCCTACCGGTGCGCTTCAGCTTCAGGTAGGCAGCGTTGAGCTCTGCGGCCTCGGCCGCCAGAGGCCCCACCAGGACCTCGATTCCGGCGGTGCGCAACGCCTCGAAGCCGCGCCCGTCGACGCGTTCGTCGGGGTCGCTGTGCGATGCGACGACGGTGCCGACGCCAGCGGCAATGATGGCATCCACGCACGGTGGTGTGCGCCCCTGGTGGCAGCACGGCTCGACATTCGTATACAGCGTCCCACCGCGCGCCTTCCCACCGGCCTGCACCAAGGCCACCTGCTCGGCATGCGGATCGCCACACCGACGGTGGTACCCGCGGCCGATCACCGCGCCGCTGGCCACCACAACGGCGCCTACGAGTGGATTCGAGCCCGTGTCACCACGTGCTTTGGCCGCAAGCTCGAGACACTCCTGAATATGCTCCAGGTGTTCGTCGCCATGGCCAGCCGATCCACTGCTCATCCGTCGGTCTCTCCGATCAGCGCTTCAACATAACCGGCGGCGTCGAAACTCGCGAGATCATCGGCACTCTCACCTGTACCGACAAACCGTATCGGCAGGGCTAGACGGTGTGCGATCGTCAAGGCTACCCCACCTTTGGCAGTGCCATCGAGCTTGGCCAGAACAAGCCCTGTGACCCCGGCGTGCCGGAGAAACTGCTCCGCTTGCCGAAGACCGTTCTGACCGGTGGTGCCATCCAGTACCAACAGAACCTCGTGCGGTGCGCCGACCACGACCCGGCCCATGACGCGGTGGATCTTGTCGAGCTCGGCCATCAGGTTGTCGTGCGTCTGTAGCCTACCGGCGGTGTCGATGATAGCCACGTCCGCCTTCCGGGCAACCGCCGCTTCGCAGGTATCGAAGGCCACGGCCGCAGGGTCGCCGCCATGCGGATGCGCGATAACCCGCACATCGAGCCGCCGACCCCAGTCTCGTAACTGCTCGACCGCTGCGGCTCGGAACGTATCGGCGGCACCGAGAATAGGGGTTTGTCCTTGCGCTTGGACCCAGCGCGCCAACTTGGCCGCAGTGGTTGTCTTGCCCGACCCATTGACCCCGACCAGAAGCACGATCAGTGGTTTCGGGGCCGGGCTGGGTGGATCGCTCTCGGCGGCCTCGAGCAACTCGACCATCGCCGCCGCCAGCACGGTCCGCGCAGCGCCCGGATCGCTGCTGGCGCCACGAACCTCGCATATCAGCTCATCGGCGGTCTCGATTGCAACGTCGGCACCGATGAGCGCTTCCTCGAGGCCCTCGAGATCACGCTCTCCGAGACGACCACCCGGAAGCAATCGCCCCAGCGCCGATGCCAAGCGGGCACGGCTATTGCTAAGCGAGCATATCAGCGACCCGTGCCGGAAGTAGGCTGCCACTCGTGGCTCCAGAAGAAGGGGCGGGCCAGCTTACTTCCCGCACGGATCAGTAGAAAGTTGGCCACGTCGCTGGCCAGTGAGCCCTAGCGTGATCCCGAGTGTTGTAGCTGACGCAGGATCTCGAGCGCCTGCTCGGCCAGTGCACTGCCTGGCGCTAGTCGGACCACCTGTTGGAAATGATCTTCGGCCTGCTCGCTGGTGCCGAGATCTCGATGCGCCAGGCCACGCAACAGCTCGCCCCGCGGTGACGCGGGCAGGACGCCGAGGCTTTCGAGTGCTCCGAGCGCCTCCTGCGGACGCCCGTTCTTGATCAATGCATCGGCCAGCGACATGTGCATGAGCGCGTAGAGCGGGTCGTTCGAGGGGACGGACGAACGCGTCGCGTCGCTGAGAGCCGGGATGGCCGACTCAACATCGCCCTGTTGTAGATAGACGTTGCCTAGGTTTACCAGTACCCGGGCGCGCGAGATACGTGGAAACACCGGGTCGTCCAGGGCCGCCCGATAATGCTCGATGGCACGCGCCAGGTCGCCACGCCGAACTCAATGAACGCCGAACCAGTTGTGGGTCTCGGTTAGCTGCGGGTTGATCCGCAAAGCGGCGCGGAGCTCCGCCTCCGCCTCTTCGAACTCGTCCAGTTGCGTGTAGACGACCCCGAGCCACATGTGCGACTCGGCGTTCTCGGAATAGATTCCGACCGACTTACGCAGCGCCAGCAAAGCCTGTCTCAGCTGATTGCTGGCTATGAACTGCACCGCCAGCTGTTGCAGCTCCGACGGATCTTCGCTGTTGACGATCAGAGGATCGACCGGGCGCTGCGACACGACCGATGGCGCGCCGGGGCTAGCGATCAGCAGTGCAAGGGCGATGATCCGCAGCATGCGCGTTCCCCCAACCAGAGTCCAATCAGCATCTGATAGCCCCCCACATGGCGATCAACGTGATCGTAGCATGCCCGATACACGGACTGTGGGGTCCTCGTCCGCCGGCACCGGGCGCCCGCCCACCGCCGCAGGCATCTGATCGGACGCTTACTCCCACTCCTTTACCAGGGCGCGCGCCAGCAACTCGTCGATCGCCTGTCGGGCCGGCTTGCCGCCGTACAGCGCTCCGTACACCTGTTCGGCGATCGGCATCTCAACCCCGTGGCGTCGAGCCATCTGACGTACCGACCGGGTCGTGACGACCCCCTCGGCAACCATCGTCATGTCGCGCGTCGCCTCCTCGAGGGTTTGGCCGCGCCCGATAGCCACCCCGACCCCTCGATTACGGCTCAGCGGCCCGTTGCACGTGAGCACCAGATCACCCAATCCGGCCAGCCCCATCATCGTTTCTGGCCTACCGCCGAGCTCGAGGGCAAGCGCCGACATCTCTTTCAGGCCACGGCAGATCAAGGCGGCATTGGTGTTGGCCCCGAGGCCGAGACCGACCGCAATCCCCGTCGCCATCGCAATCACGTTCTTCAGAGCGCCGGCGATCTCCACGCCAATGAGGTCGGGGTTGCGATAAACGCGCAACGGGCCATGGCTGAGGGCACCCTGGATCTCCTCTGCTGCTGCCGGATCTGCGCAGCCCAGAGCTATGGCCGTAGGTTGGCCCTCGGCAAGCTCATGCGCGAACGACGGCCCGGACAAAGAAGAGAGCGAACGCACCGAAACCGGAATCACCTGCTCTAAGAGCTGGGTCATCCGCAAGCCGCTATCTTCCTCGATTCCCTTGGTTGCCGAGACCAAGTGTGACCCGGAATCGACCGACGAGCCCAGTTCCGCCCAGACATCACGCAGAAAACCGGAGGGAACGGCGCTGATGACCAGCTGCGCCCCACGCAGTGCTTCCTCCGCTATCGCCGTCACACGCAAGCGCTCCGGGAATCCGAATCCAGCCAGGTAGGCCGCGTTCTCGCGCTCCTCGCGCAGGCGCGCCACCTTCTTGGCGTCGTGACCCCAGAGCGCGACATCGTGCCCTGCCGAGGCGGCGTGGATCGCCAGCGCCGTGCCCCAGGAGCCGGCTCCGATCACCGCGACCGGCATGGGCGTCGGCACCGATGACTCCGTCATGATTCGCCCCTCCCGACCTGTGCCTCGTTGCCGGCTCGAAGGCGTGCGATGTTGCCACGGTGGCGCAGGCCAACCACCACCGCGACCAGCGCCGCACCAATCACTACCGCCGCCGGCTCACCCCGAGCGAAGACGACGATCGGCAGCAGCGCTGCAGCACTGAGCGACGCCAGGGAGACGGTTCGATAGCATCCTGCCACGAGCGCAAAAGCCACCACAGAGATCCCCGTGGCCACCGGGCTCAGCACACCGAACGCACCGAGCATGGTCGCCACACCCTTGCCACCGCGCCCCCGTAGCCAGGGCGTATAGCAATGTCCCAACACGGCGCCGACGCCACCGGCAACCGCCACGCTCGGAACACCGACTGCTAACACACTACCCAGCCATACTCCCGCAGCCCCCTTGCCAGCGTCGGCAGCCAGCGTCAACGCCCAGCCAGCCGGGCCGAGGAGGCGGCCGACATTGGTGGCCCCGATGTTGCCGCTGCCTACCGACCGAATGTCCCCGCGACCGAGAAGACGCACGAGGAGAAACCCGAACGGTACGCTACCGATAGCGAACCCCGCGACAAGGGCAGCGAGGGCGAGTCCCAAGGCTTACTCCTGCTAACTGGCCGTGTCGCGATCGTGGGTCACCTCTTCAATGAGGCAGCCCAACAAGCCGCTCGTTGCGGCTCGTCGCACGGCGACGCGATCGCCATCGTATACGCACCGCAGCGCTCGTAGTCGGTCGGGCCCCGAAACTGCGAGATAGACGGTCCCTACCGGGTCAGGACCGTCGGTGCCCGGGCCGGCCCAGCCAGTGACAGCCGCGCCATAGGTGGTCTGCGCCAGATCACGTGCACGCCGCGCCAGATCACGCGTCGTAACCATCGACACGATACCGTGGGCGTCGAGCACATCGGCGGACACGCCGATCAACTGACGCTTCGCAGCTGCTGTGTAGGCCACCACAGATCCCCAAAGGCACCCGGACGCCCCGGGAACCCTGGTCAGCGCCGCTCCTACTTCACCGCCCGTACACGACTCCACGACAGCCAGCGTCTCGCCGCCCGCAATCAACATCGCTACGAGACGCCCCGCCAGCTCGTCGGCGGCACTCAGATCGGCAGCCATGATGTTGCCAGGTGCACCAGTGCGAGCGCGTATACCCCCGCCAACACGTCGTCGGCCATGATGCCCCAACCAGCCGGCAACGCCTCGGCCTGGCGCACCGGGAACGGCTTGGCGATATCGAAGACCCGAAAGAGCGCGAATGCCAACACGGCCGAGCCCCAGCCGGTCGTGCCCAGCAGCGCGAGCCACATGCCGGCGAGCTCGTCGACGACGACCTCGGAAGGGTCCTCTGCTGCCAAGGATCTGCTGACCCGGGTTGCGGCCCATGCCCCGGCGACGATCACCACGAGCGTCGCGGCGGCCTGGGTAGCAACCGGTCGTGAGGCGAGCAGCAGCTCAAAGAGTCCGAGTCCCAGCAAGGAGCCCCAGGTTCCCGGAGGCCACAGGAAACCAATTCCGAGACAGCTCGTCAGTAGCCTCGAGGCCCAGGATACCGGGCTCATGGCTCCAGCCGCCCGAGCATGCGCGGGAACGGGATCGTCTCGCGCAGGTGCGGGCGGCCGGCGACCCACGCTACGAGGCGCTCCAATCCCATGCCGAAGCCCGAGTGCGGCACCGTCCCGTAGCGTCTGAGGTCCATGTACCAGGCGTATGGCTCCAGTGGCAGCCGGTGCTCGCGCAGCCGGGCCTCCAATAAGTCAGGATCATGAATACGCTGGCCGCCACCTACGAGCTCACCGCATCCTTCGGGGGCGATCATGTCGCAGCCCAGCACGAGGTCGGGCTGCTCGGGGTCCGGTTCCATGTAGAACGGCTTGATCTTCGTCGGGAACCGGCTGATAAAGACGGGGCGATCGTAGGCGTCGGAGATGATCGTCTCGTGGCCACCGCCGAAATCGTCGCCCCACTCGAACTCCTCGCCGGCACTCTTGAGGATCTCTACCGCCTCGTCGTAGTGGACTCGTGGGAATGGACTGAGCACGGCCTGCAGCCTTCGGGTGTCACGCTCGAGTGTCTCCAGCTCGTTGGCACATGCCGTCAAGGCGCCCTGCACGACGGTGACGATGAAATCCTCCGCCAGATCCATGATGTCCTCGAGATCAGCGTACGCGACCTCTGGCTCGAGCATCCAGAACTCGGTCAGGTGGCGCCGCGTCTTCGATTTTTCGGCCCGGAAGGTCGGCCCGAAGCAGAAGACCTTGCCGTGCGCCATAGCTGCAGCCTCTTGATACAGCTGGCCGCTCTGCGTGAGAAAGGCCGAGCGACCGAAATAGTCGGTCTCGAACAGGCTCGTTGTCCCCTCGACCGATAGCGGCGTCAACACTGGGCTGTCGATGAGCGTGAACCCGCGATCGTGGAAATAGTCGCGACAGAGCCTCTCGAGCTTGCTACGCACACGCAGGATGGCGTGTTGCTGCGAGGACCGCAGCCACAAATGGCGCCGATCCATCAGAAACTCGATGCCGTGCTCCTTCGGCGTAATCGGATAGTCGTGGACCGGCTGCAGCACCTCCACGGCGGCCAATCCGATCTCGACGCCACCGAGTGCTCGCTCGTCCGCCTTCACACGTCCGGTAACAAAGACAGACGACTCCTGCCCGAGCACGTCGATCAGTTCCCAGAGCTGCTGGTCGATCTTGCTGCGGACCGCTACTGCCTGCACGACACCGGTGCCGTCGCGAACCTGCAGGAACGCGATCTTGCCGCTCGAGCGCTTGTTGTAAACCCAGCCGCGGACGCGCACTTCCGAGTCAACGTGATCGGCGAGATTTTCGACGTACACAAACGGCGGCAACACGGCGGCTCCGTCAGCGGTTGGCAGTGACCGAAAAGGTACCGTCGCACTCAGCGCAAGTCACGCCTGGAGGCGACCGAAGCCCCGCAGCTGCCGCTGAGCGTCGTCCCATCCCAGCGCCGTCAGCGCTGCGCTGGCGTGCCTCCACGTGCGCGGCGCAAACTGCGCATATTCGCTATTGCCAACGACCGCCACTTGGTACCCGAATGTCCCGAGGGCCTTGAGGCAGCGCTGCAAACCGACGAGGCAGAAAGCCTGCCGGGCCGCTGGAGGCAAGCCTACCGGGTGCGGCGGAACCTCGGCGGCGGCAGACAATTCGATGCGACATCGGCAACCCGCCCAGAAGCTTGCCAACGTCTCGGTTGCGATGACCGGATCGACATCGCAGTAGTTGTCCCAGATGAGCGACACGATGTCGTACAGCATCGGCCCCGACATGACATCCTGGAAGTCGAGCACCATCAGCCGGTCACCGGCCACCAGCAGATTGCGTGCATGGTAGTCACGATGGCACAGCGCTTGCGGCAGGCGCACGATCTCTGACACCAGGCGGTCGTAAACACGTGCTCGGGAGCCGTCGTCCCGATCAACTCCCAACCAGCCCCGGAGAGCGTGCCGCTCCATAAAGTCGAGCTCCTGGCGTAGCCGCGCGGCGTCCAGGCCCACGTCCGGGTTGGGAGCCAGGTGTCGGCGACCGTGGCGCTGTAGATGGACAATCGCCCGCGCCGCCTGTCGATACAGCCGACCGATCCGTGCCGGCTCTGCCCGGTCGAGCAGCTCCTCCCCCCCGTCTTCGACCACGACTGCGTACACGCCGAGCGACCGTATCCGTGGGACTCGAATGCCGGCGCGCTGGAAGAACGCCGCCGTCTTCACGTAGCGCGCTGCACCGGTTGGCTCGTCCTTCGGATAGACCACCAGGATGCTCGAGTCTGCCTCTTTGGTGACGCGAAAAAACCGCCGGGTCGAGGCGTGGCCGGTCAGGCGACCCAGCTGCGCATCGGCAGGTAGCGCAAGCCCCTCCAGGACGCCCTCGCCGGCGAGCTCGGCGTGGATCGCCTGGCGCGTCACGGACAGCTGGCCGGCGGTGCGGAGGCGCCGAAGGGGACCATTCCCTCGTGCGTGAAGACGGCCTCCTCAGCCTCGGTACCCGGCGGCACGCCAACACCTTCCATGACCACCACGCGGTGCAATCGACACCGCGGGCCGACGTTGGAGCCTCTCCACAGCACACTCTCGGTCACTCGACTGCCACCCTCGACGCGACAAACATCGGCCGCCACTAGCCCCCTCAGAATGCTGCCGTGCTTGAGACGGGCACCGGCACCAATGAGGAAGGGAGGCTCAAGCCTGACGTTTTCTATGTGGGTATCTGGACTCACGTAGCCACTGCTCAGGAGCCGCCGTGACCGCGCGTAGCCGAGCGAGGCGTGGCCATGATTCAGGGCGGCAAGCTGAGCATCGATATAGCGGCCCGGATCACCGGCCTCGTACCAGCTGCCGGACAACGGCAGCGCATGCACCGGCAGCTCGGCGCGCAGTAGCGATCTGTACACCGGATCGACCATCCCCAGCGGCTCGTCGGGCGGAAGCGATTCCAAGACTTCCCGCTCCACTAGGTGCACCCCTGAGAACACACCCTCCACGGTACGTTCGGTGGTCGGCGCCGGATCACCCGGAAAGGCGATCAAGCGTCCAGCGTCGCTCGCGGTGACGGTCGGGTATCCGCGCGACGATTCGCCCCGGTACAGTCCCAAGGTTGCCAGAGCCCCGCTGCCATGCTGACGCAACAGCGGGCCGAGAGCCAGTGACGCGACGGTGTCGCCGTTGACTAGCAACGTCGTAGGGCGGAGCTGTTCCAGGATCCGCCTTGGGCCCCCGGCGGTACCGAGCAGGCGCTCCTCGACGCTATAGCGAATCCTCATTTGGAACGCTAGCTTGCCGTACGTACCCGCGATCGAATCAGGCTGGTGGTGGAGGTTGATCCAGACCTCTCGGAACCCACAACGACGGAGCCAGTCGAGCGTGTAGTCGAGGAGGGGCCGATTCAGAAACGGCACGACCGCCTTGGCACAGTCGGCGGTCAGCGGGCGCAGACGCACGGCTTTCCCGGCCGCCAACACCATGACGCCGAGCCGCGTGCCGTCGAACTGGAGCGCGTCGTCTCTCAGATCTGTCGTCAGAACGTGAGGAGCTCCTGCCGCTTGGCCTCGGCCATTTCGTCCACTCGATCGCAGAACTTGTCGGTCAGCTCCTGCCCGAGCTTGAGCGCGCGGTGTGCGTCATCCTGCGAGATCTCTTTGTCGTTCTCAATTCGCTTGATCTCGTCGTTCACGTCGCGGCGAATCTGCCGCAGCTCCGTCTTGCCATGTTCCGAGATCGTTCCGACGTTCTTCGCAAGGTCCTGCCGACGCTCTTCGGTCAGCTCGGGGATCGGTACGCGAATCACCGCTCCGTCGTTGTTCGGATTCAGCCCCAGATCCGCCTGCAGGATCGCCTTCTCGATGGCAGCGATGGAGCCTCTGTCATAGGGCTGCACGACCAGCAACTGTGGTTCTGGAGCCGCCAGGCTAGCGAGCTGATTCAACGGCGTCGATGTGCCGTAATAGTCGACCAGCACGTCGTCGAGAACTGCGGTGCTCGCACGGCCGGTCCGAATCGTTCGCAGCTCGTGCATCAACGCCTCGATAGCGTCGTTCATCCGCTGTTGTCCAACTCGCAGCGCCTGCTGGACGGCGTCTTCGGTCATCGCTCGAGCACCTCAGCTGCTATGGGAGTACTCCAGGGGAGCGATCAGTGATCCGATCGGCTCACCACGGATTGCCGCAACGATATTACCGGATTCCCGCATGTTGAAGATCAGAATGGGAAGCTCATTCTCCATACAATGGGCGACAGCCGCGGAGTCCATCACCCCGAGACGGCGGCTCAGCACCTCCTCGAACGTCGGGCGCTCGATCAAACGGGCCTCCGGATCTCGTGCCGGGTCAGCGGTGAACACTCCATCGACCTTGGTGCCCTTCATCAGCACATCGGCGTCCATCTCCAACGCCCGCAGCGCGGCCGCCGTGTCGGTGGAAAAGTACGGGCTACCGGTGCCAGCCGCAAAGATGACCACGCGACCCTTCTGTAAGTGCCTCTGCGCCCGACGACGGATGAACGGCTCGGCAACCTGGTCCATGCGCAGCGCCGACATAACGCGGGTATCCAGGTCGCTCTTCTCGAGCGCATCCTGCAGCGCCAGACTGTTCATGACCGTCGCCAGCATGCCGATGTGATCGGCAGTGACACGGTCAATTCCGAGATCCTTGGCGTTTATTCCGCGGAAGATATTCCCACCGCCGATTACGATGCCCATTGCATCGCACGCCGAGCGCGCCTCGCGGATCTGGTCGGCAATCGCGTGCGTGACCCGGTGATCGATCCCGTACTCCCCCGAGCCCAGCAACACTTCGCCCGAGAGCTTCAGAAGCACGCGCCGATACGCTGGTCGTGCGTCGGTCATGCACGAATCTCCAAATGAACGGCCACCCCGCCCCCGGTGGTCACTCCTCGGTGCTGACGGGCTTGCGCACCGCTAGGGTGGCATCCGAATCACCGATCGCCAGCCGCGAGAACCGCCCTATCCGGATATTCTCTCCGAGCTTGGTCACCGCGTCGGTGATCAGATCCGTGACCTTCCTGTCCGGCTCCTTGACGAAGCCCTGCTCTAGCAGACAGGTCTCGGCCAGGTAGCGGTTGACCTTTCCGTCGACGATCTTGTCGATGATGTTCTCCGGCTTACCCTCCGACAGCGCTTGCTCACGGTACACCTCGCGCTCGGAATCCAGGGCAGCCGCATCGACATCCTCTCGTGCGATGTGCTTGGGGTTGGCTGCCGCCACGTGCATGGCCAAGTCGCGAGCAAGCGATACGAAGTCTTCGTTTCGTGCAACGAAGTCCGTCTCGCAGTTGAGCTCTAGCAACACCGCGATCTTGCCGCCCATGTGGACGTACGACTCGATGCGCCCCTCGGTGGCAGCGCGGCCGGCCTTCTTGGCCGCCTTCGCCTTACCCATGGTGCGGAGAATCTTGATCGCCTCATCGATGTCGCCACTGGCTTCGCGCAACGCATGTTTGCAATCCATGAAGCCGACGCCGGTGCGCTCTCTGAGCTCTTTGACAGCGGCCGCACTAATATCCATCTCTTCCGTCCTCGTACACAAAGTTCGTGGTAGTCGCGGACGCGTCCACGTCCACCGGCAGTAGCTGGTAAGGGTTCGGCGTCAGGCCTCGTCGGCCTCGGACGCTGTCTCCGACTCGGTGTCCGGTTTCTCTGGCGCGTCTGCCTCGGCCGATTCGTCGGCTGCCTGGGCCTCCTCCGACGTGGCTTCCACCTCTGCCGCCGCACCCTCGACTGCCACCTCGGCGTCGTCAGGAGTGCCCGCCGCCTCGGCCGCCTCACCCTCGGCTACCTCTTCAACTTCTTCCGCCTTGTCGGGCTCGGCTTGTTCCGCTTGGTCAGCCGCGGCCTGTTCCGCCTTGTCGGCCTCGGCTTGCTTCGCTTGGTCGGCCTCGGCACGCTCGCGAGCCGCCTCTTCGATGCTGGCGTCGTACGTTCCACGTCCCGCCAGCAGCGCGTTGGCTGCCGCCCAGCAATACAATCGGATCGCGCGCAGGGCGTCGTCGTTGCCTGGAACGACAAAATCGATCCCATCCGGATCACAATTCGTGTCTACGATCGCGACAACCGGGATACCCAGCTTCAGCGCCTCGTCGACGGCAATCCGCTCGCGGCGGATGTCCATCACGAAGACGACGTCGGGCAAGCCGCCCATGTGCTTGATTCCGACGAGGTTACGATCGAGCTTGAACAACTCACGCTTGAGCTTCAGCACTTCCTTCTTCGGCAAGAGGTCGAACCGTCCGTCCTCAGCCATCGCCTCGAGGTCTTTATAGCGCTCGATGCTCTTGCGTATCGTCTGGTAATTGGTGAGCAGCCCCCCGAGCCAGCGGTGGTTGACGTAGTACTGTCCGCAGCGGGTAGCCTCCTCGGCGATCGTTTCCTGCGCCTGTCGCTTCGTGCCGACGAACAGGACCTTGCCGCCCTGCGCCGCCTCCTGTTCCAGAAAGCTGAGCGCATCCTTCCACGCGGCCTGCGTCTTCTGCAGGTCGATGATGTAGATACCGTTCTTCTTGCCGAAGCTGAATGGCTTCATCTTCGGGTTCCAACGCCCGGTCTGATGGCCGAAATGGACCCCGGCCTCGAGCAGTTGCCGCAGCGAAACGCCGACCACGATTCCTCCTAACGCTTGCTGAACTGGAATCTGGCGCGTGCACCCTTCAGACCGTACTTCTTGCGCTCCTTACGGCGAGCGTCACGCGTCAGTAATCCGTGTTCCTTGAGGGCAGCGCGGAGGCCGGGATCGGAATCCAGGAGCGCGCGCGCCACACCGTGTCGCACTGCCCCTGCCTGGCCCGATGGCCCGCCGCCTTTCACCGTAATCATGAGATCAACCTTGCCTTCGGCTGCAGCCACCTGCAGCGGCAAGGTCACGGCCGCACGATGCGTTGCAATCGGAAAGTAGTGCTCCAGGGTCCGTCGATTGACGGTGATCTCCCCGGTCCCCGGGCGCATGAACACCCGCGCAATCGACGACTTCCGTTTGCCAGTGCCGTAGTACCGAACCTCTGTCATGGTCTCCTCATCAAGCCTTGTCGCCAACGAACGGCTCGGGATGCTGGCTCGCATGCGGGTGATCAGGACCCGCGTACACGCGTAGCTTTCCGTACATCTGTCGACCCAATCGGGTTTTCGGAAGCATCCCCTTTACGGCAGCCTCGAGCACGCGCTCTGGATGCGTCTCCAAGACACGACGCGCGGTGGTTTCCTTCAGGCCACCCGGATACCCGCTATACCGATAGTACTTCTTGTCATCGAGCTTGTTGCCCGTCAAGGCGATCTTCTCGGCATTCACCACCACCACGTGGTCGCCACAGTCCAAGAAGGGCGTGTAGATCGCCTTGTGCTTCCCCATTAGTAACCGGGCAATCGTCGTGGCTAGGCGACCCAGAACTTGGCCCTCGGCATCGACCGACCACCAACGGCGCTCGATGTCCTTGGCGGATGGATATGGCGTACTCATCGGATCAACCTTGTCTTGCGGGTCCGTCCACCGGTGCGGCCTTCTCGGTACCCAGCGTATCGTTGCAAGCTCGCCTCGGCATTCTCTAATCGACCTCTAGACCTCGACAGAGGCACGCTCGGCCTCGGTCAACGCCTTGAGCGAAAGGCGAATGCGATTCGGAGCCTCGATCTTGACGACCTTTACCGTCAACTCCTGCCCCTCGCTGACATGCTCACGCATATCCTCGACATGATGTTCCGCCACCTCGGAAATATGCAGCAAGCCATCAGTTCCCGGTAGGATTTCGACGAAGGCGCCGAAATCTTTGATCGAGCGCACCTTGCCGCGATACACCTTGCCCACCTCGGCCTCCTGCGTCAGGTCCGAGATCATCTTCTGGGCGGCGGCACACGCCTCGGAATCGGGGGATGCGATCTGCACGGTTCCGTCGTCCTCGACGTTGATCTTGCAGCCGGTGTCTTCCTGCATCTGCCGAATGATCCGCCCGCCTGGGCCGATGATGTCGCGAATGCGGTCGACCGAGATCTTCACGGTGACGATCTGCGGCGCCCAGCGACTCGTCTCCGGTCGAGGCGCTGCCAGCGCCTCGCTCATCGTCTTCAAGATATGCATGCGATTCTGGCGCGCCTGCTCGAGCGCCTGCTCGAGGATCTCCCTCGACAGGCCGGAGATCTTGATGTCCATCTGCAACGCGGTGATACCACGGGGCGTGCCCGCCACCTTGAAGTCCATATCTCCGTAGTGATCCTCCTCGCCCGCGATGTCGGAGAGGATGGCGACCGTGTCGTCGTCCTTCATGAGACCCATCGCCACCCCGGCCACGGGAGCACGAATGGGCACGCCGGCGTCCATCAGCGACAACGTGCCGCCGCATATGGTGGCCATCGATGATGAGCCATTCGACTCGAGGATCTCCGAGACAGTCCGAAGTACGTACGGCCACTCCTCGTCGGACGGCAGCACGGGATCGATCGCACGCTCAGCGAGGTTTCCGTGGCCAATCTCGCGGCGACCAGGTCCACGCATGAACCTCGCCTCGCCGACGGAGAACGGTGGGAAGTTGTAATGCAACATGAAGCGCTTCCAGAACTCGCCGTCGTACCCCTCGACCTTGCGAGCGTCGTCCGTTGTCCCCAGCGTCGTGGTGACAAAAGCCTGCGTCTCACCGCGAGTGAACAACGCCGACCCATGGGCGCGCGGTGAGTAGCCAACCTCACAGCGAATCGGCCGCACCTCATCGAAGTCTCGGCCATCGAATCGCTTGCCCTCGCTCAATGCCGAACGACGCGTTGCCCGCTTTACCAACTCGGAGATAGCCTCTCCGGCATCGTCCGCCCAATCCGGGTTCTCCTCGGCGATGGCATCCTTGATCTCGACCTTGATCTGCCCCATCCGGTCCCGGCGCTCGATCTTGTCGGCGATGGTCAGAGCTTCGCGAATCCCGTCACCGCCAATCTCGTCGACGCGGGCGCTGAGATCCGCGTCGAGGACGGCGGGCTCGAAGACGAACTTCTCCACGCCGAGCTGCTCGCGCACCCGCTCCTGCAGATCGATGTATGACTCCACATAGGGCTGCGCGAATTCGAATGCTCCGATGACCTCGGCCTCGCTAACCTCGTCGCCACCGGCCTCGACCATCATGACTGCGTCACGCCGCGCGCAGAGGATCAGATCGAGGCAGCTGTTGTCCATCTGCGTCGAGGTCGGGTTGAGTAGGTAGCCGTCCTCGTCGAGCCCCACCCGGAACGCCCCGAACGGCGTGTCGAACGGTATGCGCGAGCAATACAGCGCCATGGATGCGCCCAGTTTGGCCAGGATTGCCGGATCGTTCTCGCCGTCCGCCGAGAGCACCATCCCGATCACCTGCGTCTCGTACCGATACCCTTTCGGGAACAGCGGCCGGATGCTGCGATCGATCATCCGAGACGTGAGAATCTCCTTGTCCGCCGGCCGGCCCTCCCGCTTGAAGAAGCCGCCCGGTATGCGACCACCAGCGTAGGTCCACTCGCGATAGTCAACGGTCAGCGGTAGGAAGGAAGCCGATTTCGGCTTGCGATCCATTACGGCGGTAACCAGCACCTTGGTGTCACCACATGACACCACCACAGAGCCGTCCGCTTGACGAGCTACATGGCCGAGCTCGAACTCGATTGTCTGGCCGTTCAGCTCGATCTTCTCTTGCACGATCATCTAATTCCTTCCTCCAAGCCGCACAGCGACCTCAGTCCAGGCGAGCGAGCGCGCAGCTTGGTTACACGATCAGGGGGGTGGGGTGGAGTGTGCTTCCCCGTGGTGTGTTCCCAGCAGGCTTCGAAGTTCCCTTCGCCGCGTCCGCTATCCGCGTATTCTCTCGTTTCCTTCCGCAGCAGGCGCAGGACTAGCGTCGCAGTCCCAGCCTCTCAATTAAGCTCTGATACCGCGCCACATCGACGCGCCGCAGGTAGTCGAGCAAGCGCCGACGCCTTCCAACGAGCATCTGCAACCCGCGCTGGGTCGCAAAGTCGCTCCGGTTGGCCTTCATGTGCTCGGTGAGGTGCCTGACGCGCGCGCTTAGCTGCGCGATTTGCACCTCTGACGACCCCGTGTCGGTCGGGTGCTGCCGAAACTCGTCGATCGCTATCTCCGCTTGACTCATCGTCCTCTTTACGTAGCTCGCTTCCTATCCGTGTTCGTGGGTTTGCCCCGGCACACAAGGTTCACAGAGTGTCCAGACGCACGAGTGCCAAGCAGGCCGAAACGGTACCACGGAGCCTGGAGGCTGTAAACGCGTTGCCGGCGCCGTGGCCTTCGTGAGTCGACTCCCGTTCGGCGGCTGGTTGCGCAGGCCCAGCTCAGCGTAACCGCCCACCTGCGCGGCGCTTTGCCCCACGCCCACGACAGCTAGTGGAGCAACACGATGCGAGGCTGCAGCATGCCCCCTGGGAGCAGCTCCGCGGCGGCCAGCAAACGCGCGTCCGGATCCATCACGCGCACCCAGCCTTCGCGCCTCCGCGGCGCAGGCGCAGCCTCGGCAGGAAGTCGATCGACGATGCAATGCGGCTCTAGCACGCCGCCGTTGCGAAGGACGTCGATGCCGGCGCGATCGACCACTACACCCGGCCAATCCTGAACCATGGCCGCTGCCGGCAGGATGCGAGCTTCGATGTCTTCAACCGGCCCGCTCTCCAGCGCCTCCCAACTGAGCGCACCCGACAGATCGAACCGCCCAACGCGCAGGCGGCGGAGCGCAGCAAGATGTGCCGCACACCCCATGGCCGCACCGATGTCATGCGCCAAGGTACGCACATAAGTTCCCGATCCGCAGTGCACTCGGAGCCGTAAGACGTCGGCGTCACGATCGATCAGGTCAATGGAGTACACCTGCACGGGCACGGGCTCGTGAACCACGACTTCGCCGCGGCGAACCCGCTTGTAGGCCGGCTGGCCGCGGATCTTCTTGGCGGAATACGCAGGCGGAACCTGCTGGATCTCCCCGACGAAAGCATCGAGCAGCGCTGCCAGCCTTTGCGGTTCGATCGCCGGGACCGGGAGACGACTGCCCACCATCTCCCCTTCGGAGTCATACGTATCCGTCGCCCAGCCGAAGCGAACGCCGCACTCGTAGAGTTTGTCCTGGCTCTGAAGGAATCGCGCCAGACGCGTCGCACGACCGAGGCACAAGAGCAATACCCCCGTTGCCTGGGGGTCGAGCGTTCCCGTGTGTCCGGCGCGACATTGGAGCCGGTGCCGCACCTTGGCGACGACATCATGGGATGTCACGCCGGCGGGCTTGTCGGCAACCAGCATGCCGACGTGGTCGTTACCCAACTCCGCGAGCCCCGCCACGTATGCTCCTGATCTTTGCCATGATGCTCGCACGTACCTCCTCGAGCGAGCCATCAAGCTGACAGCCCGCGGCACGTGGATGGCCGCCGCCCCCGTAAGACGCCGCAACCTC
Organism: Acidobacteriota bacterium; assembly: GCA_036012155.1. Lineage (GTDB taxonomy): Bacteria > Acidobacteriota > UBA890 > UBA890 > WLXD01 > DASCOT01. Next base: position 28,955 of record DASCOT010000113.1, read on the forward strand.
CGCAACGTCGACGCTCGCGTCAGAGCGCAAGCTGACCCGGAAGCGATCGCGGCCAACCTCCTTGAACAAGAGCGCAACCTCCACGCCGGCGATCGATTGCGCCTGATTGATCAGGCCTTCCGTATCACCGCCACCCCGGCGATCGAAATCACGGCGCCAAAGCACCATCCACGCAACCCGACCATCCTCCTCCAACTTCAACGTCGCGAGCGCGTCGGCAAGGAGGAAGACTCGCGCCGCCGGCACATTGCCGTACACCGCCTCGGCAATCCCCGAGGCATCGGCACCCAACTTGACCATGTCGGCAGCAAACTGGAGCGCCGCCACATCCGTGTTGGAGTGGTGGAACGAGCCGGTATCGGTAAGCACCGCGACATACAACAGGGTGGCGATCGGAGGCGTAATCTGGGCTCCCAGGGGATCGGCCAACCGTGCCACCATCATACTCGTGGCGGCCACTTGCGGGTCGATCCAGTTCACGTTCGCGAACATCGCGTTTTGGCTATGGTGATCGATGTTCAGCGACTCGATCCGGTCCAATCCGGCAACTCCCGCACGAGCGAAATCAGAACACTCGACCAGAATGCTGGCACGCGCGCGGCGCGACACCGCGTCACACGTCTGTACCCGTGAGCACTCAGGCAACCAACCGAACCGCCGCGGAAATGGCTGCTGAATCACCACTTCTGATCGCTTACCAATCTGGTCAAGCATGATGGCCAGGGCAAGCGACGAGCCTAGCGAGTCGCCGTCAGGATCGGTGTGAGAGGCGATGACGAAGTCATCGCGCCGGGCAATCCATCGGACCACACGACCCATGCCATCACCCGTCGGTGGCATCTGCCTCGCCCTCCCCTGGATCCTGCGGGGCCCCCTCGCGTATCAGCTCCTCGATTCGATCGCCTTGATCGAGCGTGCGGTCGACCTCGAAATGCAGCTCCGGTGTACGGCGCAGCTGCACCCGTCGACCCACCTCCCTGCGAAGGAAACCGCCCGCCCGATGCAAGCTCTCCATCGACTGTGCCTCGGCATCCGCGTCGCCGAGGACACTTACGAAGACGCGCGCATGGCACAGATCAGCGCTCATGCGTACCTCCGTCACGGTAACGAAGCCCAACCCCGGATCCTTGACCTCGTTGAGCAACAGATCCGCCAACGCCGCCCGCAGGCTGTCTCCAACACGTCGTGGTCGATGTCGCATCGTCAGGTTCCTTGCCGTCGCGCCAACCGCGCCACGACACCTTCCGTCCGGTTATCAATCCGTTGCCCGTGGGCGTCAGGATACCTACAGGTACTCGACACGGTGGCGCAGCAACTCCGCGTCGTGCGCCTCCGCCTCGCGAACCACACGTTCGAACAACCCTTCCAAGGGCCGTTGCGAAGCCGATATCGACGCTACCGCGACACCGGCTCGTTGCCACAGATCCTGGTACTCGACTTCAGCGACTGCGACGTTGAAGCGCGCCTTCAGCCGTCCTTTCAGGCGGTTGAGGAACATGCGCTTCTCCTTGAGACTCCTGCAGCCCGGGAGATGGAATTCAAGGCTACACACCCCGATGATCATGACTTGCCCTCATCCCTGCCCGGCACAGGGAGGGCCAGTCCTGGCAGCGCCGGGGGGGCTGCACGCTCAGAGACTGGGAGCGATCTCCTTGAGGTCGTATGCCTCAATCACGTCGCCGATCTTGACGTCGTTGAAGTTCTCCAGACCGATGCCACACTCGTAGCCCTGCTGCACTTCCTTCACATCTTCCTTGAAGCGGCGCAGGGAGCCGACCTTACCCTCGTAGATAATGCGCGAGTCACGAACCAGGCGAGCCCTGGTACCGCGCGAGAACTTGCCCTCGGTCACGTAGCACCCTGCCACGGTACCGGCGCGTGGGACTCGGAAGGTATCGCGTACTTCCGCAGCGCCCGTCGCCTGTTCCTCGAAGGTCGGTTCCAGCTGGCCGACCATGGCCGCTTTGACTTCGTCGATCAATCGATAGATGACCGTATGCAGCCGCAGATCGACACGCTCACGCGTCGCTGCGGCGGCGACGTCGCGTTCTGGCCGCACGTTGAAGCCGACGATGATGGCATTGGATGCCGATGCCAAGAGCACGTCGGTCTCGGTAATACCACCGACAGCGGCAAGCATGATCTCCACCTGCACGGAATCGCCCGAGAGGTTCCCCAAGGCGTCGCTGATCGTCTGGACCGAGCCCTGCGTATCCGCCCTCAGAACCACCGGCAACTTCACCCGGCCACCCTCGAGAATCCGCGCGTGGAGGTCCTCGAGGGTCAAGCGCGAACCGGCAGAAAGGTTGTCATGGCGCGACTTGAACTGGCGTAACTCAGCCACCTTTCGTGCCACCGAAGCCTCTTCAACCACCTGGAAGCTATCGCCGGCCTCGGGCACACCGGAAAAACCGAGCACCTCGACGGCGGTCGCCGGAGGGGCCTCTTTGGTCTGTTTTCCGTGGGCATCGATCATCGCCCTGACCTTGGCGCTCTCCGTACCAGCGACCAGCGAGTCGCCGACGCGCAAGGTGCCCTCCTGCACGAGCAGGGTTGCTAGCGCCCCCCGCTGGCGATCGAGCTGCGCCTCGAGCACGGTGCCACGAGCCGAAATCTCCGGATTCGCTTTCAACTCGAGGAGATCGGACGAAAGAATGATCATCTCCAACAGGTCGTCGAGATTCTCTTTGGTCTTGGCCGATACGGGAACGCAGACCGTGTCACCGCCCCAATCCTCGGGTGTCAGCTGATGCTCCAGCAGCTGCTGCTTGGCACGTTCGACATTGGCCTGCGGCAGATCGATCTTGTTGATCGCCACGAGAATCGGCACGTTCGCCGCGCGCGCGTGGTCGATAGCCTCAATGGTCTGCGGCATGATTCCGTCGTCGGCAGCTACCACCAGGACAACGATGTCCGTGATCTGCGCTCCACGAGCCCGCATTCGCGTGAAGGCCTGATGACCGGGTGTGTCGATGAGCACGATGCGATTGCCGTTCCATTCGACTTCGGAGGCGCCGATGTGCTGGGTGATCCCGCCGGCCTCACCCGCTACCACGTCGGTTTCGCGTATCGAATCCAGGAGGTGCGTCTTGCCATGGTCTACGTGTCCCATGATCGTCACCACAGGGGCGCGCGACGCTAGATCTGCCTCATCGCCGGCGTCGAGCTCGCCGAGGAGCCGCTCGTCTGCGGTGACAACCTTGAGCCGAACACCGTGTTCTGCAGCGATCGCCGTCGCCACTTCGGCATCGAGCGACTGCGTGAGGTTGGCCATGATGCCCTTCGCCATGAGCCCGGTGATGATCTCCGTCGGGCTGATTCCGCCGACCTCCGCGAGCTCGCGAACCGTTACGCCATCATCAACTTCGACGGGCTCCGCGTCCGAAAGTGCCGCGGCTTCATCCTCTTCGGCCGCGATGGCGGTGTCATCGCCGCGCTCGGTTTCTCCAACAGCCTCGGCCTCCGGTGTGACGTCGGCAGGCTCGGGCATCGCCTCGACCTCTACCGCCGGCTCCGGCGCTGCCTCCGGCTTTGACTTGGCCTTCGGCTTTGACTTCGGCTTCGGCTTCGGCTTGGCCTCGACCGGGGTCTCTGCCTTCGCGTCCGCCGACTCGGCCTGACCACCAAGCAGCTCGCGAAGCCGGTCAGCATCGGCATCCGAGATGGCGTTGGCATGCGACTTTACCGCCACGCCGAGGTCGTTGAGACGCTCAATGGCCACCTTGCTCGCGATGTCGAGCTCCTTGGCGATCTCGTGTACCCGCATCCGATCTCTCTGTCTATTGGCTCAAGAAAACTTCGTTAGGGCTCAGGTGCTACGGGGCGTGCCGGGCTACGAAACCGTGCCTAGACGGGCCCCGACTCCAACTCCGTTGTGTCTGAGCCGGTATCCGGCTCCGGTGTCGTCTCTGGGTTGGCTGCTGGGGGCTCGGCGAACGCCGAGTCAGCGGCAGCTTGCTGGATCTTCGCCGCCGTCTTCGGCCCGATGCCCTCCACTGCGACCAACGCCTCGATATCCGACTGGGCGACGTCCGCGGCACTGGCGAAGCCTGCCGCGAGCAGCGCTTCCGCTGCCTTCGGCCCGACGCCCGGTATCTGCCGCAACTCCGTCGCCGTCGATGGTGCGCCGTCCGCGGGCTCCTCAGCGTCAACCGCCTCGGCGGCCGGCGGCAACAACTCCTGCCGCTTCTGCTCGTGGCTCTTGACGTCGATCTTGCGGCCCAAGAGCTTACCGGCGAGGCGCACGTTTTGCCCTCGCTTGCCGATCGCCAGCGACAGCTGGTCTTCGTCGACGATAACCTCGAGGTGGTGCTCCTCACGGCCGTGCTCATCGGTCACCATCAGCTCGCCAACTCGGCTTACGCGCGCTGGCTTGAGCGAATTGATGGCGTACTGATCTGGGTCCTCGGCCCACTCTACGATGTCAATCTTCTCGCCCCGCAGCTCGCGAATGATCGCTTGGACGCGAGAGCCACGCATGCCGACGCACGCCCCTACAGGATCGATGTCGGCGTCCTTGGAATACACCGCGACCTTGGCACGATCTCCGCCTTCCCGCACCGCACCCTTGATCGCCACCGTGCCGTCGTAGATCTCGGGCACCTCCATCTCGAAAAGGCGCAGCAAGAGCTCCGGGCTGCTACGTGAGACGACGATCTGCGGGCCGCGCGTAGCGCGCAGCACTTCGACGATCACCACGCGAATTCGGTCGCTGATGTTGTAGTGCTCGGCACGCGATTGTTCCCGCCGCGGCAGCAGGGCCTCGGCGCGGCCCAAGTCGACGATCATGTCGCCGCGCTCGAAGCGCTTGACCGTGCCGGTGAGCAGCTCGCCTATTCGACCGCTGTACTCAGCGTGAATATTGTCGCGTTCGGCGTCGCGCACCTTCTGATACAGAACCTGCTTGGCGGCTTGTGCCGCGATTCGGCCGAGCTGGTCGGTAGGCATCGAGGTGCGTAGCTGCGCACCTACCTGCGGATCCTCCATGCCCTCCTGGCGAGCGGTCTCGACCGTGATCTCCGACAGAGGGTCCTCGACCTCCTCAACCACCGTCTTGACGGCATGCAACTCGACCTCGCCGGTCTCGGGATTGAGCGCCGCCTCAAGGTAGTCTTCGGTGCGATAGAACTTCTGCGCCGCAACCGCCATCGCTTCCTCGATCGCGGCCACTATGATCTCCGGCTCGATGTTCTTTTCGCGACCAATCTGCTCGATCGTCTGGAGCAGCATCTATCCGCTCTCCTCGCCCGGCTCAGATCTCGACTTCCAGGCGCGCCTCGGCGACCCGCTTCAGCGGAATCTCGAGCCGTCCCATCGTGTCATCATCGAGCAGAATGGTGCCGTGTTGGAGGCCGCGCAGGAGGCCGCGATGCAGCACTTCACGATCGGCATCTTGAGCCACGATCCGCACCCTGTGCCCGGCATACCGACGAAAGTCCGCGGCGACGAGTAGCGGGCAATCGAGCCCCGGAGAAGAAACCTCGAGTCGGCAGGCGCCGGGAAGCAGGTCTTCGACGTCCAGGATGGCCGAGAGCTGGCGGCTGACGCGAGCGCAGTGCTCAACGTTCACGCCGCCCTCACAATCGATCACGACGCGCAGCATCCAGCCTCCGTCCTCGAAGAAATGTCGGAGGTCTACCAGGGTGCAGCCCTCGCGCCGAGCGACCCGTTCCGCGTGCGGTCGAAGCAACTCAGCAACGCTGTCGGAGGGAGCTCCCGCCGACAGACCTTCGCCCGAGCGCGCGTCGCGCGACTGCGATTCTTGGGTCGCAGACGTTGCCAAGAAAACCTCCTAACAAAAAAAGGGCGGGCGCTGGGCCCACCTCTCCGAGGTACCCGAATTGGGTAGACGGTAACAAAATTCATGGGCACCTTCAACGATCGTGGCCGCCGCACGGGGCGCCAGAACGATCGTTCTCCATCGACCTGTTAGTGTGCCCGCCGGGAATCCGTCCGTCTCTTTGCGGCAACAACGGTGGATCCGTTGGGCACCGAGATGGCGCCCTTGCTCGAGACCCCAAGATGCCGTCACAGTCCCTGCTTCAAGACCTGACGTGCACTCGCTGCGCCGCGTCGCACGACGCCGATGTCCTGCAGCGGTTCTGCACGAGCTGCAGCGGCCCGCTGTATCCACGCTACCAGCTCGACGCCGCCCGAGTGCCCTGGTGCCAGCAGACGTTTGGGACTCGGCCGTGGGGCCTGTGGCGCTACGCGGAGCTTCTTCCCGTGCGGGCACCGGAGCATCGCCTCGATCTCGGCGAGGGCGGCACCCCGCTGCTGTCGGCAGCGCGGCTCGGCGAGCAGCTCGGCCTGCCGCGCCTGTCGCTGAAGGATGAGGGCATCAACCCGACCGGCTCATTCAAGGCACGTGGTCTGTGTGTCGCCGTGAGTCGCGCGCGCGAGCTCGGCGCCCGGACCCTGTCGATCCCTACCGCCGGCAATGCCGGCAGTGCCCTGGCCGCCTACTGCGCCCGTGGCGGGTTGCGCGCGGTCGTTTACATGCCGGTCGACACGCCGCGCGAATTCGTCACGGAGTGCCAAGATCTGGGGGCGAAGGTAGTGGCCATCGAAGGCACCATCGCCGACGCCGGGGCACAGATGGCAGCCGACTCCACCGACGATTGGTTTCCTGTGAGTACTTTGCAGGAGCCCTACCGACTCGAGGGCAAGAAGACTCTGGGCTTCGAGCTCGCCGAACAGTTGGGCTGGACGCTGCCCGACAGCATCGTCTACCCGACTGGAGGCGGCACCGGCCTACTAGGCATGTGGAAGGCCTTCGACGAGCTCGAAACGTTGGGGTTGATCGGGTCCCAGAGGCCGCGCATGTACACCGTACAGGCAGAGGGCTGCGCACCGATCGTGCGGGCATTCGAGGGCGGCGACGACGGCGCCGAGCCCTGGGCCGACGCCCAAACCGTAGCCAACGGGCTCCGTGTCCCCCGAGCGTTCGCCGATCGGGAGATCCTGGGCGTCCTGCGCGACTCCGGCGGCGACGCGATTGCGGTGTCGGATGAGGCGATGCTGGACATGCTGCGCAAGATCGCGCGCGTCGAGGGTATCTACGCGGCCCCTGAAGCGGCTGCCACGCTGGTGGCAGCCTCAGAGTTGGTGCGCCAAGGACGCCTCGACCCCAGCGGGCACATCGTCTGCTTCCTCACCGGCAACGCCTACAAGTACCTGTCGTCGCTGGTTTAGATTGTCGGACTCGGGCGCACGCTCTCCCAGCCGGCGGGCGGTCGGTGTTGCTAGGAGTGTCGCTGGAGCCCCTGGGACAATATGATGGTCGCTGTCGGGTTCTCGAAGCAATCGCCGCGAGGAAGTTAATGTTCGGCTCGATCGGGGGCACTGAGCTCCTCATTATCTTAGTGATCGCGCTCGTCGTGTTCGGCCCCAAGCGCCTGCCGGAGCTGGGTCGTACGATTGGCAAGGGGCTGGGTGAGTTCCGCCGAGCCTCCAACGACCTCAAACGCTCGCTCGAAGACGAGATCACGCTCGACGAGCGCAGCAGCAAGCAAGACGAGCGCCGCAGCGAGCAAGCTGAATCCAGCGATACCGACTGATCGAGTGAACCCGCTGATCGAATGGTCGGAGTAGCCGCGCGGTGAGCGACGTTGAGGGCGCGATGATGGCCGACGACCAGCCGGGAGCTGGCCGGAGCGAGACGCTACCGGAGATGTCGTTGCTCGGGCACCTCACCGAGCTCCGCCGACGTCTCATCGTCAGTTTGGCGGCGTTCATTATCGGGATGCTGGTGTGCTGGGCGTTCGCGGCCGAAATCTATACGCTCCTGACCCGGCCTATCGTCGAACTGCTGCCGGGTGACGAGCGCCCCGCGTACCTTTCGCTGACTGAGCCTTTCATCCTCTATCTGAAGGTCGCCGCGTTATCGGGGTTCCTGGTTGCATCCCCGATCATCATCTACCAGGTCTGGATGTTCGTGGCACCGGGTTTGTACCGCAAGGAGCGGCACTACGCCTTTCCGGTGGTGGTGTCCTCGGTAGGGTGTTTCCTGCTCGGCGCTCTGTTCGGATACCGCGTTCTATTTCCGGTGATGGCCAATTTCTTCCTTTCGCTTGGCGGTGACTTCCGCCCCGTGTTGGCCGTCAACAATCTGTTCGGTTTCCTCACCCGCACCCTGCTCGGCTGCGCGCTGATTTTTCAATGGCCGATTGTCGTGCTCTTCCTGGCGCGACTGGGAATTTTGACGGCTGGAAGCATGTGGCGGAATTTTCGATACGCCGTGCTAATCATCTTCGTGGTGGCGGCCGTCGTGACACCGACACCGGACATGGCGACGCAGACCATCCTGGCCCTGCCGATGCTGCTTCTTTACGCCGTCGGGATCGTCATCGCGTGGGCCGTAGCGCCGCGCGACTGAATACACTCGCCAAGCGCATCAGAGTGTCACGCGCTGATGTCGCTGATCTCCAACTGGGCGGTAAGCCGGCCCTGCCACTTGCGTGCCCGCAGCGTAGCTACCAACGAAACTCGCTCGGCGGCAAGTAGCGACTCGGCAAGGTCGGCTCGGCGCCATGCGAGTGCCTCGATGTCGGCCTCCGGGCCTCGCAGCTGCAGCTTCACATGCTCCTCTTTGAGCAAGCGCGGCGGCACCGCGAGCTGAAGATCCGGGCATAAGAATCGCGGGCGTGGGTTGCCAACGCCAAATGGTGCCAACCTTTCTAGCTCGAGCGCGAGCGCCGTCGTGATGGCCTCCGGCTCCAGTACAGCGTCACAGGTGAGGGTGGCGCGCAGCGTCTCGGGATCCTGATGACCAGCGTGGTCGATCAGACTCTGGCGCAACCCATCCACTTGATTCGTAGGGAGGTGGAACCCCGCGGCCTGGTGATGCCCGCCATACGCGGTGAGGTGGTCCGCTACCGCGTCGAGAGCTGCCACCATATTGAAGCCCGGAACCGATCTAGCCGACCCGTGCGCTACGGCCCCGTCCGTCGAGATCACCAGGGCAGGGCGACCGAAACGCTCTACCAAGCGTGAGGCCACGATGCCGATCACGCCACGGTGCCAGCCGTCACCACTCACCACGGTGACCGGATCCTCACCCTGACACACCTCCGCAGCCTCGACATAAACGGCGCGCTCGGTCTCCTGACGAAGAGCGTTGAGCCGCTGCAACTTGCCGGCAAGCCGGCGCGCGCGGCCTGGATCCTCAGTCAGAAACATCTCGGCGGCGTCGTTCGGATGCGCGAGCCGCCCGGCTGCGTTGATCCGGGGGGCCAGGCGAAAGGCAACGTCAGAAGCAGTTACCCGTCTGGAGTCGACACCCGCTACCTCGAGCAGCGCTCTCAGTCCCGGGTTGGTTGCACCGGCTAGGCCAGCAAGACCGTGGAGAGCCATGACGCGGTTCTCTCCGCGAAGCGGAACCAGATCGGCGATGGTACCGAGTGCAACCAGCTTCAGCATCGAGATTCCGCTGAGTTTCATGGGGTGGCGCTCGAGGATCCCGGCGGCCAGCTTGAAGGCCACCCCTACTGCCGCGAGCTCCTGCTCCGGGTAGCCGGAGTCGGGCAGCCTCGGATTCAGAAGCGCAATGGCCGGTGGAAGCTCGGGCCGCGGCAAGTGATGATCTGCCACGATGACATCGATCCCTCGCGATCGCGCGTGGGCGCAGGCCTCCAGAGCGGTGATGCCGCAATCCACGGCAACAAGCACCGCCGCCCCGGCAGCGTGCGCTTTGTCGACGCCGCCCGGGTTGAGGCCATAGCCATCATCGATCCTGTGCGGGAGGATGAGCTCCACCTCACCACCGAGATGGCGTAGCACGGTCACCAGCAGTACGGCGCCCGTGATCCCGTCCACGTCGTAGTCGCCGTGCACCGCGATGAGCTCACCATTGCGCAGCGCATACAGCAATCGCTCGACGGCCGGCTCCATCTGCACGAAGGCAAAGGGCGAATGCAACTCGTCGAGCCCCGGCGCCAGGAAGCCCTCGGCGGCGGTAACCGTATCCAGGCCGCGCGCCACGAGCACGCGGGCGGTAATCGGATCTAGCCCCAGTGCGGTTGCGATCTCGCCGGCCAGCTCGACGTCCACATCGCGCACCCGCCAGGGCCGTCGGGCTTCCAGGATGGGTGCCGCGACAACGCGATCGCTCGTGCTCGTCACTGGGGTGCGACGGTCCCCATGGCCCGGAACTTCTCGTATCGCTGGGCGATCATCGTGTCGATGTCCAGCGCCTCGAGCTCCGCTAGTTGCCGTCGCAAGACATCGCCCAGGCCGGCTATGGCGGCCTCATGGTCAACATGCGCGCCGCCGATGGGCTCACCGACAATCTCGTCGACGATCCCCATCTCGACGAGATCCGGGGCGGCAAGGCGCAGCGCGTCAGCTGCCTCCTCGGCGTGCTCGGCGTCACGCCACAGTATCGACGAACACGACTCGGGCGAGATCACCGAGTAGACGGCGTGTTCCAGCATGCTGACGCGATCGGCCACACCGATAGCAAGCGCACCGCCGCTACCGCCTTCGCCGATAACCGAGGCGATGATCGGCACCCGCAGGCCCGCCATCTCGCGCAAGTTCATGGCGATCGACTCGGCCACGCCGCGCTCTTCGGCGCCCGAGCCCGGATACGCACCGGGCGTATCTATGAGGGTGAGCACTGGATTGCCGAATTTCTCCGCCAACTGCATCACGCGTAGCGCCTTGCGATAGCCCTCGGGATTCGGCATCCCGAAGTTGCGGTGCAGCTTCTCCTTGGTGCTGCGTCCTTTCTGGTGCCCGACCACGGCCACCGGGCGCCCTTCGAACGAGGCCAGGCCGGCGACGATCGCCGGGTCGTCGCGATAGAATCGATCGCCATGCAACTCGACAAAGTCGCGGCAGAGGCCGGCGATGTAGTCGAGCGTGTGAGGCCGCTGGGGGTGGCGCGCGACGAGCGTCGTTTGCCAGCGACTGAGGTTGGAGTAGATCTCTCGTCTCGTGCTGTCGAGCTTTTCCTCTAGCCGCTCGAGCCTGACGTCGCGCTGCATCGACTCCGGGTATTGTTGCAGCTCAGCGATCTGCTGCTCAAGGTCGCGAATTGGCTTCTCAAGCTCCTCTGCCTTTCGGAACATGGCGCAAGCCTAGCACGACCGCCTGAAGCCGCTGCGGAGCCATCGCATCAACGAGATCCGGGCGGTCGGGGGTGAAAAACGCGTCCCGCGGCACCGATCAGAACCTGCACCCACTTCGCTGCTGCGCCCCAACGTCCGGTACCCACGGTACGCGACGGTGAACCGGTTCGGAGCTCTTCGACGGCCCCAGCAACGGCACGCTCGCTGAGCTCATCGAGAAAACCGTCGAACACCTCCACGGCCTCGCTCTCCCAACCCTCCAATGCGACGTAGCCCCGCGCCACGGATCGCCACTGCTCCGCCACCTCGTCGATCCAGGGCAGCAACGGTTGCAGCTCGTTCGACCGGAACGGACGGTCCGCGGAGGAACGGACCTGCGCCCACGCCCTTAGAATCTCCGTGAGCTCGGTTGCGAGGTTGCCGGCCAGCGCCTTGGCGCAGTGGGCGTCATCATCGAACAGCGGCGACAACGAGCCCATGTTTCGGCGCCAGTCGCTTTGTCGCCGCCCAATGCGCTGGCGCCGAAGCCGAAACTGCTCTTCCGCCTCGCCCTCGAGTCCGGAGTGCGCGGGAATCGCCCGCAGCGCCGCCTCGAGTCGCTCGGCGTTGTCAACCAACCTGGGCCCTCAGCTCGTCAGTCGGGCACAGCCCGCGCCCAGAAGCTGCTCGAGCTCCCCCATCAACGCGTCGGTCGGGTCGACGAACAGATAGCGATTGGGGGCAATGCGAGCGCGAAACCCGCCCGAGTCGGCGCAGCGTACGTCGACATACACCGGAATAGAGCCGCGATGCCGCTCGAGCACGTCGCGCAGGGTCGACGCCAGGTGCGGGGCTTGGTCGCCAGCATCCACCGCGATACGCAGCGTCTGGGCGACGCCCTGGCGTTGGCGCTTGGAGGCGTCGGCAAGCAATCCGACCTCGCTGGCGAGGAGACGCGGCGTATCGTCGTTGGCCTCGGCACGCCCTTTCAACAACAGCACCGCATCGGGTTCGAGCAAGGAGGCGCAGCGCCTGTACACCGCCGGGAAAACCACCACCTCCGCCTGGCCTTCCATATCCTCGAGCTGAACCACCGCCATGCGCTCGCCCTTGCGTGTGGTCAGACCACGGATCGAGTTCGCCAGACCGGCGATGGTCACCTCACGGCCGGATCTTCCTTGGGCCAGCTCCCGCGTCGTGGTATCCGCATGCTGCTCCATATCGACCGCGTAGCGCTGCAGAGGATGCCCGGTAACGTAGTAGCCGAGCGACTCTCGCTCGGAATTCAGAACCTCGCGCTCCGACCATGGCTCCGGCGGCGCCGGCAGGGGTACATAGCGATCCTCTTCTGCGCGATCGCCACCGCCGCCGAAGAGATTCCGCTGCCCGGCAGCACGATCGCGTTGCAGCTTTTGGCCCGCAGCAAGCGACCCCTCGAGCTGTGCCATGAGCATGGCCCGCGCGGTTCCGGCATCGAGCTGCCGATCGCCGACCAAGGCGTCCATGGCCCCTGCCTTGATCAGGCTCTCGATCGTCTTTCGATTGATCCCACCGCGCAGCTGCACCTCCTCGCAGAACTGCAGCAGATGGCGGTGAACGCCGACGCGCTCACGTGCCTCGATAATCGCTTCGACAGCACCCTCGCCAACACCTTTGATGGCTGCCAGCCCGAACCGAATCGCCTCGCCAGCCGGTGCGAAATGAACCGAACTCTCGTTGACGTCGGGGGGTAGGACCTTGATGCCCATGCCACGACACTCGTTGATGTACTGCACGACCTTGTCGGTGTTGGCTTGCTCCGTGGTCAACAGAGCGGCCATGAAGTGGATCGGGTAACTCACCTTGAGGTAAGCAGTCTGGTAGGCCAGCAGAGCGTAGGCTGCCGAATGCGACTTGTTGAAGCCGTATCCGGCGAACTCGACGATCATGTCCCAGATGGGTTTGGCCGTATTGGCCGGTATACCCCCCGACGCGCTGCCATGAAGGAACTTCTCCTCCATCGATGCCATCACTTCGGGGCTCTTCTTCCCCATCGCCTTGCGCAGCACATCCGCTTCGCCGAGCGAGAAGCCCGCCATCTCCGAAGCGATCCTCATCACCTGCTCCTGGTAGACGATGACCCCATAGGTGTCTTCCAGGATCGGCTCGAGCTCCTCGCGAACGTATTTGACTCGCGAGCGGTCGTGTTTTCTGCCGATGTACTCGTCGACGATTCCGGAGCGAATCGGGCCTGGACGGTACAGCGCATTCATTGCGATGAGGTCGTCCAAACGAGTTGGTTTCAGTCGTCTCAGGGCATCCCGCATTCCCGACGACTCGAACTGGAAAATCCCCGACGTCGCCCCCTGGGCGAACAACCGATAGGTCGGCCCGTCATCGAGCGGAATATCCTCGGTAGTAAACGAGCGGTCGAGCTGCCGCGAGATGGTCGCCAGGCAATCGTGTACCAGCGTCAACGTGCGTAGCCCGAGAAAATCCATCTTCAGCAGGCCGATCGCATCGACGTCGTTCATTGGGTATTGCGTCGCCACGAAGTGGTCCTGGTCAGACCCTTGCCCGCTCGGCGGCCTGTACAGCGGCACGTAGTTGGTCAATGGCTCGTCGGCGATGACTACACCGGCAGCGTGAGTCGAGGCGTGCCGCACTTGCCCCTCGAGCTGCCCGGCTAGACCCACCAAGCGCTCGACATCGGGATCCTGATCGATCGCTTCGCGCAGCGGCTCCTCAGAGGTGCGGGCGCCGGCGATACTGACGTCGAGCTCCGCCGGGATCATCTTGGCGATGCGATCGACATCACCAAAGGGCATCTCCAGAGCCCGGCCAACATCCCGTATCGCCGCCTTGGCCGCCATGGTGCCGAAAGTGATGATGTGCGCCACCCGATCGCGGCCGTACTTGTTGGCCACGTACTCGATTACCTCGCCCCGCCGGCGCATGCAGAAGTCGATGTCGATATCGGGCATGCTGATGCGCTCCGGATTGAGGAAGCGCTCGAACACCAAGCCGTATGTGAGCGGGTCGATGTCGGTGATGTCAAGGGAATACGCCACCAGGCTGCCGGCTGCGCTCCCACGTCCCGGGCCGACCGGAATGCCATGCTCGCGCGCAAAGCGGATGAAATCCCAGACAATCAAGAAGTAGCCCGGGAACCCCATCTGACGAATCACCGACATCTCGAACTCGAGCCGTTGCTGATACTCCTCATACGAGGCACTGCCGCGCCAGCCGTTGCCTCTCCCCAGCCCCGACATGCGTCGCTCGAACCCTGCCCTGACGGTTTCATCGAAGTAACTTTCGAGCGTACCGCCATCGGGCACCGGGAATCGCGGTAGATGCATCGCCCCGAAGTCGATCTCGAGCTCGCAGCGATCGGCGATCTCCGCTGTAGTCGCGAGGGCCTCGGGCACCTCCGCGAAGACCTTCGCCATCTCTTCCGGCGACTTCACGTAGAACTCGTCGTTGGGGAATTTCATGCGATTGGGATCGCTGATCCCCTTACCTGTTTGGATGCAAAGCAGAACATCATGCGGGCGCGCATCCTGCTGGCGCAGATAGTGGCAGTCATTCGTGCCGACGAGCGACAGATCGAATTCGTTGGCTAGGCGGACCAGATCAGGGTTGATGCGTCGTTGCTCGTCGAGTCCCTGGTCCTGAAGCTCGACGTAGTAGTTGTCGCGTCCGAAGATCTCGATCATCTCGCCGATGGCCCGGCGTGCGCCGTTCATATCACCGCTCAGCAACATCCGGCAGACCTCGCCCGACAGACAGCTGGTCGTTCCGATGAGGCCCTCAGCGTGGTTGGCGAGCGTTTCCCGGTCGATGCGCGGCCGGTAGTAGAACCCCTCCAGGTAGCCGATGCTGGAGAGCTTCATGAGGTTCCGATAGCCGGTGGTGTTCTTGGCCAGCAACACCTGGTGGTACGCAGACTCACCCGCTCGGCGCGCCGAGCGATCGAAACGCGATCCTGGCGCCAGATAGGCCTCCATGCCGAGTATCGGCTTGAGATCGTTGGCAATCGCCTGGCGATAGAACTGGATGGCGCCGAACATGTTGCCGTGATCGGTCAGCGCGACGGCATGCATCCCCAGCTCTCGGCAACGTAGCATCAGGTCGTTGATGCGCGTGGCGCCATCAAGCAGAGAGAAGTTGCTGTGGTTGTGGAGGTGCACGAACGACGATCGCGGCGGCTCCCCACTCATGTCCGACATCCGACTATTCCCATTCAATCGTTGACGGCGGCTTTGTGGATATGTCGTAGACGACGCGGTTCACGCCTTCGACTTCGTTGACGATGCGTGCCGCCGCCTGCTGCAGGACGCCATACGGAAGCGGCGCCCAATCCGCCGTCATTCCATCAACCGAATTCACGGCGCGCAGAGCGATTACCTCGTCGTAGGTACGCCGATCCCCCATGACACCGACAGTGCGAACGGGGAGCAGCACCGCAAACGCCTGCCAGACAGCGTCATACTGATCTGCACGCCGGATCTCCTCGATGAAGATCGCGTCGGCTCCCCGAACGCGCTCGAGCCGCTCCTCATCGATCGGACCCAGCACCCTCACGGCAAGCCCGGGGCCAGGGAACGGATGCCGCTGCACGAACTCGTCGTCGAGCCCGAGCTCCACTCCCAGACGCCTTACCTCGTCTTTGAAAAGCTCCCGCAACGGCTCGATCAGGCCCATCGGCATGTGCTCAGGAAGACCACCGACGTTGTGATGGCTCTTGATGGTCACCGAGGGACCGCGGACCGACATGCTCTCGATCACGTCTGGATACAGCGTTCCCTGAGCAAGGAACTCGAATCGTTCGCTGCGAGCGCTGGCTAAGAGCTCGGCTTCATGAGCGAACACCGCGATAAACTCCCGGCCTATGATCTTTCGCTTGGTTTCGGGATCCTCTACGCCCTCCAGCGCGTCGAGGAAACGACACCTGGCATCGACGACATGTACGGGAAACTCGAGTCGCTCCTCGAACGAAGCCTCTAGGGCCGCACGCTCGCCGAGCCTCAACAGGCCCGTATCCACCATGACGCAGACAACACGATCCCCGAGCGCCCGGCGAAGCAGCAGCGCGGTAACGGCCGAGTCGACGCCTCCCGACAGTGCGCACAGGACACTGGCGTCGCCAACCTTGGCACGCACGTCTGCGACCAGCTCATCGACGAAAGCCTCGGGCGTCCAGGTTGGCATACAGCCACAAATATCGAAGACGAAGTTGCTCAGCAGCTTGGCTCCCCGCGGCGTGTGATGGACCTCGGGATGGAACTGGATCCCGAAGCGGCCGGCGTCATCGTTCTCGACAGCGGCAATCACGCCGTCCGACCGCGCGGTGACTCGATAGCCGGCGGGCAGGTCGCGAGCCGTATCGCCATGGCTCATCCATACCCGGTCACCGCTCGCCCACCCGGCGAGTAGACGCGACTCGCTGGTCTCGAGCTCAACGCTCGAGCGACCGTACTCGCGCCATCTCGACGGCTCCACCCTGCCGCCCAGCTCGCTCACCAGCAGCTGCATGCCGTAGCAAATCCCCAGCACCGGAACTTCCGCCTGCAACCAATCACGGTGACAACGCGGTGCCTCGGCATC
Source organism: Acidobacteriota bacterium (assembly GCA_036012155.1). Taxonomy (GTDB): domain Bacteria; phylum Acidobacteriota; class UBA890; order UBA890; family WLXD01; genus DASCOT01. The sequence continues at coordinate 45,592 of DASCOT010000113.1, forward strand.
GGCGACGGACTCGGGGCCACCGGACAGCACTACCCCGGCCGGGGGGTCGTTGGCCAGAATCTCCGGCGAGGCGTGAAACGGGAGGATCTCCGAGTACACGCCCGCCTCGCGCACGCGTCGTGCGATCAGCTGTGTGTACTGACCTCCGAAGTCCAGGATCAGGATGCGCTGTCTGCTCACCAGGGATTGTCCTCGAAAATCGTCAAAGTACGGCGATGATCGACGGGCCACGGCGCCGACACTACGAGCCTGTGGCATTCGACCGCGCACTGGGTCACTTTCCAGTCGCCCTCGTGAAGCTCGAGCAGCCAGTGTGCCAACTGCACGCCCCCCTGACGGTGCACGTTGGGTTCAATCTCGCCCTGACATCTCACGGAGCCGATCCTCAAGCTCCTCAGCGAAGTATATGGGATGAGCACCCGACGGAGACGCTGCCCTCTCCAGCGTCACGGGTACCGCTCACAGGAGGTTCTGTGGGTCGATATCAATGACCAGATCGCGTGGCAACCGGCTCTGTCGCTTCAGGCGTCGGATCGATCGCCTCAGATGCTCGCTCAGGTCGCCGCGAGTGGCAGCCTTGAGCAAGAGCTGGACTCGGTATCGACCACGCAATCGTGAGATCGGTGGCGATGCCGGGCCGAGCACCTCGATTCCCTCCCCCGCCTCGGCCCGCAGCGCGGCCGCCAGGTAATCTGCCTCCTCGCGCACCGACGATGCGAGCTTGCCCCTGCAAACACACGCTGCAAGCGCCACGAAGGGCGGGTAGCGCAACCGCAGACGATACTCGATCTCACGGTCATAGAACGCAACGAAGTCATGGCGCATCGCGGCCTCGATGGCGTAGTGATCTGGTTGGTGCGCCTGCAGAATCACCTCTCCAGCAACCTCACCCCGACCGGCTCGCCCCGCCATCTGCGTCAATAGCTGGAAGGTACGCTCCGCGGCACGGAAGTCGGGCATCGACAACGCCGAGTCGGCGCCGACGACCCCTACCAGCGTCACGCCGGGAAAGTCGTGTCCTTTGGCCAGCATCTGCGTCCCGACAAGCACATCGATATCGCCCATCCCGAAGCTCGACAGGATACGTGCATGGGCACCACGTCGCTGCGTCTGGTCGGCATCGAAGCGGTCGATACGCGCGCCCGGGAATCGCTGTCTGAGCGCCGCCTGCAGGCGTTCGGTGCCGTGGCCGATGTCTTGCAAGACCGACGCGCCGCAGCCAACGCACACGCTGGGTACCGGCGCGCGGTGATCGCAGTAGTGGCAACGCAGCGTCCGATCTGATCGATGGACGGTGAGACTCACCGCGCAATGCGGGCATTCCACGCGCTCACCGCAGACTCGGCAGAGGAGCACCGCGGCGAACCCCCGACGATTGAGCAGGATCAGCACCTGCTCGCGACGCTCAAGGCGTGCCGCGATGCTCTCCTCCAGCCGCCTCGAGACCAAGCTGCGTCCGCACTCCTTCCATTCCCGCCGCATGTCGACGAGGGTTACCTCGGGCATCGGTTGTCGACGCACGCGCTGCGGTAGACGCAGCAGCTCCCACGCCGCGGAGGATGCTTGCCGGTAGCTCTCCACCGCCGGCGTCGCCGACCCCATCAATACGGCCGCACCCTCTAGACGAGCACGCCAGCGCGCTACGTCGCGGCCGTTGTAGCGGGGTCTCTCATCCTGCTTGTAGGCGCCGTCCTGCTCCTCGTCAATGACGATAAGTCCAACGTCGTCAAGCGGCGCGAACACCGCCGAGCGCGGGCCCACCACCACACGCGATTCGCCGCGCCGAACACGCCACCAGGCGCGGGCACGGGCCCCATCGGCCATACCGGAATGCAGCACCGAGACTCGATCGCCGAGCACTGCCCGGGCGCGCTCGTCGAGCTGAGGCGTGAGACCGATCTCTGGGACCAGCAGCAGCGCCGATCGTCCAGCGCGCAGGGCATGCGCCGCCGCTCGCAGGTAGACCTCGGTCTTGCCGCTGCCAGTCACCCCGTGCAACAACACCGGGTGCAGGGCCCGCTCATCGATGGCCCGCTCGACCTCGGAAAGAGCTCGCTCCTGATCGACGGTAAGCGCAAACCCACCGGCACCGCCGGCGCCGAGCTGCCAGGCGGCAGTATCGTCCCGTGGTCGGCGCTCGAGCTCGACCAGCCCCTTACGCTCGAGCGCCGACAGCACCGAGTGCGCCACACCGTGGCACTTGAGCATGGTCGCCGCGTCGATCGTATTCGACGATTCGGCCAGCAGCGCTTCCAGAGCGCGCCGCTGGACGGGCGCCCGCACGGTAGCTTCATGGGCCACCGTCGCATCGACGTCCGGAATCAGCCGGGCAACGACCCGATGCGCCCCCGGCTCGGCACCGCTCCACTCGTCACGCACGTCGGCGATCCCCGCAGCGCTCAGCTCGTAGAGCGCCCCGTGGAGTGCTTGCCCTCCGACCCGACGACGAATCGTCGAGACAGCCACCCAACGCCTCTCGGCACCGGCGTCCAGCGCCGCTTCGAATGCCGCCAGCGCTGTCGCGGACAGTCGGTCGCCTGGGGTAGGTAATCGCTCGATGCGCACCCGCCTGGCTGCAGCCGGATTCCGACTCCCGGGCGGCAGGGCCAACTGCGCCACCTCTCCCGGTCCCACCAAGTAGGTCGACGCGATCTGGTCGATCAGAACCAGCATCAGCGGGCTGATCGCCGCGTCGCGGTCAAGGCAGTCCTCCACGGCCCGTACCCGACGGGGATCGACACCGGCGGGCGGCTCCTGAGCCGTCTCGACGATGACCCCAAGCAGACTGCGTCCGCCAAAGCTCACCTGCACCCGCATTCCCGGCATTGCCCTCGATTCGAGGGCTTCTGGCACCCGATAGGAAAATGCGTCGTCGACAGGTGCGGGCACGGCAACGAGGGCGTAGCGGGCCGGCTCGTCGTAGAGCGAGCGCTGGCGCGTCACCCGCGCTGCTCGATCGGCCAGGGCCCCGACCGAATCGAGGGCGTGGAGCCACTCACGGCGCTGCGAGTCGCTCCATGACCACCTGGACGTCCTGCCACGTCTTGCCCTTGTCGGCCGGATTCCGGAGTAGATATGCGGGGTGGTAGGTGCACACTACGGGAATCCCCAGCCACTCGTGAACGCTTCCCCGCAATCGACCAAGGGGCTCGCCGGTTTGCAGCACCGACTGCGCCGCGACACGCCCGAGGAGCACGATGATCTCCGGGCGAATCGCCTCCACCTGCCTTTGTAGGAAGACCCCACACGCTTCGAGCTCGTCCGATTCGGGATTGCGATTACGCGGCGGGCGGCACTTGACTGCGTTGGCGATGTAGACATCCTCACGACGCAGGCCCATCGCCTTGATGATGCGGTTGAGCATTTGCCCGGCACGGCCCACGAACGGCTCGCCCTGCAAGTCTTCGTCGCGCCCCGGGCCCTCGCCGATGAACATGAGTCGGGCACGCGCCGGGCCGACCCCGAAGACCACGTTCGTACGTCCTTCACTGAGCTTGCACAAGACGCACCCAACCGTTTCTGCAGCAATTTCCTCGAGGCTCTCGCGGTCCGGTGCTGGCGTGGACGCCGCTTCGTCGGGAGTTGATGCCGCGCTCGTCGCCTTGACCTCCAAGCCCCACACTCCCTCTTCCTCGAGACGACCAAGATGCGCGGCGAGTTGGCCTCGAATGTCCTCACCAAGGCCCACCTTTCGGCTCACGAGCTCACCTCGGTGCGGTACGCGAGAACCGCCTCCCACACAGCACGAGCAACCTCGTGCTTGAGTGCGGGGCCGACACATGTCCGGCCGCCGCCCCGATCGAGGATGATCACCTCGTTGTCATCGCCGCCCATGCCGCGCCCGGACGCATCGACCAGATTGCCGACAATGAGATCACAGCCCTTGCGCTCCAGCTTTTCCCGGGCCTGGGTCTCGAGGTCGCCGGTCTCGGCGGCAAATCCTACGAGCAACGGTCGCGTGGTGCGCGTCCCCAGCTCGGCGAGAATGTCGGTGGTGCGGGTCATCTCCAGCTGAAGCGAATCTTCTCCAGCCTTCTTGATCTTGCCAGCCGCCGGTGTCGCGACCGTAAAGTCGCAGACCGCCGCAGCCATGATGCCGATATCGCAGTCATCCACAGCCGCAAACACGGCTGCCGCCATCTGCGCCGCATTCTCCACTCGCTCGACCACGACACCCGGAGGATCGGGCAGGCACGTCGGTCCGGATATGAGTCGTACGCGCGCGCCGAGGACGGCGGCTTCAGCAGCCAGCGCATATCCCATCTTGCCACTGGACCGATTCGTAAAGACGCGAACCGGATCCAGCATCTCACGCGTCGGGCCAGCGGTGACGAACACGTTGGCGCCGTGCAGGGGCCGGGTCACCGCACCCTCGCCCAGCAACGGGGCAGCGGCGGTGATGATCTCGCCAGGCTCCGACATGCGTCCCGGCCCGTGTCTCCCCGACGCCAGCGCGCCGCAGCCGGGACCGACCACCTGAACACCGCGCTCGCTCAGTAGCTCGAGGTTTCTCTGCACCGCCGGCTGTCGATACATGTCGTCCTCCATCGCCGGGGCGACCAACACGGGACCGGAGGCGGCCAACAGCAGCGTCGACGGGAAGTCGTCGGCGATCCCGTGCGCCATCTTGGCAATGAAATTGGCGGTGGCAGGAGCCACACAGACGAGGGCGGCACGCTCTGCCCAGCGCACGTGAGGGATCACTTCAGAGCCCAGATCTTCGAACAGCGAAGCAACGACCCGGTTGCCGGATAGTGCTGCGAACGTTGTGGGCGTGACGAACTGCGTCGCCGCTCGCGTCATTGCCACGTGCACGTCGACGCTGAGATCGCGGAACCGCCGGACGATGTCGCAAGCCTTGTAGGCGGCGATACCGCCGCTCACCACCAGCACCACGTGTGGCTGGGGCGCTTTCGACTCAGCGCTCATGGCGTTCGAGCGGGCGTGACGAATGGCAACCGGCGCCCGCTACTCCTCCTCGGCGCTTTCCTCTTCCTCAACCGGCTCGTGCAGCCCGGCGGCCACGAGATCGGCGTCTTTCGGATCACGCACTTCCCACGGAACCTCGCCGGCATGCACTTCCTGGATTGCCAGCGTGCTGTACTTGCGAGCATTGGAGTCGACCTTGGGGCGCGCCCCACGCATCAACTGCAGACAACGCTTGGCGGCAACTTCGACGAACAGATATTCGCTTTCCGGCTTGCTCATCCTAGGTGCTCCAACGCATTCCGCCCGTAATTGGGCTATCCCTTTGCCGAACGCCGGAAGGCCGCCAGGACAGCCTCGGCCTCCTCGACCCGTCGGGGCTGTCGGCTACGCTCAGCCCGTACGATCCCCTCAAGCTCGGCAACGGCGGATTCGAACTCATCGTTGACGATGACGTAATCGTAGCTCAGATACTGTTCAATTTCGTGCACCGCCATCGCCAATCGGGTCGCTTGCTCAGCTTGCCGCTCCGGGTGGGAGCCATCGCGACGCCGCAGACGCCTCTCCAGGGCATCCAGAGAGGGCGGTAATACGAAGACTGTTATGGCACCGCTGAGCGCTTGCCGTACAGCGGCAGCCCCCTGAACGTCGATAACCAAGACGGCGTCGTGGCCGGCAGCGTGTATGCGATCGACCTCGGAGCGCGGCGTGCCGTAGTAGTGGCCGTGCACCTCGGCCCACTCGAGGAACGCTTCGGCCTGACGGCGGCGGTCGAACTCCTCGACGTCGACGAAGTAATACTCACGCCCGTCCTGCTCGCCCGGGCGCGGCGCACGAGTGGTAGCCGAGACGGTGCGCTTCAGTCGATCAACCCGGTCGAGGACGGCGTCTGCCAACGTGGTCTTCCCGGCGCCGGAGGGCGCCGACACCACGAAGCAGAACGGAGCGTCGTCACTCAATGTTCTGCACCTGCTCACGAATGCGCTCGAGCTCGGCCTTCAGCTCCACGACGGTGTCGGCAACCACTAGATCCTTAACCTTGGATCCGACCGTGTTGAGCTCGCGATGGACCTCCTGAATCACGAAGTCCAGCGTGCGGCCAACAGCCTCGTCGCGCTGCAATAGATCGTCGATCTTGGTCAGGTGCGACCGCAATCGAACGATCTCCTCGGTCACGTCGGCACGTTCTGCGTGGTATGCCGCTTCCTGGACGATGCGGTCCTCATCGACCTCGACCCCGGTGTCCGCGAGCAGGCTCTGGATGCGCTCGCCCAGCTGCTCGCGCAGGCGTTCAGGTAGCTCTTGCGCCGCCCCCGCGATGGTCTCCACCCCGCTACGCAGCATCGTGGTGCGGGCTATCAGATCACTTACGAGATGCTCCCCCTCACGGCGCCGCATCGCCTCCAACGAGTCGAGCGCCTGGCACACGGCAGTGTCCGCTAGCTGTCCCAGCTCCTCGTCGTCGACGGCGCCGGCCCGATCGACAACCACGCCCGGGAGCGCCAACAGAGTCTGCAGATCCGGAGTCGGCGAGGTCCCCAGTTCCTCGGCAACGTCCCGCAGCTCGGCCAGCCAGTGCTCCAGCAGGTCGCGACGGACTCCTGGCGTGCCCGCACCCGTACCTTCGAGGGTGGCCGACAGATCCACCTTGCCCCGCTGGACGCGCTCCAGGACGCGACGACGCACCGGTTCCTCGAACGCCGCCAGCACACCCGGCAGGCGGAGCGATACGCGACAATACCTGTGGTTGACGGCACGAACCTCGACAGTGAGCTTCAGACTCTCCGACGAAGCCTCACCACGCCCGTGCCCACTCATGCTCCGAACCATGGCGGGCCATGTTAGCAGGGGCACCGCGGCGCCTTGGTCCGCGTGCCCCCGCCAAACTGGATCTTAGTCCGTCCCGAACGCCAGCAGCACGTTCCCGGGTGCGCCGCCCAGAATCGCGTAGCCAGAGCCGATGAACATCATTCCGTCGACGATCGTCGGCGCACCGCCGCCAATCCCGCCGCCAAAGCCGGCGACGCCGTTGACGGTCTCGAACTCGCGCTGCGTGGGGTACTCCCAGAGAATGGTGCCGTCCTCGGCGGAGTAAGAGCGCAGCACGCCATTCCATGCCCCGGTGAGCACGGCGCCCGGTATGGCGCTGGCTGACGACCAATTGGCCGAGGAACACTGCCTCGCTTCAGGGTCCGGGCAGTCGTCCGGCTTCTCGATCTCCGTGTACCAGGCGCGCGAGCCATCGGCCGGTCGTATCGCGGCGATGGCTCCGGTGCCGTCACGGAACGGTAGCGGCTTGAAGTAGTACTCGCCGTCGAAGGCGCCGCCGAAGCCGCCGTTGGCCGCCGCCAGGCGATCGCCTGCCTGCGACACCCAGAGGACGGCTCCATTGTTGTCGGGATCGAGCGCCGTCGTCCGACCGCTCTCCTGGCCAGTGATTATCATGCGGCGACCATCGGGTGCCGTGTACAGCACCGGCGCGCCCGAGGGGTCGTCGTCGGGATCGTTGACGTAACCCGGACAGTTGAGCCGTATCTCTTCCGGTGTCCGACCGCAGCCTCCCCCGTGCCGGTCCATCGGCACTAGCTGCGTCGACCATTCTCGCGACCCGCTGTCCATGTCGAACGCCATGATGGAGACACAGGCACCACCGTCGTATCCGACCTTCTTTTCGAAGAACTCCGAGATGTAGCAGGTCCCGGAGGTCGCGTAGACGCGCCGCAGCTTGAGATCAAGCGTCGGCGCGTTCCAAACCGCCGCACCCGCTGGCCCATACAGCTGCGTACCCGCGGAGTTCCGTCGCAGCGGTCGCGGACGCTCGGTCATGGTGAACGTCTGCCATACCGGCTGCCCGGTGTTGACGTTGATCGCTGTCACGCTGCCCTGGAACTTGCAGCACTCGTAGGTCAGCTGGCGCCCCGGGATCTGCTCCCACGACGAGACGCCGACGTAGAGGTGGCCGCCCGGAGAAGGATCGAGCGTCGGCGGCCCGGTGATCTTGGCCGCCTGATGATCGTCGGGGAGCATGGACCAGAGCTCCTCGCCGGTCTCCGCGTTCACGGCAGTGACGTAGCCCATGTAGTCGCCGAAGTAGGCCGCATGGCGGACGCCCGGAATCGCGGTGACCTGGCCGATGCTAACCGCGGTGCGAACCTGGCCGGGCGCCTCGTACGACCAGTGAACGCAGCCCGTCTTGGCATCCAGCGCATACACGAAGTTGTTGTCGCTGCCGATGAACAGCGCCCCGCCGACAACGGTCGGCTGCGTCCACGCGGCGGAGGCGGCGCCCGGAATCGCGAACGCCCACTTGAGCTTCAGCTGCGACATCTGCCCGGAACTCAACCCTCCTGATTCCATCGGCTGAAAGCGGTAAGACTTCGTCGGATCAGGAGACCAACCGTTCCAGCTTGGCTGCTCGTACGGGTTGTCGAGACTCAGCGGGCTGCTGCGTGGGTTGGTCATCGCCGCCGCAGTGCGGTCGGCGGTGCCGCCGAAGGGCTTGCCGGTCACCAGCTCCGCCATCGCCCGCAGCTACGTCTCGTTGAAGCCCTCGGCGAATTCAACCATCGGGCCGGTGGTGAGAGCCGCCAGCACACGCTCCGGTTCCAGCGTCCGAAGCGTCTGCCGGCTCGGGGCCATGCTGTCCGGACTCCGGTTGTCGTGGCAGGAAGCGCATCTCCCTTCGAAAGGCGACACCATGCTTGCGGTCGAGGCCACAGCGGTATCCTGCTGCGCCCAGGCGGGTGTGACGAGCGCGTGGACCAACAACACAGACACGGCCAGGACCGCCGTCAAGGCACCTGTCAACAAAGCTCGTCGCAGCATTCACCGTTCTCCAGCGCTGGTGATTCGATCGTCGATTCTCCTACGGCCACGCTGCATCGTAGGGACCTCGCGGCAACAGAGCAAGAGCCGTGTTGATCTCTTCCCTGCGGCAGCAACCATTACCCGCGTAGAAGGTTGCTCGACGTCAAACCGCCGCCTCCCAGAGATCGAGTACCGCCGTGGCCATCACTCGTGTCGAAGTGACGATGTCGTCGACGGCGCACGACTCGTCCGCCTGATGCGCCTGTTCGAGCTCACCAGGACCATAGGCGATACAGCTATTCACCCCCGCGATGCCCGACACGTGCTTGTGGTCGTAGGTTCCGGGGCTCGCCACCAGTTGCGCCGGTTGCCCGACGATCTCGCAGACCGCGCGCTCGAACGACCGCACGAGGGGCGCGTCGGCGCGGGTCGCGGTCGGGTGGACCACGAGCAGGTCCTCGAGCTCGAGCGCATCGGCCCCATGCTCGACGCTGGCAAGCAGCTCCACGACCTCGAGCTTGACATCGTCGAAGGATTCCTCAGACAAGAATCGGCGGTCGAAGGTCGCAGAGCAACGGTCGGGAACACAGGGTGTCTGCGTGGCGGATCCCGTCTGTCCCCCCTCGATCGCGTTGACGTTGATGCTCGCGTACCGCGATCCTTCCGGAACGACCGGCACGCTCGTAACACGCTCGCGCAGCGCTGGGGCCAGGCGCGTACGGATCGCTTCGAGGAAGGGCTGCAGCCGGTCGATAGCGTTGACCCCGAGGAATGGCATCGAGCCATGCGCCATGACGCCGCTGGCCGTGACCCGGAACCAATAGACGCCACGATGTCCGAGGCAGATACGCTCGACACCGAAGGGCTCCGGAATGACCACGTGGTCGGTGCGATCGGCGGCGATGCGACCGATCTCCGCCAGATGTGCCACCCCGGCATGGCCGCCGCTTTCTTCATCCATGGTACCGCTAACCTCCAGTCGCCCGGCACGGCGAACCCCGGCGCGGCGTATCGCCTCGACCGCGAAGATCGCTGCCGCCAGGCCCGCCTTCATGTCGGCGCTGCCACGGCCATACAGTCGACCGTTGTCGACCTTGCCGCCGAAGGGGTCGACCGTCCAGCCCGCACCCGGGGGCACCACATCGAAGTGCCCGTTGAAGTGCACACAGGGCCCCGGTGAGTCTCCCTCCAGCAGCCCCACGACGTTGGGTCGCGGAGGGCCGCCGAGGCGTCGAGCGGTTCGGTGGAACTCGACCTCCATGGCGCCGCGCCGCAGATGATCGGCGATGAGCTCGGCGGCCGCGCAGTATTCTTCGCCGGGCGGGTTGACCGTCGGGATACGGACAAGATCTGCGGCCAGCGCGATGATCTCCTCGGTGGCCGCCTCAATCTGCTGAAGTACGCGTTCTCTGATCCCTGTCATCGCCTACCCGGTCAGCCGAGGGGCCCTTTCGTGAATACCGTTCGCCTTAACATACTGTCCGCTCACTCATGACGGAGCTTGGCATGCCGGAAACGAGCTTTCGACTGGATCAACAGGTGGCCGTGGTGTGCGGTGCCGCGTCCGGTATCGGAGCCGCAGTAGCGCAAGGATTCGGCGCGCGGGGCGCGCACGTTGTGTGTCTCGATCGCAACGAGGACGGGGCTCGAGAGGTCGCCACCGCGATCGGCGACGCCGGCGGAGTCGCTAGCAGCGATTCACTGGACATCCGGGATAGCGAAGCTGTGGACCACTCCTTGGTGCGCACGGCGCAGCAGCACGACCGGCTAGACATCGTAGTATCGACGCCGAGCGTAAACGTACGCAAGCGAGTGCTCGACTATGCTCCGGAGGAGCTTGATCGGGTCATCGACCTGAACCTCAAGGGAACGTTCAACGTCCTGCAGGCAGCGGGCCGGATCATGGCAGCGCAGCAGGGTGGCAGCATCATTGCGTACTCGTCGATCCGATCGCTGGTCGTAGAGCCCGGGCAAGGAGTCTACGCTGCCACCAAGTCCGGCATCGTTCAGCTGGTTCGGGCGCTAGCAGCGGAGCTCGGACCCGTCGGCGTGCGCGTCAACGCCATCGCCCCGGGAGTGGTGGACACGCCCCTGACCGAACCGATCAAGAGAAACGCAGACTGGTACGGTGCGTACGCCGACCGGAACGCATTGGGCCGATGGGCGCGAGTCGACGAGATGGTCGGACCGGCTGTCTTTCTCGCATCCGAGGCCGCCAGCTACGTTACCGGGACGGTGTTGTTCGTTGATGGCGGCTGGACAGCAATCGACGGACGGTTCTCGCCACCCGGAATATGAGCCGTGCGGAAACGTGACCGCGAACGAGGAGCTGCGATGAGCGAACGGCGGTTGGCGCGGATACTCCACGACGATGTCCCTACCCTGTTCGAAGCCCCCATGGCTGAACAGGATTTCTCCGGAGTCGTCCTGATGGGGGTACCGTATGAAGGCGTCCTGGTGGGCGACCGGCACACGCTGTATCCGCCCGGCTCGCGGCCGCCCGAGTCCTTTTATGCGCGGCATGGCGCCGACGCGGCGCCCGACGCCATTCGCCGAACGAGCGTGATCTATTCGCTCGAGCACGACGGCGGCGTCGCGGCCGAGCTCGATTTCGTTCGCCTTTCGGATGAGCTGTGCTTGGTGGATGCTGGAAACCATTCGCTCGACAGCTGCGAGCAACTGGCGCGCTCGGTCGCCGAGGCCGCTGGGGTTACCATCGCGCTCGGCGGCGATCACCTCGTGCCACTACCTCTGATCCGCGGGCTGCAACACGGACACCCACGGCGGCTGGCGGTGGTCGTCCTCGACTCACACCTCGATCTCCACGCAGCTCCGCCGCTGTGGGCGGGATCGCAATGGCGCACCCTGATCGAAGAGGGACTCCTCGAGCCCTCCGATCTCACGATCATCGGGCCTCGCGGCGTGCGACATTCCCCGTCGGAGATCGAATACGCGCGCCGGCATGGCGTCCACGTCGTGCCCATGCGAGAGATCGACGGCCGGGGACTAGCCACCGTATGCACAGAGCTGACCGACCGTCTTCGGGAGGCCGACGCCGTATACGTATCCCTGGATATCGACGTTGTAGACCCCGGTTTCTGCCCCGCACAGAAGTATCCCGACGCGGCCGGTCTGGGGCCCCGTGAGGTCCTCGCGGTCATGCGTGCAGCGGCCGCCGCGGCAACCTTGGCGGGATTCGATCTGTGCTGTCTTTCCCCACGCTATGACGAAGGCGAGCGCGGCGCCTTGCTGGCGGCACGCTTTGCCCTGGAAGCCGTGTACGCCTGCCACGGCGGCATCGGCTAGCCGGCCCAGATCAGCTCGGAAACGTCGAGCTGGCGCGGTCGGTCAGCTCGGCAAGCCGCAGCGCCAGGCTTCGATCGGCGCTGGCGAGCGCCGCGTCATCGGCCTCCCGCGGAACCCACAGGTGGGGCCCGTACACGAACACCCCGCGCGCGAAAGGCAGCGGCATCAGCATACGGTCCCAACTCCGCAGTCGCCATGATCGCGAACAGTCAAAAGCGACCGGCAACAGCGGTCGCCCGGTCGCCTTGGCAATCCAGGTTGCCCCGGGCTGCACGATCCGGGCGGGACCGCGTGGCCCGTCGGGGGTGATGCCCAGATCACGGCCACGGTGCGCTGCCCGGAGCATGCCGCGGGCGGCGGCCGCGCCGCCGCGCGTGCTTGATCCGCGCACTGCCTCCACTCCGAGATAGGAGAACAGACGCGCCGTCACCTCACCATCGCGCGAGCGAGAGATCGGAACCGAAGTCGGTGGACGAAACTGCACCCACGGCATCATCGCCAGCTGCTCGTGCCAGAAGCAATAGATCACCGGCCCGCCGTCTGCCGGAAGGGCTTCCTCGGCGCCTTCGCGTGTCAACGCCATGGTGGCGCGTACCAGGCGCAGGTACGCCGCCCCCAGTGGAGCGATCAGTGCCCGCGGACTGAGCGTGCGCAGCGTGTCGGCGGGGTCGCTCGATTCTTGATCCATTGCTGCGGGATCGTCGACCAGCGATGCCATCATCGTGTTCTCTCGCAGCCGTCACCTGCGACCGTGACGAGCTCAGCCTTCGAGCGCAAACCCAGATCCGGCGGCGGCCGCAAAGTCCAATGAATACAGTCGCTGATAGGCTCCCATACGGGCCAGCAGTTGCTCGTGTGTCCCCTTCTCAGCCACTCTACCGCCCTCGATCACCACGATGAGGTCGGCTCCCTGAATAGTCGACAGCCGGTGGGCAATGACGAGCGTCGTGCGACCCTCCATCAAGTTGACTAGCGCTTCCTGCACGAGCCGGTCCGATCTCACATCGAGATTGCTCGTGGCCTCGTCGAGGATGAGGATCGGCGCGTTCTTCAGCAACGCGCGGGCAATGGCGATGCGTTGTCGCTGCCCGCCTGAAAGCCGCAGGCCAAGCTCCCCGAGGACGGTGTCGTAGCCGTTCGGTAGCTGCTCAATGAACTCGTGGGCGAAAGCAGCCCGGGCGGCGCGTTGCACCGCGTCATCTGAAATCCCCGGTTGGCAATACGCAATGTTGTTGCGGACGCTGTCGTTGAACAGGATCGTCTCCTGCGTCACGACTGCGATCTGATCACGTAGATCATCGAGCCTGATGTCACTCAGGTCGACTCCATCGATACTCACCACGCCGTCAGACGGAACATAGAAACGAGGGATCAGGTTGGCGAGGGTGGACTTCCCCGCGCCCGACGAACCGACAAGCGCCACGGCGGTACCGGCCCGGATATCGAGATCAATGTCATGCAGGATTCTCTCGTCGGGCGCGTCGTCGTAGGCGAACGAGACGTGCTGCAGCCGAATACCCTCGACCAGCGGTGGCATCGACAGCTCGGCCGGTTTGCCTGGGATCACGTTGGCGGTGCCGGCCGCGGCGGCGGCCAACCCGGCTCGGAGTGGCTCGAGCGGCGCATCGAGGACCTCGTAGATACGATCGGCGGCGGCGGCCGCCGCCTGGATCCGTACGTTGGCTGAGCTCAACCGGCGCAGCGGCGCGTAGGTCGCAAAGGCGGCGAAGAGGACTCGTGCCAGATCCCCGGTCGAGAGGCTTCCGGTAGTGATACGCCAAGATCCATAGACCATCACCAGTGCACCCGCGCTTGCGGCAATGAACTCGATCAGCGGCGAACCGATGCTGGCCAGCCGCTCAGCATGCAGTGAGTGTCGGTAGAGGCGCTCGGCCGAGCGGCGGAACTTCTCGGTCTCGGCCTGCTCCATGCCGAACGCTTTGACGACTCGGATGCCGGTGAGAGTCTCCTGTAGCAGCGACGACAGCTGCCCCAGGCCACGCTGGGCCTCATGGCTCACACGGCGCAATCCCTGCCCTAGCCAAGCAATCACGGCCACCAGCAGCGGTGCAGCCACCAAGATGAGCAAGGTCAGGAGCCAATCGGTCGCAAACATGATTCCCAGGTAGACCGCCAGCGTGGCACTCTCGCGCAACAGATCGACAAGAACACGCGTCAGCGCTTCCTGAATCGCCATCACATCGCTGGTCACGCGCGACATGAGACCGCCGGTCGATCGGCGCTTGTGGAAAGCCAGTGGCAGGAACTGGAGATGGCCATATAGCCGAACTCGCAGATCCTTGACCACCGCGAACCCGACGCTGCCCATGAGGTAGCTCGACGAGTACCGCGCAATCCCCAGCGTCAAGTACAGCAGCACGACCACGCCAGCCAACATACGCACATACGAAGCTTGTGCGTCCGGCTGAAACGCATCGTCGATCACCGGTTTGACCATCCAGAGGATGGCCCCATTGGCCGCCGCTACGACCGCCATGGCCATGACGGCACCGAACATTCGGGGCGCATATGGCCGGACCATTCTGAGCAAGCGATTGAGATTGGCCATCAGATCGCAGGTTCTCCGGACGGCGCCGGAGTCAGAGTGGCGAGAACGGCGCGCGCGGCGCGTGCCGAAGCGCCGGGCTCGCCAAGCCTGGCGCGCACATCGATCAGAAACCGCTTGACCCGGTCCCTGTTCTCCTCGTCGTTCAGTAGCGGCACCAGCTCGGCGACTATCGCGTCGGGCGTAACCTCGTTCTGGAGCAGCTCAGGCACGCCGCGATGCCCTGCGACCACGTTGACCAGCGCGATATCTGGGATGCGCACGAGTAACTTTCCGAGATTGTAAGTGAGCCAGGATGTCCTGTAAACGACGACCTCGGGCGTCCCGAGCAGTGCCACCTCCAGCGTCGCAGTGCCAGAGCACACCACGGCCGCCCGGGCGTGCCGAACCGCCTCGTAGGTGTCGTTTTCGATCAGATGGACGTGTGCACGAATCTCGGCGTCGAGATCGTCCAGAAGGGGCCGATAGGAATCGCAACCCAACGCTGCAGCTACCGGCACGATGTACTCGTAGGCCCCCTCCCGGGCAAGCTGCGCGGCGGCCTCCAGCATCGTCGGCAACAGCCGTTCCACTTCGGCGCGCCGGCTGCCAGGCAGCAACGCGATCCATCGACGGTCGAGATCGAGAGCGTGACGCTCGGCGAAGCTCCCCACCTCACCCGTTGCCGGAATGACATCGAGCAGAGGATGCCCGACGAAATCCACGGAAAGCCCGGCGCCTTCGTAGAGCTCCTTCTCGAAGGGCAGAATCACCAGCATGCGATCCACCAGCCGCGCGATCTGTCGGACGCGGCCGCGCCGCCAAGCCCAGACCTGCGGACTGATGTAGTAGACGATCGGCAGATCGGGACGCGCGCGCCGCAGGCGTCGAGCAAGTCGCAGGTTGAAGTCCGGGTAGTCAATCAGCACTACCGCGCGCACGCGCCGGGCGCTAGCAGCGTCGAGGACACGGCTCATGGCCCGACGAATCTCGCCGAGATGGCCGAGAACCTCGGTGATCCCCACTACCGCCAAGTGGCGATAGTGCGCCAGCAGCTCGGCACCGGAAGCTGCCATCAGGTCACCACCGATGGCGATGACCTCGGTCTGCGGCCGGAGCTGCTTGATCTCGCGAATGAGGCTGCTGCCATGCAAATCCCCCGAGGCCTCACCGGCGACCACAAGCAGGTCGGCACCGTGCTCTCGCGATGCCACCATCACTCGGACTCTCCGATCAGTCGCTGAAGCCTCGCCTGCATCGCTCACAACCCCTCGAACGACCAAAGGGTACTCGATCGTCCCGGGCTACCGGTCTCCGGCCTCGTTCCGAGGTCCGCTGAGGGCGCTGCCCGTGCTACCATTCAATCTACGCCGCGCTCGCCTCCGCTGCGGCAATCCCACGCCTCCCGGATGCACGTCTGTATCGACTATCGCCCGGCGCTTCATGAGAGTACGGGCGTTGGCACCTACGTTCGCGGCCTTCTGGCCGCGCTCGTCAGTGCCTTCCCCGACGATCGCCATACGGCGTTCTCTGCCTCTTGGAAGCATCGCCTCGTTGGCGCCCCCGACGCTCCGGGGGCGCATCTTCGCGACGTGCGCGTGCCGGTGCGGCTCCTCGACTGGCTGTGGCATCGCCGCCGATGGCCTCCGGTCGAACACTGGGTTGGCGATCTCGACATCGCCCATTCGCCCTCACCAATGCTTGTTCCAACGCGCCGAGCTCGCCGCCTGGTCACCGTGCACGATTGCTACTTTGCTCGACGGCCCGACGACGTAAGCGGTGCGGTGCGTCGCGACTATGTGCCTCTAGTCGCCGACTCCCTACGCCGCGCCGACGCCGTGATCGCTGTTTCCGAGACCACCAAGCAAGAATTGCAGGAGCTATTCGACGTGGCTCCCGAGAGGATCCACGTCACCTACAACGGCGTTGACGCCGCATTCGGACCGGGCCAAGCGACCAGCAAGCAGGCAGCTCGCGCGGCGCTCGGAGTCGAACGACCCTATCTGCTATTTGTCGGTCGCCGAGATCCGCGTAAGGACCTGGGCACCCTGCTGACCGGATTCGGCGAGCTCGCCGCCCACCACCCAGACTTGGATCTGCTGCTCGTGGGCCCGGACGGATACCGCTGGGAGAATGTGTGGGGATCGGCGGCGCCTCACACACGGCAGCGTAGTCGCTGTATGCCGCACCAGCCGACCGTCCATCTCGCCGCGTTGTACGAGGGCGCAGAGGCCCTGGTGCTCAGCTCCCGCTGGGAAGGGTTCGGCCTCACCGCAGTCGAGGCCATGGCCTCAGGCACGCCGGTCGTTGCATCGCGCGCCGGAGCCTTGCCTGAAGTTCTTGGTGACGCGGCCTCCTGGTTCGAAGTCGGCGATGCTGCCGGCTTGGCACAGGCCTGCGACCGGGCAATCTCCGACTCGAGCTATCGTGAGGATCTGGTCAAGGCTGGTATCCGCTGCGCGGCCCGCTACACCTGGCACAATGCCGCCGTACGCACCCGTGCGGTCTACGACCGACTGCTCAAATGAGGGTCGCCGTCGACGCGCGCGAGCTGACCGGCAGACGTACCGGTGTCGGTCGTGTGATTCAAGGATTGCTAGAGGCATGGCCGCCGGGCGATGAGCTCTGCCTCATTACCCGCACACCCCTGCCCTCCACGTTGCTGCAGCCCAACTGGCGCACGGCCGTTGATTCCGCCTACGCGTCGCTACCCGGCGCGTTGTGGGAACACGTACGCTTGCCGCGAATGGTACGCGCCAGTCGCGCCGACGCGCTGCTTGCCCCCAACTACAGCATGCCGCTGCGCGCGCCTTGCCCCACTGCCGTATGCATGCACGATTGTGCACCCTTCGCGCTGCCACACGGGTTCCGCACACGCGAGCGCTGGCGGCGACAGGCCGCGGCGCGATTTGCGGCGCGGCGCGCCGCGTTCTTGTTCATGGGATCACGCTTCGCCGCTGATGAGGCACAAAGAACCCTCGCCGTGGCCGAAGAGCGTCTGCTGGTGATCCCCTGGGGTCTCACGCGAGGCTTCGGTGCGATATCGAGCGAGCGCATCGACGATGTTCAGGCGCGTTATGGAATCCGCGGCCGCAGCGTGCTGTTCGTCGGCTCGGGTCTGCAGCGACGGGGCCTTCGAGAACTCGGCACATGGATGGCGGAGATCGGCGCCACTCGCCCGGATGTCGAGCTGTTGGTGGCGGGTACCAAGCACCAGCCGGGCGGCGATACCGCACCGATCCGACACCTCGGATACGTCCCTGAGGACGACTTGGCGCCACTCTATGCCGCTGCCACGGTAGTGGCGTACCCGTCGTCGTATGAGGGCTTCGGCCTTTCCGTACTCGAGGCGCTTGCCTGCGGCACACCGGCGGTGGCGTCGGCCACGTCGGCGCTGGCGGAGGTCTACGCGGGCCGAGCACGTCTGGTGCCGCATGGCGATGGCGACGCCTGGAAGACGGCCCTCACCGCCCTGCTCGACGACGCCACGGAGCGTCAGCGCACCATCGAGACCGGAACCGCATGGGCTCGAGCCCAGCGCTGGGAGCCTAGCGCTACCCAACTGCGGGCGAGACTCGCGACTGCCGTCGGCGACTCGCAATGAGCGACGCACGAGTTGATGTCGTTGTCGTGAGCTTCAACCGTCGCGAACTGCTGGCGAGGTGTTGCGAAAGCGTCGCCGCGCTCGGCGAGCAGGTCCACCTCATTGTGGTCGACAATGCCTCGGAGGATGGTAGTGCCGACATGGTGCAGCAGCGATTTCCAGAGGCCTCGCTGATTCGCAGCCAGCGAAACCTTGGCTTCGGCGGGGCCGCCAATCGAGGCGCCGCGGCGGGCAATGCAGAGTTGCTGCTATTTCTGAACAGCGACGCGCAGTTACTCGAGGGGGGCTATGAGGCCCTGGCGTCAGCGCTCCTCAGCAACTCCAAGACGGCCGCCGTCGGCCCTCATTTGGCGGACGAGCACGGCCGTACTGAGCTGTCCGTCGGCCGCACTCTGAGCCTCTCGAACGAGGCGTGGTTCAAGATCTTGGGTAGCGCATATGAGGCTCGCCTTCCCCTGCTACATGGCATCGTCGACCGGCGCTACGAGCGCGCCCGACAGACGCGATCGCTGAGCGCCGCGTGCCTTCTGCTGCGACGCGAGGCATTCGATCAGCTGGGTGGATTCGATGAGCGTTTCTTTCTGTACGCAGAGGACGTCGACCTTTGCCTCAGGCTGGTCCGGGCCGGCTGGCACCTGCGCTACGTTTCCGAGGCCCGGGTACGGCATCGCCGCGGTGCCTCGGCGGCCGTTCGGCCCCTGATGACGGAACACTGGTATCGCCGCAGCCAAATCGCCTTCTACGAGAAGCACCGCTCGCGACTGGCCCTGACTTGCTTGCGCGTCTATCTGCGCGTCCGGTACGCGCTGCTGTCGCGGTTCGGAGACAGCGATCGGCGCCAGCGAGCGCAGGCGGTAGCGGATTCGTTGCGCGGCGCGCCGGATGCAACACCGTCTGTCACCACAGGCGACCGCTGATGCGAGTCGCCATAGACGCCCGCAAGATCAACGATTACGGAATCGGCTCATACCTCCGGGGGCTGATCGGGGCAAGCGCTCAGATCCGGCCCGACTGGCGATTCGTCCTTATCGGCGAGCCCAGCGATGCGCACGAGCTCGACCAACACACCAACATCAGCTGGATCGTCAACTCGTCACGAAAGTACGGCCTCGGCGAGCTCATCAGCCTGCCGCGTGCCGTGCGCTCGACGCGAGCCGACGTCTTCCACTCGCCGCACTATGTCGTTCCCCCCCGCCTACCATGTCCCGCCGTGGTGACCGTGCACGATTGCATCCACCTGCGGTTCCGGGAGCACCTGCCTCGCCCTCTCGGCTTCCTGCCCCGTTCCCTCAGCTACGTGTATGCGCGCGCCATGATGGGACATGCAGTGGCCCATGCCTCGAGGGTGATTGCAGTCTCCGAGTCGACCGGCCAGGACCTCATCGCGCGTCTGGGTGTGCCGAGTGACCGCCTGCGCGTGGTGCTCAACGGCGCCAATGAGTTCTGGCACCGGCCAACGCCTGCGCCGCGGGCCGAGGTGATCGCGCGGCAGCTCGATCTGCCTCAGCAGTACCTGCTGTGGGTCGGCAATCCGAAGCCACACAAGAATCTGGAGCGACTCGTATGCGCATTCGAGCGCCTCGCGCCGGCGCGGCCAGACCTTCACCTGTTGCTGGCCGGGGCGCAGCCTGGCCAGGTTGAAGGCCTGACGCGCCCGCGGATCAACCCGGAACGGTGCCATGCGCTGGGCGAGATCAGCAACGAGGCCTTGCGTCTGCTGTACGAGCGCGCCGCAGCGCTGGTGATACCGTCGCTCTGGGAAGGATTCGGCCTTCCGGCACTCGAGGCCATGGCCGCCGGAGCTCCGGTGGTTGCTGCGGCCGTGGGTGGAGTACAAGAGGTCGTCGGCGACGCGGGGGTGCTTGTGGATCCGAGTGAAACCGACTCGATCGCCGCCGGGATCAGGCGCCTACTCGACGAACCGGAGCTCGGCGAGAAACTGCGACAACGGGGTCGCGAACGGGCCGCAGAGCTGACTTGGCATCGGGCCGCCGAGGCGACCCTGCACGCTTACTCGGAAGCGGCGGAGAGTACGCCGTGAAGACGGCACTCGTCCATGACTGGCTCACTGGGATGAGGGGCGGCGAGAAGGTCCTCGAGCGCCTGGCGATGATGTTTCCCGACGCTCCCATCTACACCTTGTTCCATCATCCCGAAAGCGTCAGCCGGGCTCTCGAGCAGCACCCCATCCACACCTCGTTCCTGCAAGCGTTTCCGGCACGGCAGTCGTATCGGTGGTACTTGCCCCTCTACCCCCTGGCGATGCGTTCGCTCGATCTGACGGAGTTCGATCTTGTCATCTCGAGCAGTCACTGTGCCGCCAAGGCAGCCGTCAGCCGATCGGACGCCGTCCACATCTGCTATTGCCACACACCGATGCGCTACGCCTGGGATCAGTTCGACACGTATTTCTCGCCGCAGCGCGTCGGTTGGCTTCGGCACGCGCTGATCCGGCCGACAATGGCCTACCTACGGCGCTGGGATCGTCGCACGGCAGCGAGGGTCGATTCCTTCGTGGCGAACTCCGGCTACGTGGCCGACCGCATTCGCCGCCATTACACACGCCAAGCGGAGATAATCCCTCCACCGGTCGACACTGAACGCTTCACTCCGTCGGGGGCGCCGCCGGACGACTTCTACCTGATGGTCACCGCTCTGAGCCCCTACAAGCGCGTTGACGTGGCCATCGAGGCCTTCAACCGCATCGGCCGAGAGCTCGTAATCGTGGGGGCGGGCCCAGAGGCTGCAAGGATGCGCCGACTCGCTGGTCCGACTGTGCGCCTGGCGGGACGGCTCAGCAGCGTCGAGTTGGCGGATCTCTATCGGCGGTGCCGAGGTTTCGTCCTTCCCGGTGTGGAGGACGCGGGTATCGCACCGCTCGAAGCGATGGCGTGCGGCCGTCCGGCGCTTGTCCTGGCCACCGGCGGCGCGCACGAGGCGGTCATACCGGGGATCACCGGGCTGCATATCCCACAGCCAACTCCCGAAGCACTGATCAAGGTTGTTGACAGCTGCGAAGGGCTCACCTTCAATACAGATGTCATACGTGCCCACGCAGAGAGCTACTCCTTCGATGCCTTCGACCGACGGATCTCCGATTTCATCGACCGAACCCTCGATGGAGCTCGAATCCACTCCGTTTCGGACGTCTCATGAAGCTTCTGCCTGAGAAGGAGCGCCGATCGTGATCAACCGGCATCGCGCTTCGATTGCAATCGCATTGTTGGTGGCCGACCTCGCTGCAATCAGCGGCGCCTTCCTGTTTGCATATTGGCTGCGGTTCGATTTTCAGATCGTGCCGGCCAGTGACCTTCCCAGCGACATCCCGACTCTGGGGAGTTATCTCCGCGTGCTGGTGGCAGCGCTGATCATTCTCCCGCTGTCGCTATCGTCGGCGGCGCTCTACCGGATCCGACGGGCAGATTCGCGCACCGAGACCTACTTCCGCACCGCCGGCGCCGTGATGTTCGGGATCATTCTGGTGGCGGCCTTCGTTTCTCTGTTCTTTCGACCGACTCAGTGGGTTCCGGTGGTAGTGGGAACCGACACCGCCCTCATGCGGGTGCAGCAGTGGAACGTGTCCCGGCTGTTCCTGCTGATCTTCTCCACCCTCGCCATGGTTTTGACGGTCGGTGCTCGGATAAGCCTGCAAGCGTGGGTGGATCACATACGCCGATCCGGGCGGAATCTTCGTCGCATCCTCATCGCCGGTAGCGGCGAGCTGGCCCACAGCGTCATCGACCGTGTTCGACTACATGAGGAGTTCGGGTTCGAGGTGATCGGCATGGTCACCGACGACCATGAAGCTGAGGGCTACCGGACGGTGCCCATCGTAGGGGGCCTCAGCGACGTCCCCGACCTGGTCCGCGACCAGGGTGTCCACCAGTTGTACATTGCGCTTCCGATGTCATCCCACGAGGAGATATTGGACGTCTGGCGTAGCGTCGCGAACGAAATCGCCGAGGTAAAGGTCGTCCCCGACCTGCTGCAATACCTCACCCTCGGTGCCTGCCTGGAGGATCTCGACGGTGTGCCGATCGTCAACCTGTCGCGCATCCACATGGAAGGGTTCGCGGCGGTATTGAAACGCGTCTCCGACATCCTCGTGTCGGCTGCTTGCTTGATGCTCTTCGCCCCGCTGTTCCCGCTGATTGCGCTGTCGGTCAAGCTTACGTCGCCCGGCCCGATCCTCTACCGGCAACAGCGCATGGGCCTCGATGGCCGCGCCTTCGACATCTTGAAATTCCGTTCGATGAGCGTCGATGCCGAGAAGGACACTGGACCGGTATGGGCCAACGAGCAGGACGCACGATGCACGCCGATCGGTGCGCTCCTCCGTAAGCTCAGCCTCGACGAGCTGCCACAGTTCTGGAACATCCTGCGTGGCGACATGAGCCTGGTTGGGCCGCGACCGGAGCGTCCCTACTTCGTTGACGAGTTCCGTCATCGGATCCCGCACTACATGCTCCGCCACCGTGTTCGGGCCGGGCTAACAGGTTGGGCTCAGGTGCACGGCTGGCGGGGCCGGACGTCGCTCGAGAAGCGCATCGAGTACGACCTTTACTACGTAGAGAACTGGTCGCTGACGCTTGATCTGAAGATCCTCTGGATGACCGTGGCTAACGGCATGGCACACGAGCACGCGTACTAACGAGGAGCGTAGGTTGGCACTCGGGGGGAATGCTCGTGGGACCTCGCGCAAGAAGAGCGCGCTGATCACCGGCGGCGCCGGGTTCATCGGCTCCCACCTCGCCGAGAGCCTTCTCGACGACGGCTACCGCGTCATCGTGATGGACAATCTGCTCACCGGTTCGGCGGCGAACGTGGCGCCCTTTGCGAATCGCGACTTCCTCTTCATCGAGCACGACGTCACCAACTACGTATTCGTAGACGAGCCACTCGACTACGTGCTCCACTTTGCCTCCCCGGCGTCACCCGCCGACTACCTCAAGTATCCAATCCACACGCTCAAGGTCGGCGCGCTCGGCACCCACAAAGCTCTCGGACTGGCGCGCAACAAGGGGGCGCGCTTCATGCTCGCGTCCACCTCCGAGGTCTACGGCGACCCGCAGGTCAATCCTCAGCCGGAGACCTACTGGGGCCACGTGAACCCGATCGGGCCGCGCGGCGTATACGACGAGGCGAAACGGTTCGCCGAAGCCCTGACGATGGCGTATCACCGCAGCCACGGGCTCGAAACTCGGATTGCGCGGATCTTCAACACCTACGGCCCCCGCATGCGCGTTGACGATGGGCGGGCGGTGCCGAATTTCATCATGCAGGCGCTCTCGGGTGACGATCTGACGGTGTACGGAGATGGACGCCAGACACGCTCGTTCTGCTATGTCGACGACACTGCGCGTGGCCTGCTCACGCTGCTGCACTCCGACGTCAACACGCCAGTGAACGTCGGCAATCCGAACGAGGTAACGATCCGACAGATTGCCGAATTAGTGATCGAGTTGAGTGGCAGCAGCAGCCAGTTGGTCTTCGAAGATCTGCCCGTGGATGATCCCAAAGTGCGGCGCCCGGACGTGAGGCGCATCACCGACGAGCTTGGCTGGAAGCCACAGATCGACCTGCGCGCCGGCCTGGAGTCCACACTGCCTTGGTTCCGTGGGCAACTGGCTGCGGCTAGCGGCTGAACAGCCGCACCAGTAGGGGTGCCCGGCGCGTGGGTCTGCCAGCAGACCATCCGGCCGCCGGCGATCAGCCCGTTAGGGCCTCCATCAGAGCGTCGTCTTCGACCGGCACCGACCAGTTGCCATGGCGCTCGCCCATGCGTCCGATGTCCTCGGCCAAGGCACAGCGCAGCATGCCACGCCTCGACTTCTTGTCGTGTCGAGCCCCGGCAAGTACGTCGGCAGGGCCACACCCTGTCGGTAGCGCCACCGGTAGGCCGGCACGCGAGCACAGGGAGCCGATGCGCTCGGCAAGTCCGGCTGTAGCGCCGACGAGCCGCTCGGCCAGCCTCGCTTCCACCACCATGCCAATGGCTACCGCCTCGCCGTGTCGCATCGAGTAGCCCTGCGACGATTCCACACCGTGGGCAACGGTATGACCAAAATTCAAGATCTGTCGTCGATTGCCCTCGCGCTCGTCCTCCTCCACAACCGCCGCCTTGAGGCGCACGCAACGATCAACAATGAGGGCCAGGGCATCGGGGACTTTCGCGAGGCAGGATTCGAGCAGCCCGTCCTCCAAATCGACGAAAAGCTGATCGTCAAGGATGACGCCGTACTTGATTACCTCGCCCAGCCCGGCCCGCAGCTCCTCGTCGGGCAGCGTCTGCAACAAGTCCACGTCGGCCAGCACCCGACGCGGCTGCCAGAACGCCCCGATAACGTTCTTGCCGGCCTTTGTATCGACACCGGTCTTGCCACCGACGGAGCTATCGACCATGGCCAGCAACGTGGTTGGCACCTGCACATACGAAACGCCTCGGTATAGCGTGGCGGCGACGTAGCCAGCAATATCACCGACCACGCCTCCCCCGAACGCCAGCACCGCAGATTCCCGATCCGCCCCGGCCTCGATCGCCTCGTCCTGCAGCGCCGCGACCACCTCGCGGGTCTTGGAGCCCTCGCCGCTCGGAACTGTAAGTTCCAGAAAACGCGTTTCGGTCGCTTCGAGAGCGCTGCGCAGTCGATGTCCGTGCAACCCTGCCACCACCTCGTCGGCAATCACCACCAATAGGGCCTCGCCACCGACCGCCTCCTGTAGATGCTCGCCCGCCGACCCGATCAACGCACTACCCACGACAACGTCGTAGGCGCGCTCGGCCTCGCCCGGCAGCGTTACGATGATGCGGCGCTGTTCGCTCATGGCTGACCGAGCGACGCTGCACGGGAGCGCGACAGCGACTCCATCAACAGCACCGCAGTGGCGTCGAGTATCGGCACCGACGCCGCATCGACATCGACAACGATAGGCAACTCGGTGCACCCCAGGATCACGAGCTCCGCGCCCCCCGCGACGAGCTCGTCTATCGCGGGCTCAAGCAGCTCCCGCCCGCCAGATTCACCTCCCTTCACGGCGCGAATCGCCGTCATCACCGTGTTCTGAGTCTGCGGCCGCGGCCGCAGTGCGCGGAGGCCGCGCGCCTCGAGGGCTCGGTCGTACAGGCCGAGGTTGATCGTCCCGCTGGCGGCCAAGAGGCCGGCGATGCCGCCCGACGGCAACACCGACGCGGCCCGGGCAGCGGTCAAATCGATCATATCTAGCACCTCGATCGCCACCGCATCCCGGATTGCCGCGAGGTAGGCGTGCGCGGAGTTGCAAGGGATCGCGATGAAGTCCGCCCCGCCGCGCTCGAGCACGCGGCTCGCTGCTTGGAGAGCCGAGGTAGGATCGGAACCGTCGGCAGTGAGATGCGCGGTGCGATCGGGTACCTGGGTCGCATTGTAGAGCAGGCACGGAGGGTGCGACTGATCGCGCGCGGCTGCGACTCGATCCACCAGCTGCTGAAAGAAGTACGCGGTGGCCGCCGGCCCCATGCCCCCGAGAACACCGATGGTACGCAAGGCTGCATCGCTCACGGAATCAGGCCGGCTTGGGGGCGCTGGCGCCGTCGGGTCGCGGTTCCCAACGCAAGACCGGGTGCCGAGCGGCCCGCGTCTCGTCGAGGCGTCGATGATAGGTCGTGTGCGGGGCGCCCTTTACCAACTCGGCATCGGAGCGCGCCTCTTGGGCAATCGACAGTAGGGCCTCCACGAACCCGTCGATCTCCTGCAACGACACCGTCTCGGTCGGCTCGATCATCAGCGCTCCCGGTACCACCAGCGGGAAGTAGACGGTCGGCGGGTGGAAGCCGTAGTCCATCAGCCGTTTGCAGATATCCATTGCCGAGACGCCGTACTCCTTTTGACAGAGGTCAGACAGGACCACTTCGTGCATGCAGTGCCGATCGTGCCTGAGCTCGTACTCGCCCTTCAGTCGCTCCTTTACATAGTTGGCCGACAGCACGGCATCCTCGGCGATCTGCCGCAGACCCTCCGCTCCGTGGGCGCGAATATACGCGTAACCGCGAACCATCATGGCGAAGTTGCCGTAGAAGCCGTGGATCTTCCCAATGCTGTCGGGACGGTCGTCGTCGAAACCGTAGCTGCCGTCCTCGTTTTGCACTAGCGCGGGACGCGGCCGGAAGGGCTCGAGACGGTTCGAAAGGGCCACCGGTCCGCACCCCGGTCCACCGCCTCCGTGCGGCGTTGTAAACGTCTTGTGCATGTTGATATGGAAGACGTCGGCACCGAAATCGCCTGGCCGCGTCTTGCCGAGAATGGCGTTCAAGTTGGCACCATCGCAGTAAATGAGCGCCCCGGCATCGTGGATGATCCTGGCAATCTCGTCGATGTGATCCTCGAACAGGCCCAGCGTGTTCGGGTTGGTCAACATCAGCGCTGCGGTGTGTTCACCAGCTGCCAGTCGTAGGGCATCGAGGTCGATGGTGCCGCGCTCGTTGCTGGGAATCTCGACGGGCTTGAAGCCGCACAGGCTCGCCGTGGCCGGGTTCGTACCGTGGGCCGAATCGGGAATCAACACCTCCTGGCGCGACTCGCCCCGCTTGCGATGGTAGGCGGCGATCATCATGATCCCGGTAAGCTCGCCTTGCGCGCCGGCGGCTGGTTGCAGTGAGATGTGCGGTAATCCGGTGATCTCCGCGAGAATCCGCTCCAGGCGCCACATGAGCTCTAGCGCGCCCTGCGAAGCCGCCTCAGGCATATATGGATGCGCCGCGGCAAAGCCTCGCAATCGCGCCACCCGCTCGTGCAATCTGGGGTTGTACTTCATAGTGCACGACCCCAACGGGTGCAGACCGCCATCGATGCCGTAGTTGTGTTGAGAAATACGAGTGAAGTGGCGGACGACATCCACTTCGGAGACCTCAGGAAAACCACCTACCTCGTCTCGCACGAGATCCGGCCCCCAGGCGTCCATCGCATCGATCTCCGGGACATCGAGCGCCGGCAACGAGTAGCCGACGCGACCTTCGCCACCACGCTCGAAGATCGGCGGCTCTTGCTTCAGTTGTCCCTGGCGGCTTGAGTAGGCCTCTGCGGCGTCGCTCATGTCGTCGCCTCCGCGAGGACATCTACCATGCGGTCAATCGCCTGCTTGCCATGTACCTCGGTCACGCAGACCAGCAGCTGATCGGCGCGCGCCGCATCGAAGCGCCCGAGGGCCACACCCGGAATGACGTCACGCGCCAAACACCGATCCACTGCCGCCGCGGCATCGGCACCCAACCGCACGGCGAATTCGTTGAAATGCGGTCCGTCGTACACCGGTGGCATGCCCCGTGCCGTCAGCGCGTTGCGCGCGTATGTTGCCTTCGCCAGATTGCTGCGGGCGAGCTCGGCGATTCCACTGCGACCCAGGCTGCACATGTGGATGCACGCAGCCAGGGCACACAGGGCCTCGTTGGTACAGATATTGGATGTCGCGCCGGCGCGCCGGATGTGTTGCTCTCGCGTCGACAGCGTTAGGACATAGCCCTCCTTCCCTTCCTCGTCAATCGTACGTCCCGCGAGACGGCCGGGCAGATTGCGCTTGTCGCCGTCGCGGCAGGCCATGAAGCCCACCAGAGGCCCACCGAAATTCATGTCGTTGCCGAAGCTCTGCAACTCGCCAACAACGATGTCGGCGCCCGCCTGCGCCGGCGGTATCGCTAACCCGAAAGCAACGGGCTCCGTGGTGTTGACCACGAACTTGGCGCCAACGGCCGACGCCCGCGCGCCGGCCACCTGCAGGTCTTCGACAACGCCGAAGAAGTTCGGCTGTTGCACGACCAGCGCGATCACATCGTCGCCGATCTGATCGAATGTCGTCCGGCCGTGCTCGTCGAGCGGTAGCGCCTCGAAATGGATGTCGTCGATGTATCTGGCGTAGGTCCGCGCCACTGCTTCGTATGCCGGATGCAACCCCTCCGACAGCAGCACGCGTCCGCCGCGCCGCGCCAGCCGCCGCGCCATGAACACCGCCTCGGCGACGGCGCTGGCACCGTCGTAGACTGAGGCGTTGCAGACGTCCATGCCGGTCAGCATGCAGACGAGGCTCTGGAACTCGAAGATCGCCTGCAGCGTGCCCTGCCCCACTTCAGGCTGATAGGGCGTGTAGGCGGTGAGGAACTCCTGACGCTGGATGAGTGCGTCGACGTGGGTTGGCACGAAATGGGGATTGCAGCCGGCGCCGAGAAAGCTCAGGACACGGCGATCCGCGGCGTTGAGGGCGGCCAGTTCCTCCATATGATCGACGAGCTCGATCTCCGACATCGCAGCCTCGAGATCGAGCATCCCTTCGAACCGCGCCACTCCCGGGATCGCCGCGAACAGCTCCTCGACGCCGGCAACTCCGACCGCCGACAGCATTGCTTGCCGGTCAGAGCGTCCGAGCGATAGATAGCGCCCCCCACCACCCGTGTCGTTGGGCCCGATGAACATCTTCCGCGAAGCGTCACCCACGCTACGCCTCGATATGCTGCCGGTAGTCGGCGTTGCTCATCAGCGAATCGACCGACGCCGGATCGTCGAGCTTGATTCGTATCATCCAACCCGCACCGTGCGGATCGTCATTGACCGCCTCCGGAGCGTCGATCAGAGCCTCGTTGACCTCGATGATCTCGCCGGCGACCGGAGCGTGCAGGTCAGACACCGCCTTGACCGATTCGATTGTGCCGAACACCGCCCCTTGGTCGTATCGCGTACCGACCTCCGGCAGCTCGACGAAGACCACATCGCCCAGCTCGTCTTGAGCGTGATCGGTGATCCCGGTCGTGCCGACAGCGCCGTCGACGGAAACCCACTCGTGCTCCGAGCTGAACCTATATGTATCCGGATAGTCGGCCATGCCCTCTTTCTCTCAGCCGGGCCCCGGCCACGCCGGAGGCTCCGATCCGGCGCCGCGTCCGGCGACCCGGGTGATTAGCGTTCTCTGCGGTAGAAGGGTGTCGTTACTATCTTGGCCGGTGTGGCCCGACCGCGTATCTCGACCGCCACCTCGGTCCCCGGGGCAGCGTGCCGTACCGTGATGTAGGCTAGCCCGATCCCCCTCTTGAGCGTCGGACTGAAGGTGCCAGAGGTCACCACTCCAATCGATTCCCCGCCCTCATCGAGCACGCTGTAGCCGTGGCGCGGGATTCCACGACCCGTTATCTCGAGCCCCACAACCCGCTCCGCGGGTCCCGAATCCTGCTGAGCGACCAACGCCTGCCGGCCGATGAACTCTCCCTTGTCCGGCTTCACGACCCACTCGATGCCTGCTTCGATGGGGGTACGTCCGTCGTCCATATCACTGCCGTAGAGCAGCATACCGGCCTCCAGGCGCAGCGTATCGCGGGCGCCGAGCCCTGCCGGCTGGATGCCATCGGCGCTGCCGGCCTCCATCAGCGCGTCAGCGAGTACTTCCGCAAGTCGTGGCGCCAGGTAGACCTCGAACCCATCCTCGCCGGTGTAGCCGGTGCGCGAGATGATTGCTGGCGCCCCGCCATACTCCGCCACTACAAAGTGGTAATGCCGAATCGAGGCCAGATCCAGATCAACGACTCGAGACAGAATGGTTTCGCTCCGCGGTCCCTGCAGTGCCAGTAGGGCCCACGTCGAGCTCTCGTCCGCGACCGCCACATCGCCGTCGAGATGCGCGCCTATCCACTCGTAGTCCTTGTCCGTCGTGCCGGCATTGACGACGAGGAAATAGTCGTCATCGGCTATCCGATACACCAACAGGTCGTCGACAATCCCGCCCGATTCACGTGTCATGGCGGTGTACTGCGCCTGGCCAACTTCCAAGCTGGCGGCGTCGTTGGTGATCAGCCGTTGCAGGTTTGTGAGTGCCTCGCTTCCACTCAGCCGAATCTCGCCCATATGGCTCACGTCGAACAGGCCGGCACGCTCCCGCACCGCCGTGTGCTCGTCGACGAGACCGCTGAACTGGACGGGCATGTGCCAGCCTGCGTAGTCGACCATTTTAGCGCCCCGCCGAACGTGCCAAGCATGTAGCGGTGTCGTTCGCGGCTCGGACAATCAACGTCCCCAGCATCGATAGAGAGGGCTCTTGAGCGCTAAGAGTCGTTAGCGCGACATCTGAAGCTACCACAGCAGGCAGGCTCGTGGCTGCCGTCCGTGGCTTACGTCAGCCGCCACCGGAGACCATCCTGGACCAGCCGCAGCCTCTACCAGCGGCGACGCCAGATACCGTCGGAGTGACGGCGCCGCCAGAGCGAGAATCGGGCGGTGGCACCATAGATCCGTACGGCGACGGCGTCTCCGAACTGGTTCTGCAGATAGAGGCTGCCCGACGTCGCGGTACCATCAGCCGACAGCGACAACAGATCGCCGCGGCCGAAGGCAACGCCGTCACTTGGCGGCATTCCGCCAGCCGGCGTCCGTACTCCGTCCGGCAACCCGGCGAGCACCCCGGGGTAGTTGCTTCGTAGGTTGCGCGATGGACCGAGAGCGACATCGCGCCCGGCGCGCATATCAGCTCGCCTCAACCCGTCTCCATCCCCATCGGCAATCGGTGTCCAGGCAATCGAGCCCGCTACCGAGTCGATGGCGATGCCGCGCGACGCTCCGGCAGAGGCGGCGGCTGCACGTAGGCCCACCGCGTAGAGAACCAGCTCTTCGGCCGCGGCCTCCAATCGCCGCGCCTGGCGCCAGCGCACAAACGCTGGCGCCACCGTCTGCACGACGATGCCGAGCACGGCGAGCACGACCACCATCTCGATGATCGAGCTACCCGTGTCGGGACAGGCGCGGTTCGGGCTCACGCCCCGGAGTCAGCCTGTGTAACGACGGTCACATAGGGACGTAGCTTCTCCAATGTCGTGACACCGATTCCGCGGATGTTCAGCAGGTCCTCGAGCCGCTCGAACGGGCCGTGCTGCTCTCGCCAATCGAGAATGCGCCGCGCTGTCGCGAGTCCGATACCGGGTACCGTTTGCAGCTGTTCCTCATTGGCTCGGTTTACATCCACCGGCCTCAAAGGAGCCTCCTGCTGCCAGGCAGCGTCTCCTGCGGTGGCATGTTGTCGAGCCATCGACAGGCTGGATACCGCCGGTTGCTCGACCACGACGGGCGCTGACGCCGGCGCGGCGAACATCAACGCTGCGGTGCTTACCAATCCGAAGATCATGGTTCCCCCCCGAGTTGCTGTTTGGCCTCCGTGGGTACCGCTACTTCGCGATACCCGCCACCAGGAGACGGCCAACAGCTATCGGATTCCTGGTCTTGGCAGCACTGGTGGGATCGGTGCCCTACCGCCGGAAAGAGCGGCCAGAGCCCATGAAAGAAGGCGAATTCGACGCCATACGCCGTGTTTGCGCGCCTACTGGGCGCGTGCTAGCTTGCCGTTCTTCCGCCTCCGGGTCTCACTTTTTGCCGCCGGTACTCACCAAAGTATGGCCAAAGATCGAGCATCTGACGATTCGTTCGTAACCGAGATCACGCCCAAGTCGGAAGACTTCTCGCGCTGGTATACGGATGTGGTCCGCCGTGCGGAGCTCGCCGACTACTCTCCGGTCAAGGGATGCATGGTCATCCGACCATACGGCTATGCCCTATGGGAGAACGCGCGCGACCTGCTCGACGCCCGTATCAAGGCAACCGGGCATCAAAATGCCTATTTTCCGCTGCTGATCCCCGAGAGCTTCCTGCAGAAGGAGGCCGAGCACGTGGAGGGGTTCGCGCCAGAGGTTGCCTGGGTGACGCACGGGGGCGACGACGAGCTCGAAGAACGTCTTGCGATTCGGCCCACCTCCGAAGCAATCATTTGCAGCATGTACAGCAAATGGGTGCAGTCGTGGCGCGACCTGCCGGTGCTGATCAATCAATGGGCAAACATCCTGCGCTGGGAGAAGGTCACTCGATTCTTCCTCCGCACTACGGAGTTTCTCTGGCAGGAAGGGCACACTGCGCACGCCACGGCAGAAGAAGCGCAGGAGGAGACGTTGAAGATGCTCGGCGTCTATCGCGACTTCCTCGCCGAAGACCTGGCAATCCCGACGGTCCCGGGCATCAAGACCGATCGCGAGAAGTTCGCTGGCGCCGACCGCACCTACACCGTCGAGGCGCTGATGTCGGACGGGCGAGCGCTGCAGGCTGGGACCTCGCACAATCTGGGACAGAATTTCGCCAAGGCTTTCGACATCCGATTCGAGGACCAGAACCAGGAGTTGCAGTACGCCTGGAGCACCTCGTGGGGCATGACCACTCGGACGATCGGCGCGCTGATCATGACGCACGGCGATGACTCCGGACTGCAGCTGCCGCCTCGGGTGGCGCCCTACCATGTGGTGATCGTTCCCATCCGGGCGGGCAACTACGAAGAGGAGGTAGTACCGGCGGCCAAGGCCCTGCGCGACCTGCTCGTTACCGCCGGCTTGCGCGTCTATCTCGACGACCGTGACGAGCACACCCCCGGCTGGAAGTACAACGAGTGGGAGATGCGCGGCGTTCCTCTACGCGCCGAGATCGGGCCGCGCGATGTCGCCAAGGGACAGACTGTGTTGGTTCGCCGAGACACGCGTGAGAAGAGCTTCGTCCCGGTGGACCATGCTCCGTCGACTGCCGCGAGCCTGCTGGACGAGATCCAAACTTCCATGCTGGAGTCGGCACGCGCGTTCACTGCCGACAGTACCCACGAGGTCGACAACTACGACACCTTCCGCGAGATCATGTCGGGACAGCGCGGCTTCTTGAAGGTGAACTGGTGCGGTGACTCTGAGCTCGAGGCCCGCATCAAGGACGAAACTTCGGCGACCATCCGCTGCCTGCTTCTCGACGAAGATCCCACTGGACCGTGCTTCTATAGCGGCGAGCCCGCCAAGCACGTCGCGTTGTTCGCCAAGGCCTACTGAGTCAGGCGCGCAGCTGCGCCTCGATCTCGGCTGCCACTTCGTCCGGCGGTGCCTCGGCATCGACAACCAGATCCGCCCCCGCATAGATCGCTTCCCGCTGCTCGAACAGGCTGCGGGCAGCCAGCGGATCGGTCCATAACGGCCTGACTCCTCGCTCATTCGATTCGGCAGCATTGACGCGACGTTGCACTTCGGCAAAGCTGCAACGCAACCACACGGAAGTTGCTGTCTGGGTCGATAGCTCACGGTTCTCCACCGCCAGGTGAGCCCCTCCGCCCAGGGCTACCACGGTGTGGGGCTTCTGGGCCGCCTGCCGAAGAACGAACGTCTCGATCCGTCGAAACTCCTGCTCGCCTTCCTCGGCGAATAACTCGGCAACTGGCCGACCGGCGTGCCGCACGATGAGAGCGTCCAGATCGAGGAAGCTCCACAGCAGCCTGCGGGCCAGCAGCGGCCCCACGGTGCTCTTGCCGCACCCCATGAAGCCCACCAGATGCACCTGCCGCCTGCCGCGCGCGTCGCCGTCCATCGGCGTCAAGCGAACCTCGGCATCACTGCTCATCGACTCGCGGCCGATCTCAGTTGCTCCAGAAAGCCGGGGTACGACACCGCCGCCGCGTCGGCACCGCGGACCTCGATCGGGCCGCTCGCTGCGCCCGCTACCGCGGCGGTCGCCAGAGCGATCCGATGGTCCCCACAGGCGTCGACGGTCCCACCGGTCAGTCCCTGGCGTCCAGGCACGGCGAGGCCATCGGGGAACTCGTCGACCTGCGCGCCCAGCGCCCGCAGTGCCGCACAAACGGAAGTGATGCGATCGCTTTCCTTCACCCGCAGCTCGGCAGCGCCACGGATCTCTACCCCCTCGTCAGTCAGGGGACCGATCAGCGCCAGCAGAGGCAACTCGTCTATCAGCCCCGTAACCGCCTCCGCCTCGATGACGCCGCCGCGTAGGCCGCTGTCGCTCCGCACTCGGAGCGACGCGCAGGGTTCGCCGTGCCACTCTGCCTGCGGCTCGATCTCGATCGCGGCGCCCCACTCACGCAGCACGCCAAGCACTGCCGAGCGGGTCGGATTTACACCGACCCCGGGGAGCTCGAGATCGGCATGCTCGGCGACGCTTGCGGCCGCCACCCAGTAGGCGGCCGATGACACATCGCCGGGCACCCGTCCCTGCAGTGCTCCAAGACGCGGCCGCGGCCGCAACCTCACGCCACCATCCGCCGCACCACCGGTAATCTCCGCCCCCATCGATGCGAGCATCCGCTCGGTGTGATCGCGAGACAGGCGCTCCTCGTGCACCACCGTATCGCCGTCAGCGTGCAGCCCGGCCAGAAGGACGCAAGACTTCACCTGCGCCGAGGGCACCGGCGTGCGATAGGTAACCCCGCGGAGCCTGGCGCCCTGCACCTCGAGTGGTGGCCGACCACCGGCACGAGTGATCACCGTCGCACCCATCGCCCGTAGCGGCTCTGCAATGCGCTCCATCGGGCGGCTACGCAGCGATCGGTCGCCGTCGAGAATCGTACCGAACGCGCTGCCGGCCACCAGTCCGGCAAGCAAGCGCATGGTCGTGCCGCTGTTGCCGCATGGCAGCGGTACAGTCGAGGGTCGCAACCCATCTATTCCCGCGCCGCGCACGCACGCCGAGCCATCTGCCGAAGCGTCTATGTCGATCCCCAGATGCCGCAAGCACGCCGCAGTCGAGCGCACGTCCTCGCCCTGCGGTAGGCCACCAACGTGGCTCGTCTCGGCGGCCACTGCCGCCAACATCAGCGCACGATGAGAAATCGATTTATCGCCGGGAACCTCGATTCGACCGAGCAGCGTTCCGAAAGGCTCGAGGCCCCAGCGACCCATGGGCTGTGTCAGCTTCGGCTAGTCGTCGCGATGGCGATCGATCCTCATCGACCGCAACAGCAGCAACCCGAAACTACCCCATATGAAGCTGAGCACGAAGACCATCATCACAACCGCTCCTGCGCTCATCGTAGACCTCCGTGGCTCGTTACCCGCACCGAGCTAATCGGCCTCCGTCCCCAACGTCGCGCCGGCGATGCGATCGTTGAGCAACCAGAAGACGAAGAACGCCACACCCCATTGCAGAAGACAGGTACCCAGGCTGAACGAGGCAAACGGGTTCCACCAGTCGGGCTCGCTGATGGCCGCCTGATACAGCCACCAGGCGATAAGGATGGCGAACTGTGCCGGTACCACCCAGCGAATCAAGACATCGAACCATGCGCCGACCGGTAGGTCATTGCGAGCCGGTTCGATGAGCTCCCGCCGGAACCGCGCCGCACCGAAGCGATTCGCCGCCACGGCGAAGAGGAATCCGGACACCATCAGGCCGATACCCCACACATTGTCCTGGTTGACCAGGAAGTCGGTGCTCAGTGCTGACGGCAACCCGAATACGAAGCCCCCCAACGTCACGAAGATCACCGCCCGCTCGCGGCTGAGACCGGCATCAACGAACAGGCGCGACGACATTTCGATCATCGCCACGAGCGAAGAAACCGCCGCGACGGCGAGCGCCAAGAAGAAGAGCACGAGTGAGATCTGACCGAAGGGCATCTGCTGAAAGAGCTCGGGAATCCACAGGAAGCTGAGGGCCGTGTTTCCCGGCCCTCCGAGCTGCAACAGCTCTTCGGCCGGTAGGCTACCCGGGTTCGAAGGGGCCAACGCAAACACCGAGCAGATCACCATGATGCCGGCCAGCAACGAGGCGGCGTTGTTACCGAAGCCGATGGTCAGCGAGTTCATCACGATGTCATCACGCTGGCTGGTGTAGATGGAGTACGTCAGCAACAGGCCGTAGCCGGCGCCGGTCGACCACGCCGACTGTGTCAGACCTTCCAGCCAGATCCGGTAGTCGAGCAGCGCGCTGAGGTCGGGATTGAAGAGAAAGTTCAGGCCGCCGATCGCTCCCGGGAGAGTGACTGCGCGCACCGCACCACCCAGCAGCAGCAAGAACAGCAGCGGAATCATCACCTTGCTGGCGCGCTCGATGCCGGCGACTACACCCCGATAGACAATCGCGCCGGCACAACTGATCGCCACCAGGAGAAAGAAGATCGATTCGCTCGGCGTCGCCTGGAACGCGTCCCAGAACCCGCGCCCGCCCTGCTCGAACACGTTGCCGTTGATCGCTCCGAACAGGTACTTGAAGCACCAGCCGGCGATCACGGCGTAGTAGAACATGATCGCCATCGAGCAGAAGCCGATGAAGCTGCCCATCCACGAAGCGTTGCGGCCCACCAGCCTGCCGAACGCACCGATGGTGCCCTTCTGCGCCGCCCGGCCCATCGCTGTCTCGACCATCAACAACGGAATCGACCAGAGTAGCAAGAACACCAACCAGGGAATCAGGAACTCCCCGCCGCCATTCTGTGCTGCGACACGTGGAAATCGCCAGATGTTGCCGGTGCCGACCGCCATTCCGATCGCCGCCACCAACAACCCGAATCGCGACGTGAACTGTTCTGGTGCCTTCATAGCGAGCGATTATACGGCGTAGCACCGCAAGTAATTGATTTCATGAACTTCTCTCTTGACGGCCTTCCTGGTGGGTGCACCGAGGTTACGGTTGAGGTTCCTATTGTAGATAGCCAAGGGCACGTAGTGACCGGAGTTCGTCCTCTGGGATCTCCACACCCTCCGCAGCAAAGTCGATCATCGCCGTGGCGTCGCGGATATGGCCGTTGAGAAGTGCAGCGAACCCGTGGAGCATGAGCGGATTATCGTTGATGTTGTCGAGTTCTCCGGGGTCGTTGGCCAAGTCGAACAGCATCCCCGGCGTACCACGCAGACCGAACATCGCATGCCACCTCTGCGTGCGAACAGAGAACCGCATGCCTCCTAGCGGCGCACGGTGAAAGATCACCCGCGGTGTGGACTGCTCGCCTTTGCGTAGAACGTCGATTCCGCCAACCTCATCGCGAGGCTCGATCCCGAGCTGACCGAGATCGTCGGGACCACGTCGGACAGGACCACGAGACGACCGGTGTCCACGTGGCTGGTATCCCGCCGCCTCGGGAGCCGGAGCATGAAAGGGACGTGGATCATTTCGTCATAGAGCGTGGTGGTATGGGCCTGCACGCCATGCTCGTAGAAGGCCTCGCCGTGATCGGCGGTTACGAGAACAATCGAGTTGTTCCATCGCTTTTCCTTACGCAGAGCGTCGAAGAGCACACCCACCG
>DASCOT010000114.1:0-5652 GCA_036012155.1 Acidobacteriota bacterium
CGCCTCCGCCTGCCGCAGTGCGTAGGCGATCTGCTCGTCCGTGTACCGCTTCCTCTTCATCGCTGCCTCCTGCTGGAGGCCTACCGTACACCGGGATCTCTAAAGATCAGCTTGGTACCGTTTTCGGGGTTTGGGTCACCCTGGCCTCAACGCTTGGAGCAGGGATGCCTGCGCTTGCGGAGGGTCCGTAGCAAATCTCCCTTCCATCCCGCGACCAGCGAGGGAACCATCCTCGCCACCGCGTGCGACCAAGAGCGTCCCGGCTAGTCGCCTTCCACCACGCGCAGCGGCAGCAGCCGGGCCGCCTGGCCATCGGGGGTCGTATCCACTACTTGCAGCTCGACCAGGTACTCGCCGGGGTCGAGATACGGCAGCCTCAGAAGCCCGCCGTATACGCCCGGACCCTCGGGCCGCAATGGAAGGAGCGGTACCCAGGCGATGGTATCTCGGGTCGCCCCTTGGAAGATCAAGGCAGAAGCGTAGGGGTCCGTCGCACCGCTAACCTGAACGCTCGCGAAGATCTGGTTGCCCGCGGATACGCCTTGGTCTAGCAGCGGTCTGAACGCGGCATCGGCCTCCAGTACACCGAGCATCGGGTCCGCCATCGTCCACCCGTCGCTGGACGGAACCTGCACCTGCAGCCTCGACGTGCCGAATCGGTCACCGCCGTCTTCAGCGATCAGCAGCCGGATGTCGTGGGTTCCTGGCTCGACTGACCACTCCGTCGTGTAGCGGATGTGCTGGAACGGTGCAACGGGCGCGTAGCCCGCCAGATCGGTGTGTGGCAGAACCGTCGCGTGAGTCTCGCCGCTGATCTCGCCCGCACGATCCACCGCGATGGCATGCACGCGGAAGTACGGGATGCCGAGCGCGTCGACCAGCTCCTCGCGATTATCCGCGGCGGGATCGACTCCCTCGAAGGCGGGCGCCCAGCTACCGGCGATCGTCTCCGCGGGCCGCGGCAACCCGACAACCAGTAGGATCTTGGGCGCGCCGTCGGGCTCAAAGCGGTGGAACGCGGCGGCCGGCACCGGGCGCCCCATGACTGAGCCTGGTAGCGTCAAGGCTGCGGCGACCTTGCGATCCCTGAGCTCCGAATCCGGAAGCTCTCGATAGCCTGACCGGGCTCGCACCTCCGACCCCGGGTAGCTCACCTGCACCTCGATCTCGTGGTACTCGCCATCCTCGTGTGGCGCCGGTGGCTCATAGAAGATCAAGTAGAACTGCGTCGAGTCGTTGTACTGCTCCTCGAACGCCCGGTGGAGATCGCTCCAGCCGATGAACGACCGGCCGCCGGTCTTCGCAGCCAGGTCCACGAGCGGTACGGTGAGATCGCGATAGGCTGGCCGCACGTGGCTTCGCAGTGCCTTGGAGACTGCGCCGGTGCCAACAGCGGCGCTGGTGCTGAGGTTGTTGAGCTCCGAGATCGGGCGCGGATCGACTGTGTAAATGCTCACGTTGCCCGTGTTGGCGGTTTCGTGCACCTCGTCCATCAAGTCGAGGACGCGCTGGCTCAGTGCCGATCTTTCAACAGTCGCAGTCCCCGTCGGAGCGTCGACTGCCTCACGCACCGCGGTTGCGAAAGCCGAGTAGGGGCCCCCCTCGGTGATCATCGCACCGGAGGAGATCCACACCAGGGCAGTGCGGCCTTCCATTGCCGACAAGGCGTTGATGAAGTGAAGAAGAGTCCGAAGTGTCTGCTCGGCTCGCCGGCGCTCGCGCTCGCCATCGAACCTGGCCTTTCGCTCGAGGTTGTCGAGAAGCTGGAGCACCATGACCGGGGTCAAAGCGCCGCGACGCACCGCCCCCGGCGAATTCGCCGCGTCGATCGCCAACTGCATGACCGGCTCATACTCCTGCTCCATGCGGCCGAAGATAGACGTGCTCGTCAGCCCCGCCGCCGCCACAGATGCCGCGGCGTTGCGAAGCACTTCGCGATCGGTAGTCAGTGGGGCCATCTCCTGCACTGTGCCGGTGTTGTCGATCAGGAACACGCTGCGCGGCACCTCCAGGTCACCCTCGCCTTCGAAGAAACTCCCGAGAGTCTTGGTAAGCCGAGGGTTGTTCCTTCGATCCAGGCTCGGCAGGTCGACCAGGTAGACCACCGCCCCGAGACTTGCAGGGCTTCGCCGGACGGGTGTGGACTCCGCTGGCACAGCGAGCGATTCGGCGGGGCCAGTGACCGTTTCGTCGTCAGCGGTCATGTTGGTGGCCTGCCCCGTCGTCAAGCTGACGAGCTGGACGTTCAAGATCTCCTGCTCGACCCTGTCCTCGAAGACCCGGAAGTCGTCGGCCTTCAGGTCGTGGATGAAGTTGCCG
Organism: Acidobacteriota bacterium; assembly: GCA_036012155.1. Lineage (GTDB taxonomy): Bacteria > Acidobacteriota > UBA890 > UBA890 > WLXD01 > DASCOT01. The sequence goes on from DASCOT010000114.1 coordinate 2,320, forward strand.
TCCTTGTCGGCAACGATGGCGTCGACACGCACGCGCCTGACCGCCGACCGGAACATCGGCGTCTGCGCCGGCAGCGCCTCCTGAGTCAGCATCTCGATAGATGCCGCATTCCAGCTCGCGCCGGCCACCGCGACGGCACTCGCAACCGGTAGTCCGGTGACGGTCAACGCCAGGACGAGGCCGAAGAACCGAATTGCGTGCTCACGCGCTTTCACCAAAGATCTCCTGTCACTTCTAAGTCAAAGCCGCTCGTTGTCGTTTTGTCATAGTGACAGATTCTTCTTATCCGTCGGACCGTGGGTTCTTGACGTACTTGTCGAACCAGTCGACAAACCGGCGAAGTAGATCACGTTGGTAGACTGGGCGCCTGATACCGTGGTGCGCATCCGGGTATACCACCAACGAAGCCACGCGGCCCAGCTGCGTCATCGCCTGGTACATCTGCTCGGAGTGGATGATCGGCTGATTCCAGTCCTTCTCCCCTCCGATGAAGAGCGTCGGCGTGGTGATGTTCTCCACCTCCATGAAAGGTGAGATGCTATCCCAGAGATCGCGGTTCTCCCACGGGCGACCGAGTTCCGTGTCGAACCACAGCTGGTATGGGTCGTGTCCGTAGGTCGAGGTCCACAGTCCGACGCTGGCCCCGCTGATGGCGCCGGCGAATCGATCTGTGGAAGTGATCACGTCGTTCGTAAGCGTCCCGCCATACGACCAGCCACCGATGCCAAGCCGGTCCGGGTCGACATAGCCCAAATCCACGACGTAGTCGGTGGCCACGATCACGTCCTCGGTATCGTGTTTGCCCCAGGCACGATGATTCGAGAGTGTGAATTCGAGCCCCCGCCCGCCTGAGCCTCGTACATTTGGCATCACCACCACGTAGCCGTTGGCGGCGAAGAGCTGGACGCGGAAGTTGAAACCATAATCGTACTGGGCTTCCTGGCCACCGTGAAGCCAGAGGATGGTCGGATAGCGCCGGTTAGGGTTGAAGGACTCTGGCTTGTAGACGAAGGTCTGGATCTCGGTTCCGTCGAGGGTATCGAAACGCAGCTCCTCTGCGTCAGCCAGAAACATCGAATTCAGCAGCTCGTCGTTGGCGTGCGTAAGGCGGCGCGGCTCCGGTGAAGTCGCGGACGGCGTCGCGTCGAGGGCGAACAGCTCTCCCGGCAGGCGAGGCTCGCTGACAACCGCGACGACCGTGCCGTCGTCTGCCACGGCGCCCCCCCCAACCGCGCGCCGGCCGGCGATCGGCCGGCTCAGCTTGCCGTCGGCGACTGACACGGCGGCCAGGTGGACCTGGCCATCATCCTCGAGCAGGACATAGACGCGGCTTCCGTCGGCAGCGAAGAACGGATCGTAAGCCTTTCGGTCGAGAGACTCCGTGGTAAGAAGCACGGGCTCGTCGTCACCGACACGGATGATCGCGACCTTCGTTTGCAGGTAGGACACGGGAACGTCGATTCGGTTCGTCGTTGTCGTGATGTAGGCAATTCTCTCGCCGTCGGGATGCCAGATAGGCGAGTCGTCGGACCCGGTGTTCGTGGTCACCCGGGCTAACTCCTGCTTGTCATGCGGAGTATCTGGCTTCACCAGCCAGATGTCGGAATTGAAATTGTCGTCCGGCTCGGCGGTGCGGTTACTGACAAAGGCGATCCTGCTGCCGTCCGGAGACCAGGCCGGCGAATAGTCTTCATAGTCGCCTGCAGTAATCTGCGTAACAGCCTCTTTATCTATGTCGAAAACGTAGAGGTGCGAGCGCAACCGGTTCAAATAGCCCACGTAATCGTCCTTGAACTTCAAACGATCGATCACCCACGGCCCTGGCCCTGTGTCCCGATCCCGATTCCGATCACGGACAACGAGCACCAGTTGCTTCCCTTCGGGCGACCATTCATATCCCTCTACCCCACCCGCTACATTGGTCAGCTGCACGCGCTCACCGCCGCGCAAATCCAGCGTGAATACCTGTGAACTGTCACTATCCTCGCTCATCGCGACGAAAGACAAATACTTGCCGTCCGGACTCCAGGCGGGACTCGACGCAGAGGACCCTTTGGCCGTCATTGGGAGTGGCTCCCCGCCTGACACTGGAACCATCCAGATCCGGGTTTCGCGGCTGTCCTTTTCGATGTCTTGAGTACTAACCGTGTAGGCGACCCACTTCCCATCCGGACTGATGCTCGGACTGCCGACGTTCTTGAGCGCGAAGTAGTCATCGACCTGTAGCGGACGAAGCAAGGCGCCATCAGCCGCTTGGACCCACGTCCCCGCGCCGGCTAGTAGCAATGCAAGCACAGTGAGTCTCATGAATGAATGGTTTCTCATGCCAGCCTACCTCTCTAACCATGAACAACTGCACAACTCGAAGAGCAGGGCGAATCGTGCAAGAACAATCTAAATGTTCTTTCCTACGATAGTTTTGTCCCCAGCCGTAGTGCCGCCGTCAATCGCCAGAGAAGTCCCTGTTATGTTCCGCGCTTTGTCTGACGCGAGGTAGAGGACAGCGTAGGCGACCTCCTCGGTTGAAGCGATGCGCCGCAACGGCGAATAGTCCATCATCCTTTGCCAAGCCGCATCTGGATCCGCTTGCTGTTTTACGCTGAGACGGATCATGTCGGTATCGACGTAACCCGGGCAGACGCAATTGACCCGTACATCAGGTGCGAGCTCGAGCGCCATTGCACGCGACATGTTGATGACGCCGCCCTTCGTCCCGCAGTAAACGGTTATCCCTGGGCAACCCTGCAGCCCGGCATCCGAACCGATATTGACGATATTGCCATTCGACTTCGTCAGTTCAGGTATGGCCGCGCGACAACAAAAGAACAGGCCCTTCAGATTGACGTCGCAGTGCGCATCCCACATCGCCTCATCACATTCCGCAATAGGTCGACCCGCGCCTACACCGGCGTTGTTCACCAGAATATCGAGTCCCCCAAACGCCTCGATCGCCGTCTCTACCGCCGACTGGCAACCGGCAACAGTTCCGATATCGCTAGGCGCTGCGACCTTGTGTTCGTAATCGGCAAGTCGCTCGATCGCCGCGCCCGCAGATTCCACCGTACTGCCGTGAATCGCAACAAGCGCACCGGCATCCAGAAACATCTTCGCGATATCAAAGCCGATACCGCGGCTGCTGCCCGTCACCAGGACGCGCTTATCCGTGAAGTCCATCTAACTCTCCTCTGTCGAGTCGATATGCTTTGCGGTCATTGCCCCTGACGCTCACCGAGATCAACCTCCCGGACCGCGACGACGATCCGAGAATAGCCGGCGGCCGCCCAATAGCATGGCGTATTCAGGAAGACGAGCGGAAGACTACCTCGACCTCAT
>DASCOT010000115.1:0-25860 GCA_036012155.1 Acidobacteriota bacterium
CGGCCATGACCATGGGCTCCGCGTAATAGGTCGAAACGCAGGGGAACAGGTAGTCCTGCTGTGCTTCGCGTCGCTCTGCGGACGCGCTTGCTACCGCTGATGCCCCGGTCTCGCTCATCGCCGTCTCGCCTCGTAGGTACTCCGCCGTAGCGGCGGAAACACGGTACTCTCATCGTCGCGATCGGCCGGCAGGTGCCGGTCGGTCACCGCTACCGACTCTAGCGGCGTGACGTGCGGAAAGAAAGCGGACCTTGCAGCACCGCCGTGTCCGCTCTTAGGTAACTAACAGAATCCAGGGTGTACCGACCACCAGGTACACGATCAGATTGAACAACGTTACCAACCCACCGTAGCGGTACACCTGACGCGGTTCGATATAGCCGCTGCTCAGAAAGATGGCGTTGGCGCTCGAGCCCTGCGGTGTGATCGCCGCGAAGAAGTTGGTAGCGAACAGCAGCATGTATGCGAGCAAGGGACCGGGCACGCCTGCCTGCAGTCCGACGTGCAGGAAGACTCCGTACAGCGCCAACATGTGCGCCGTCTGTGAGACGAACAGATAGTGGATCAGCACATAGATGACGATCAACGCGACGTACACCACCGGCCATGCCAAGCCCTCGAGTTGGCTGGCCATGCCGCCGGCAGCGTACGACATGAAGCCAAGCTCGTTGAGCTGCGTCGACAACGTGTAAAGAATGGCGAACCAAAAATAGATTCCGAGCGCGTCACCGCGTCCTTTGAGGTCGTCGAGCGTGAACACGTTGGCCAGCATGAGGACGCCGAGCCCGAGGAAAGCGATAGCCGCGGTGTTCAATCCGAGCGAGGCTGACAGCGCCCAGCCGGTAACCATGCCGGCGAAAGTCATCGCGGTGATCCATTCCTGGCGCGATGGTGGGCCCATGGCGCGCAGCGCTTCCGCCGCCGCCGCCGGTGCTTCAGGAGTGTGTCGCACCCCCGGCGGGAAGACCCGATAGAGCAGGTAGGGCACGATTACTACCGCCGCCAGGGACGGCAACGATGCCGCCAGTGCCCAGGACCCGAAGCTCACGGGGATCCCGCTTAGCGTGGCGATGCCGGCGCCGGCCGGATTGGCCGCCATTGCTGTCATCCACATCGCCGACGAGACCGTCAGTCCCGTCATGCCGGCCATCATGAGAAAGCTCCCCATACGGCCCTGAGTACCGTCCTCCGTTCGTGAGCCGCTCTGTCGAGCAAGCGCATAGTGGATCGGGTAGAGCACACCGGATCGGGCCGTGTTGGAAGGGAACGCTGGCGCGATGAAGAAATCGGTGATGATGAGGCTGTATGCGAGTCCCAGGGTCGATCGACCCAGTCGCACGATGATCGCGTAGGCGATGCGTTGGCCGAGGCCCGAGTTGACTACCGCCTGAGCCACCAGGAACGCAACGGTCAGAAGGAGCAGAAAACTCTGCGAGAAGCCGGAGTAAGCCTCTGCGGCGGTTAGAGTGCCGCTGAGAACGGTGATCGCGACCGCCAGAACCGACGCCGTCAGGACGGGCATTGCGTCGATCAGCACCGCGAAAATGGTGGCAAGAAAGATTGCTAGCAGCTGCCATGCTCGAGGATCCAGCGCCTCGGGTGCCGGACTCGCCCAGATGGTCAAGCCGACGGCCAGCACCGCCAGGAGCCGCCACCTCGCTACGGGCGCCTTTTCGTCCGTCGGCTTCACGTTGCGTCTACTCGATACCGGCGAGTGCCAGCGTTAGCAATAGCGCCCATTGAGATCCCTTGTGGCTGTCGGTCGAATCGAAGATCTCCACGGATGGCGAATGGGCGCCGGTGCCGTGGCCTCCTCCATCGATGGTTACTGCGGGTATTCCCAGGCTGATCGGGATGTTGGAGTCGGTGCTGGAGCTGTTGAGCTGTGCCTCGATGCCGGCGGCGCGCGCCGTGGCGAGCGCTGCCCGCACGATCGGTGCGCTCTCGAGCTGTAGCCCGGCGGGGCGGATGCCGATGACCTCGATATCGTAGGTTAGGTCGATGTCGGTGTCCCAGCGACCGTTCTCTTCGTCGAGAGCCTCCTGTAGCGCGACGCGGAATTGCGAGTCAAGCTCCTCGAGCGCGTTGACATCGAGTGAGCGCATGTCGACGGACATCGCGGCCGAGAACGGAATCGAGTTGACCGAGGTTCCGCCCTCCAGGATCCCGACACTGAACGTGACCTTGGGCTGCGTCGGCACCTGGAAATCGGCGATCTTGGCGATCGCCCGCCCCAGCGCATGCATCGGGTTGGGCATGCCGAAGGCCCCGAAGCTGTGCCCTCCCGGTCCGCGGTAGGTGACCTTGTACCGATGGCTGCCGACCGCGCCATGAGTGACGGTGCTGCCGGCACCGTCGATAGAGACGAACGCGTCGATCTGGTCCCGGAGCTCGTCCTCGAAAAGGTGGCGCACTCCCCGCAGGTTGCCGGCGCCCTCTTCACCGACTGTGCCGACGAAGACGAGCCGCCCGCGCGGCCGGAGCCCACTTTCCGCCCACGCTCGGGCGACGGCCAGAACGACCGCCAGCCCGCGACAGTCGTCGACGATGCCGGGGCCTTTCAGGAGATGCTGGTCGCGCGTCACGGTCACATCCGTACCGGCCGGGAACACCGTGTCGAGGTGAGCGGATAGAACAACCAGTGGCTTGGGATCCGAGCCTGCCCATTCGCCGATCACGTTGCCGGCCGCGTCGGTTCGGATGCCTCGGATACCGGTCTCACGCAGGCGCCGAGCGTAATCGATGGCGCGCTCGCTTTCGCTGAACGGGGGTGCCGGTATCTCGCAGATCGCGACCTGCTCCTCGATCGTCGCAGCCTCCCCTTCGCGGATGGTGGTGAGCATGTCGCGAACTGCGGGCGTGTCGACCGCCTCCTTGAATTCCGATAGGTCCGCCACCAACTGGCGACCTGGCTCCGACACCGGCATGCGGCGAACGGGGACCGCCGATGCGTGGCCCCAGGTTGGCGTGCTTCCCGTCAACATCGCCGTGATGACCATCGATGCGATCAGGGCTGGCAGGCGGTCACTGATGATGTCCTCTCCTCGCCCTCGGTCGCGTCGCAGAGGGTGTCCAGTTGCAGCTGATCTCGAAGTGGCAGGGGTGCACAGTGTACTCGTGGGTCACACCGGCAGGGTCTATCATCGCTCGGTGGTCTACCGAGACAGCGGATAAGACAACGATGAATAGCTCCACCCGAGTGAGGATCGCCAGCAGGCTGGTGGCGCCGGTCGCCGCGATCCTGCTTGTCGCCGGCTGTACGGCGACAAGATCGGAGGTTGCTCCACGCGTCACTGCCGATGGCGAGACGTACGAGGGCAGCTTCGGTCCCGAGTCGGCTGAAGTCGTGTTCAAGGGTATCCCCTACGCTGCCGCGCCGGTCGGTGAGCTGCGCTGGAGACCACCGGCGCCAATCGTTCCACGCGACGGCGTTCAAGACGCGACGGACTACGGTGCGGGGTGCATTCAGAGCGGCGGCAACGTTTCCTATACGCGCCGTATCGCCGCGGCGTTCGGCGGGGATCCAGAGGCGGTACCGGATCTGGGTCCGATCAGCGAGGACTGCCTGCACCTGAATGTTTGGACTGCCAACTGGGCGGGCGACGAGTTCCAGCCGGTCATGGTGTGGGTGTACGGCGGGGGCAACAGCAACGGAACGACGAAGGAGATCCCCTACGACGGCACCAACCTCGCCCGGCAAGGCGTGGTCGTTGTCACCATCGACTATCGACTAGGCGCTCTCGGCTGGATGGCGCATCCGGCACTGTCTGCCGAGTCGCCACAAGGATCGTCCGGTAATTACGGCCTGCTCGATCAGATCGCGGCGCTGCGCTGGGTGCGGCGCAACATTGCGTCGTTCGGTGGCGATAGCGAGCGTGTAACCGTCTTCGGAGAGTCAGCCGGCGGGGCCGACATCATCTCCCTGCTGACCTCGCCGCTGGCCGAAGGACTGGTGGACCGTGCGGTCTCCCAAAGCGGAGGTTTCTACGGTTACCGGACGCTTGCCGACACCGAGGCAGCCGGCGTGCGTTTCGCCGCGGCTCTCGGTATCGAGGACGACGACCCCGAGGCGCTCGGCAAGCTCCGCGCCAAGACCGCCGACGAGATTCTCTCCGGTGGTCGAGGTGCTCGAGCGAGGTTCGGCGCTCCAATTGTTGACGGCTGGGTGCTCACCGACTTCACGCCACGGGCCTTCGAGCGCGGCGAGCAACTCGATGTGCCGCTCATGATCGGTATCAACGCCGACGAGTACACGGTTTTCCTGGGTGACGCCGAGGTCAGCATCGAGCGCTACCGGCAGCGCATGTCGAGGACGTACGGCGAGCTTCTGGATGCCGCGCTCGAGGTTTATCCCGTAGCCGATGCGGATGACGTGCGGCCGGCGCTGCTGCGCCAGGGCACGGACGACGATTATCTGTGTCCGACGAAGTTCCAGGCGCGCTCCATGCAGCAGCTTTCTAGCCCCGCCTACCTCTACCATTTCACGCGCGTCTTTCCCGGCGCCGGCGGCGAGCAACTCGGGGCCTTCCACGCTGCCGAGATTGCCTACGTTTTCGACAATCTGGCGTACGAGCACTGGTTTCCGCACAGCGCTGCAGACGAAGAGCTGGCACGCCTGATGAGCGGCTACTGGGTACGGTTCGCCGCCACCGGCGATCCGAACGGCGAGGGGCTGCCTCGGTGGCCCGCCTACGATGAGACCACCGATCAGCACCTGGAGCTGGGTGAATCGGTGCTCGTGGGCTCCGGGTTGCGCACCGCGGCGTGCGAGCTGTTCGAGCGTCGGCTGGAGGCGCGTCTCAGCGCCACACGCTGACCGACGCGTGGTCTGACCGGCGCCGGCGGTGCTCGGCGTTGTACGTCATTTGCGAGTTAGATAGGCTCGTTCGACCAATCCCCGTCGCTGGAGTAGCTGCAATGTTCTGGAAGAGGCATGTGTATCGCGGTTTGCTGATGGTCGCTGTGCTGGCGCTCGCGCTGGTTCCTACGCTCGGTTTGGCGCAGGGTCAGAGCGCTCTCGATGACCCGCTGCGAACCGACGCGGACCGCGACCGCGATGCCGGCAGCAAGCCGCTCGAACTCTACGGTTTCTTCGGCGTCGAGCCCGGGATGACGGTTGTCGATCTGATGCCGGGCGGTGGCTACAATACGCACGTGCTGTCGCTGATCGTCGAGCACGGACGCGTGCTGTCGGGCCCCGATCGTCGCGGCAGCACGGCGGAGCGCGTCGAGGCCGCCGGGCTTTCGAACGTCGAGGTGTTCACCGACTTCGCCACGGTGATCCCGAGCAGCGTTGACGTGATGATCACGGTTCGCAACATCCACGACGTCGAGAACCGTGGCGACACCGGTCCGGTCTACGCGTCGTATCTAGCGGCGCTCAAGCCGGGAGGCATTTTCGGCGTGGTCGACGCGCGGACTCCGAAGGAGGGCTTCGACGACAGCACGCACCGTATCAACGAGCAGCACGTTGTTGATGCGCTGACCGCGGCGGGATTCGAGTTGGTCGAGCGCTCGGAGATGTATGCCAACCCCGGCGATGACTTCGATCAGAGCTTCCGCGGTAGCCGCTGGACGATCGATCGCTTTGCGCTGAAGTTCCGACGGCCAGCGAACTAGACGAGCTGGCCGGCGCGCGACATGCGAACGGGCGGTTCGGCGAGGGCTGCGCGTTGCTACTCAGTCAGCTCGAGGGGGAAGAGGGGAGCTCGACTGCGATGAGCTCGCTGCCGCTTCGGGCGAAGAGCAGGTTGTTCGCCAGAGCCGGATAGGCTCTTACTGTTCCATCGAGGATGCGGGCGCTAGCCAATGGCCGAAACGCCTCGGGTCCGGCCTCGGCCAACACCAGCTCGCCGCGTTCGCGAAGGATGAGTAGACGGTCACCCACGAGCAGCAGCGTGCCGGCTCCGAAGCGCTCGACCTCCCAGGCGAGCTTACCGGTGCTCAGCTCCACGGCACGTAGTGATTGCCCATACTCCTGGCGACCGTGGAAGCCATAGAGGTAGCCGCGGTAATGAATGCTGGTGGCGTAGTGATTCGTTAGCATGTCGTTCGACGACCAGACTGGCATGAAGCCCGTCGAGTCGCGCTCCAACAATACGGCACCGGTACCGTAGCTGGCCGAGAGATACACACGCTCGCCGATTACCAGGGGGGTTGCTACATTGACCGATGATCGCGAACGAGAGCGCCAGGGGTAGTCGGCTCGCACTTCGCCACTTGCCGGGTCGATCTCGACCAGGCCGTTGCGGGTGAAGAACAGCGCGCTGTGGCGCCCCCCTAGCTGCGCAGTTCTGGGCGCCGAATAGCTGGCTTCGTGATCCGTGGCCGTCCAAAGCACCTCGCCACTGGCCGCGTCGAACGCGACGATTCCGGCGTCGCGGCCCCCGACGTTCACCATGACGCGATCGCCGTCGACTATCGGGGCTGAGGCGGCGCCGAAGAACCCCTTACGAACGCCGAAGCGGGCGTGTGTATCGACCGACCACAACCTACGTCCGGTACTTAGATCGATCGCCTGGAGCTTGCCCTGGGCGCCGAGCGTGAACACTCGCCCCTGCGCCGCGGTGGGCGTGGCCCGCGGCCCCTCGTCGAAGCCGAAGTCGTCCCGATATTCGGTGGCGTACGCTGTCGACCAGTCGGTTCGACCGGTGGCTGGATCGAGCGATTCCAGCACTTCCTCGTCCGCGACGCGGTGAAACAGGAGCAATCGTCCGGCTGCGACCGCTGGGCCGGCGAAACCCTCGCCGACGCTGCGCTGCCAGAGCACTCGTGGCCCGGTCGTTGGCCACGCTACGATCTCGGTTGCCGGAGCGGTGCCGTCGCGCCGCGGCCCGAGGAGGTGCGGCCAGGCGTCGGCGCTCTGCTGTACGGCGCGGGGCGCAGCCCCTGCTATCAGCGCCGCAAGTAGCAGCGCAGCCGCCGCCGTGGCGCCACCCCTGAGCAGGGTTCGATTCGAGTTCAGCTTGGCGGCATATCTCAACGTCGAGAGCTTAGCAGAGACGACGTTGCCGTCACGCCGGGGCGCCGGTAGTCTTAGCGTCGATCCACGGTCAGTGAAGCGCTGCGAGGCAGACGGATGCGCCCGACTCTGAACATTTTGAGCGACGATCTGATCGCACAGATCCTCGACGAGGCCAAGCGGTTTCTGGCCGAGACCGGCATGGAGATACGGGGCTCGGCGATGCGGCAGCGGCTGCTCGACCATGGGCTGGCGCTCGATGAGGCCGGTGAGCGGGTGTTGTTTCCGGCCGACGTGGTCGACGCGGCGATCGCCAGCACGCCGAAATCGTTCACCCTGTTTGACCGGCACGGCGCTGAGTACACCGAGATTGGTGGCAACAATGTGCACTTCACCCCCGGCTCCAGCGGACTGAAGATTCTCGACCATCGCACCGGCGAGACGAGGCTCGCGAACTCCACCGACTTCGCCGAGTACGTCCGGTTGTGCGATGGATTGGCAAGCGTTGCCTATCCCGCTACGGCGTTTTCCACCAACGACGATATCGAGGCGCAAGTTTCGGATGCCTGGCGACTCTATCTTTGTTTGACCAACAGCCGTAAACCGGTGGTGACCGGAGCCTTCACGGAGCACGGTGTGCCCCGTATGGCGGACATGATGCAGCTGTTCCGCGACGACGCGTCCGATCTCATTGCGCGTCCGATGTCGATCTTCACGATCACCGCTACCGGGAACTTCCGGTACGGCGAGGATTCGTGTCAGAACATCGTCGACTGTGCCGAGCGGGGAATTCCGGTGGAGATCGTTCCGGTCACACTGATGGGGCTCATCGCACCCGTAACAATGGTCGGGGCGACGGTCTTCCACACAATCGACGTGCTCGCTGGGCTGACGATGGCCCAGATCGTTCGACCCGGGACACCGGTGATCTTCGGAGGGGCACCCGCAACCTTCCACATGAAAGCGGCGAGCGCGCCGATGGCGGCCATCGAGGCACTGCATCTGGATACTGCCTATGTCGCCGTCGCCAAGTCTCTCGACCTACCCACCCAGGCGTACATGGCGCTCAGCGATGGCAAGCTTCTCGACGCACAGGCAGGCGCCGAGACGTTCGGGTCGGCTCTGCTGGCGGCGCTGGCTGGCGTGAACTCGGTATCCGGCCCCGGGATGCTCGATTTCGTCCTCGTCTTCAGTCTCGCGAAGCTCGTATTCGACGACGAGATGTGCGGACAAGCGCTGCACTTTGTACGCGAGATCCGGCCTCTGGACGACCTGTCGGTCGCCCACCTGGCGGACGAGCTGATGGCCGAGAATCACCTCATCACCTCGGAGCATACGCTCGAGCACTGGCCACAGGAACTCTATCTCACCAGCCCGGTGGTCGACCGGGAAAACCGCGAAAACTGGATCAAGCGCGGTGGCAAGGAGCTCCCTGAGCGCGCCGCTGACGAGGTTGAGGAACGCCTGGCCAAGTACCAGCAACTCGACACCGATGTCGCTGTGGTAACGGAGCTTGAGCGCCTGATCACGTCGGGATTCGAGTCACAGGAGGAGCTGCCGACGGTACCGCCCGCGGCGCCCCAGGGCGCCGCGGCCCTGGGTGCGCGAAAGAAGCGGCGCCGCCGACGGGCACCGCGGGGCTGAACGCCTAGGTCGTCGGTGGGCGTCGACGCCGGCGACTACGCCGAGGACGTCGATCGGTGTCGGTGGTCTGCTTGGGTGTCGGCAGCGGCACCACTTTGGCGAGCTCGGGGAACGGCTCTTCCTTGTTGGGTATGGCCATCGCGTTGACGAAATGATGCTGGAAGCGGTCGGCCACAGCGGTCTCGACTTTCTCGATGCGGCGCACCCAGGTCTCGATCTCGGTGCGGGCGCTGGCGTCTAGCAGCGCGATACGTGCGCCGGAACCCGCTGCGTTGCCGGCCGCCGAGACCTGGCTCAAGTCGCAGTCGGGGATCATGCCGAGCACCATCGCGTACTTCACGTCGATCAGGCTGCCGAATGCACCGGCCAGCCGGATTCGATCGACCTTGTCCACGCCAAGGCGCTCCATCAACAAGCGGGCACCAGCGTAGAGTGCGCCCTTGGCGAGCTGAACGGCGCGCACGTCGTTCTGGACGATGCCGATCCGGGGCTCGCCTTCATGCAAAAGGTAGGAATGGGTGCGGCCGTCCGGCACGATCCGGGGGCTGCGCCCGGCGAGACTTCCATCGATCGCACCGTCCTCGTCGAGGATGCCAGCCAGGTACATCTCGGCGATCACTTCGATGATCCCGGAGCCGCATACGCCGGTGATCCCGGTTGCACGCGTCTGTTCACCGAATTCGGGCTCGTTCGACCAGAGCTCACAGCCGATGACCTTGAACCGCGGTTCCAAGGTGTCGTGATCGATACGCACCCGCTCGATCGCGCCTGGCGCAGCACGCTGTCCACAGCTTATTTGCGCCCCCTCGAAAGCCGGACCGGTGGGGCTCGAAGCGGCCACCAGGCGCTCTCGGTTCCCGAGCACGAGCTCGGCGTTCGTACCCACGTCGACCAGCAAGGTAATCGCCTCGTCGCGGTACGGAGCCTCGGCCAGCAGCATGCCGGCAGTATCGGCGCCGACGTGCCCTGCGATGCACGGCAAAAGGTACGCTCGGGCTCCCGGGTGAACTCCGAGATCGAGCTGTCGCGCCGGCAGGGTAGTGGCGCGCTCGGTGGCCAACGCAAACGGCGCAGTCCCCAGCGGTGTTGGATCGATGCCGAGCAACAGATGGTGCATCACCGGATTGCCCACCAGCGTGACTTCAAGCACGTCGGTGGGTGACACTCCCGCCGCGCCGCATACGTCTGTGGCAAGTGTGGCGATCGCATCGCGAACCACGGCGGTTAGCTGTTGGTCGCCGCCGGGGTTCATCATCACGTACGAGACCCGGCTCATCAGATCCTCGCCGAAGCGGATCTGTGGGTTCATGAGCCCGGCGCTAGCGGCGACCTTGCCGGTGGAGAGATCACAGAGATGTGCGGCAATGGTGGTCGAGCCGACATCTACGGCCATGCCATAGGCGGTGTTGATGAATCCCGGCCAGATGCCGACGATCTCGTCGCCTCCGCGGACGGCGACGGTCACCGACCACTCGCCGCCACGAAGCGCCGGCTGGAGTCGGCGCAAGGCGGTCGGATCGCATGTCAGATCGGCCAACTCCCACTCGCGTTCCAGCGCCACGTAGAGTCGCTCGAGGTCCGCCACCGGGTCGTCCATGTCGGGCTCTGCAACGGCCACGAAGTGCAACCGGACCACCGGATCAAGGTCGATATCACGCGCGTCGAGCTCCTTGCGCACGACCTGGTGGTGTACCTGGCTGGTCGCCGGTACGTCGATGACCACATCGCCGCGCAGCCGTGTGTGGCAGCTCAACCTACGGTCCTGTGCTAACCCGCTCTTTTCGGCATAGCGTTGCTCAGGCTCAGATAGCGGCGTTAGGTGATCGGCCTGGGAGCTGATTCCGTGCTTGGCGAACTCGCCCTCGCTCAGCGTCACCTGGCAACGGCCACAGATACCACGTCCTCCGCACACGGAGTCCACATCAACTCCGAGCTGCCGGGCGGCGGTGAGCACCGGCGTATCGAGGGCGAATCGCCCACGCTTCCCGGAGGGGGTGAAGACGATCAGTGCTTCGGGTTGAGCCACCTGTGGCTCACGGACGCCGCCGCGCACGTCGGCCGCGGCGCTGACGTTCCTTGCCGGCCTCCGGCGCCTCGCGGTAAGCGGCGAGCCAACGACCGCACTCCGGATCATGACCGGCGATAACATCGGCGCCGCGCGCCGCCTGCATGATGCCGCTGTCGAGTGGATCGGTGATGGCGGAGGTGAGGCCGGCGCCGATAGCGCTGGCGACGAAGGCGGCGTTCATCCCATGTCGATTCGGTAGGCCGAAGCTGAAGTTCGAGGCGCCGCACGTGGTGTTGACCTTGAGCTCGGAACGTAGCCGCCGAACGAGCTCGAGTACCTGGCGCCCGGCGTCGTTGATCGCGCCTACCGGCATGACGAGGGGGTCGACGACCACGTCGCTCGCCGGGATGCCGTGATCGGCAGCGCGCTCGACGATCTTCTTGGCGACCTCGAAACGCACGTTGATGTCCTGGGAGATGCCGGTGTCGTCGTTGGAGATCGCGACGACCGCGGCGCCATACTTCTTGACCAGCGGCAGCACGGTCTCGAGGCGCTCTTCTTCGCCAGTTACCGAGTTGAGTAGCGGCTTGCCTTGATAGACAGCGAGGCCGGCCTCTAGCGCCGCGACCACCGAGGAATCGATCGACAGCGGTACGTCGGTCACCGCCTGCACGAGCTCGATACAGCGTGCCAGGATCGCGGGCTCGTCAGCCAGCGGAATGCCGGCGTTGACGTCAAGCATGGTCGCACCCGCGGCAACCTGAGCCACGGCGTCGGCCTCGACCCGACTGTAGTCGCCTGTCTTCATCTCGGCGGAGAGAAGCTTGCGGCCGGTCGGGTTGATGCGTTCGCCGATGACCACGAACGGTCGGTTGAATCCGATCGTGACCTCTCGCGTGGCGGAGCTGAGTACCGTATCGGTCACTGGGATGGCTCGTCGGTTGGCGCCAGGCCGTTGGCGCGGACTATGGTGCGTAGCGCGCTTTCCGAGAACTCGTTTTCGAGTCGTTCGGCCTCCGCGGCCACCACCTCCTCGAGGTTGCCGGAGCACGCTTGACGGTCGCGGCGCCAATCGGCGAGGTACTCGTCGCTGCCGCCGCGACCGGCGCGCATGGCCGCGCTGTCGATGGCTCGCGAGAACCTCGCCGACAGCTCGACCTTGACGCGGGTTCGGCCGCTGCGGCCGATCACTTGGGCTGGAATGTCGCGCCAGTAGATCGTGATCAGTTGTGCCACGCGACGTCCCCTTCGGCCGCGAGGAGCCCGGGCGGCGGGCACCAGAGATCGATATGCGACCAGCCGTCCATCCGATTCAGCGCCGTGATCTCGGTAGTGAGAGCTCCGCAAGCCGGGTTGAGCACGCGTGCCGGCACGGTTGTCCTCGCCCGCCCCGGTCAGGAGGCGCGGCGCTCCGCTACGAGTCGCTTGGCAACTTCAACGGCCGTAGCGGCATCGCGGCAATACGCGTCGGCACCGATGGCCTGGCCGAACTCCTCGTTGAGTGGTGCCCCACCCACCATGACGATGAACTGATCGCGCAGCCCCTGCTCCTTGAGCGTGTCGATGACCACCTTCATATAGGGCATCGTCGTGGTGAGGAGCGCCGACATGCCGAGGATGTCCGGACGGTGTTCCGTCAGCGCTCCGATGTACGAGTCGGCGTCGGTGTTGATGCCAAGGTCGATGACCTCGAACCCGGCACCTTCCATCATCATGCCGACGAGGTTCTTGCCGATGTCGTGGATGTCACCTTTGACGGTGCCGATAACCATCTTTCCGACCGGTTCGGCGCCCGTCTGGGAGAGTATCGGCTGAAGGATAGCCATCCCTGCCTTCATGGCGTTGGCGGCCATCAACACCTCGGGCACGAAGAGAATCCCGTCGCGGAAATCCGCACCGACGACGTTCATGGCGCTGACTAGCGAATCGTCGAGCACCTTCTTCGCATCCCAACCCCGATCGAGCAGGATGGTAGTGGCCTCGCCGATCTCTTCAGCCAGTCCATCGTAGAGATCGTCGTGCATCTGGTCGACGAGCTCGTCGGTGGCGAGCTCGCTCAGGACCAGATCTTCGCTATTGTGTTCGGTGGACATCTCAGGCTCCACGGGGCCGGGACGGCTAGCGGCGAAATTCTAGCACCGCAGCGTCGGGCGCGCGGCCCAGTCGAGCGGCCCGCAGGACGGCTGGCTCGCTGGATTCGATCATCTCGGCGCCCCCCCTTTAGGCGTCGCCGGCAACACCCTGATCGGCGCGGGCCTGCCGCGCCGTTTCGAGCAGCACCTCTTCCGCCTGTTTGTACAGCGCTTCGGCGTCGTCGGCGGAATCGCCCACGGCCGTCAAGCCGAAGCGGCCACAGTCGCCCAAGCAGGCCAGCATGTGCAGCACGATGCCACGTTGCCGCGTGTGATCGAAGTGGATCCCGTGCGCCACCATGACGTCGAACAGGTCATCGATCTCGAGCACCCGGTAGTCGACCGACTCCATGTGATCGCTTGCGACAAGGAACTTAGGTTGCCCTGCCCGAGTACGGAACACGTTGGATTCCCAGTCGTATTCGCCGTCGGTCAGGAACTGCAGCGTCAGGAAAGGATGGGTCGTGCCTCCCTTACGCAGGTTCACCTCGATGGCCCACGCCTTCCAATCGCCGTCCTGTTTGGCGGTGAGGAAATCGACTGCGAAGCGTCCGATGACCCCTTCGTCTGCAATCAGCTGGCCAATCTTCAGTGCCTCCCGAGCAATCATCGACGCATAGGCGTCATTGGCCGGGAACCGCGCACCGAGGAAGCTGAGCCCGGTGGGACCTCCGAGGAGCTGATCGTGTGTCGATAACAGCTGCACCTCGCGGAGCGGGGTGATGCGTAGCTGCACGCTCGGGCTCAGCACGCCATCCGCCACGATGCGCTCCTCGACAATGCCGCCGACTCGGGCGAACTTGGCGAGATAGTCATCGGCTGACAGGCCCACCATCTCGGTGGTCATCTCCTGGATCCGGCGCTCGATGTCGGCCGGGTCGGTCCCGATGCCTGAGAGGTCGATCTGAGCATTGCCCTCGCCGGATACCGATGCCTCCAGCTTGACAATCGCTGCCGGGCACTCGCGATCTGCCGTCTTGAGCTCGACGATCGCGCCGACGATGTCCTCTAGGGATCGGAGGTGTTCGAACCCCATGGGGCAGGGGACCTCGGCCTGCTTGAACAGCTGCCGCCCGCCGCTCTTGGATCCGAGGTGCTCGTGGCGCGGATCGTTTCCGTACATCGGAATTCCGAGTCGGAGCGCCAAGTCGCGCTCTGCCCACGTGGTGTTGAACGGCACCAGATGGGCGCGCTGCGGGTCGACTACGAGATGCTTGATGCGTTCGATCAATCTCGGACGCTGAAGCACCTTGTGGGTAAGTGGAATCGGATCGGCGTCCCCCACGGAAAGCATGGACAGACGGGCCCGTGCGTGGCTCGGTATCAGGCCGGGCAGCAGGGCGAGGTAGTAGTCGATCACCGTTTCGGAGACAGGCTGGCCGGTTACGTAGACCATGCGCGCACGAGGCTGCCGCAGCAGCAACAGTAAGAAGAGCAGCCGTTCCTCATACGCCTGCATCTCGGAGGGTCGCAGGGCGAAATCGACCGAGACCGACGGCACGACGACGATCGTCTGCTCTTCCTGGGAAAGGTGCGAAATGGACTTCCACAGCGGAACGAGCGATTCCTGGAGCGCGTCGAAGCGTTCCTGGAGCGTTTCCTCAGGTAGGTCCAGCCGCGGTACGGGCAGCTCCCGGTGAGCCATCGGCGGATACCCTGCTACTCGGCGCTCAGCTTCAGCAGCTCGTCGAGGAGAAACAGATCGGTGAGCATGGCACGCAGATGGATCGATGCGTTGAGGTTGTCGACCAACTGTGAGCTGATGGTCTGCTGTGATAGCACTAGTTGAATGGCCGCGCGGCTACTGCGTGCGTCGCTCTCGAGCACCGTCATGAAGTCGGCGTAGGCCTCTGTTGCCGTGTCATTGGCGCTCGGCGCGTGGGCGGCCGCGACCCCGGGCAGCGCGGTGAGCGCGGTCACCGAGCGTTGCAGGAACTCACGCAGCTGGCCACCGGACTTGCTTCCCTGGTCACCCTCGAGCCCCTGCGCCGCATAGGCGAGCATGAACTCGTAGCTTTCCTCGAGCGTATCAATGTGTCGCTGCAGGTCGTTCATCGGCGGGACTCGGTGTCTGGCGTCGGGATCAGCGCCGCAAGTGGGTGCCGGTTGGCAGAACGATAGTACCGGAATCCCACCTGTGTTCGTGGTCGGCCAACGAGCTCACGCCGAGTCGGTATCGCCGCCGGGCTCCGGCCCGCTAATGCTCCAACGCGCCGGATCGTGATGCTCGAGATACTCGTCGCGGCCGATCCAGCCCCGGACCATGGATCTCGTCATCCAGCGCTTCTCAGGAAGCACGGCGAAGTACACGTGCGAGATGACCAGCGTCACCAGCCCCACCGAGCCAAGACCATGAAGGACGTACACCCAGCCCCAGGTCTGCTCGGCAAACATGTACGGGTTTCGCGCCAAGAACGGCGTTTCGACGCGGAACATCATGAGCACCCCGGTGCCGATTGCCGCTACCGTTGTCAGCACCACGGCGTGGTGGTACAGGCGGTTGGGAAGCGGGTACTTCGGATTCTTGGCAGGCTGCTCGGTCGGTCGGCCCAGGGCCCGGCGGATTCTACGCCGGACGTCCTCGACGTCGGTGCTCTCGAATCCCACCGAACGCAGGGTGCCGCGTGCCGAGGCATGCACGATGTGAAACAGCACACAGGCGATGAGCGCCAACCCGGCGACCCAGTGGATCGTTACCCACGCGAACTGGATGCCGACAACCGGCGCAAACCCGGTGACAAGCAGCACGAGCATGGAAACCGCCATCAACCAGTGGAAGCACCGCGATGCCGAGGAGTGGCGCATCACCTGCTCGGGCACACTCGCTGTCGCGCTGGATTGGTCTGCTGCCGCGGCGGCTGACGCTTTGATCCTTGGCCCGAGGGTCGTGCGGAAAACCAGGTGTGCCACGACGAACACCACGCCGGCGGAGAGGGCGATCCAGAATAGGCTCCAGGAGATGCGAACGAGGATTTCCTGGCCCCACGGGTTCTGCTCCCACTGCAGCAAGTCCATCGGCGTCGCCCTCAGGCCTGCGCGTCGCGGATAGCCCGCTTCACGAGATTCTTCATCAGCGGGATCTTGTAGCGGTTGTGCACCAGCGGACGCGCGCCTTGCACGGCGACTTCGCCCGCCGCTTCGGCGAGCTCCTCGCTAACCCGCTCGCCGCGAATCTGTTCCTCGACGTTGGTGAGCCTCATGGGCACACACGACACGGCGTTCACCACGACGCGTGCTCGCTGGATGACGCCGTCACTGACCTCCATCGCTGAAGCGATGTTGACCAATGGAAAATCCCATGCCTGTCGATCACGGGCCTTCTCGAAGTAGAACCGAGCACCGGCCCAGGTGGCCGGGATGCGGATGCTGGTCAGCAGATCGCTCGGCTCCAACACGGTCATCCGGGTGATGTCGGCGCCGGGCCCGATGAAGAAGTCCTCGGCGTCGACGAGGCGCTCGCCCGACGTACTGTTGATCACCATCTTGGCGTCGAGGGCGACCAGCGCCGGGGCCGTATCGGACGGGCTCACGGCGACGCATCGGTCAGCCCCGAACAACGCGTGCTCGCGGTTGATGGACGTCGGCGTGTCGGCATAGCAGATGTTGCCGTCAGCTCGATAGCATGGCCAGCCGCCACGGTAGTACCAGCACCGCGCGTCTTGCGCTAGGTTGCCGCCGAGCGTTCCCTGGTTGCGGATCTGCGGCGTTGCCACCACGCCTGCTGCCGTGGCAAGCAGGCCGAAGCCGGTGGTGACCGCGTCGTCGGCAATGACCTCGGTGAGCGTTGTCATTGCGCCGATCTCGATGCCGTCGTCGGTCGTGCGAACGCCGCGAAGCTCCGAGATCGATCCGAGATCGACGACGACCGCCGGGCGTCGGATGCGCTCCTTGAGCCATTCAAAGGTGTCGAGGCCGCCCCCCATGGTCCAGGCATCGGACCCGTATCGATCCAACAGGGCGACCGCGTCGCCTACCGAACCCGGTTGAAAGAGGTCGAAAGTCGGCATCATGTCGCGAATCATCGCCATCGTCTCTTCCTCCGTCCTATAGGTGAGCGGTAGGTTGGCGGAACGGCGCCGGAATGTCTTCGAGCTCAGCCATGATCATCTCGGTAGTAATCGGCGTTCGGTTGAAGGCGGCCGCCCCGAGCGCATCTTGGATGGCGCAAGCGACCGCGCCGGCGCCGGCGCCGACGGGGGGCTCGCCGATTCCCTTGCAGCCAACAGGATTGTAGGGATCGGGCTCGTTGACCGCCCCCCACTGCACGTCGAGCGGAATATCCAGCATCGTCGGTGGCTTCGCCATGTGGAAGCCCTTGGTGAAAGGCACGCCCCACTGCGAATCGTAGACCCATTTCTGGCTGCGGGCGATGCCGAATCCCTGAATGCTGCCGCCGTAGATCTGCGCGCCGAGGCTACGCGGATGCAGGATGGTCCCACAGTCCGTCGTGCCGACGTACTCGACGATGTTGGTCTCGCCGGTCTCGACGTCGATCTCGACACGGGCGAAGCCGATGACCCACGAGTACGTCGAGCCCTCGCGGGGGAAATTGTCCTTGGCCACACCCATCAGACCCTGTCCCGCCAGCGCCGTCGCAGACTGAACGGTGAAGTCGTTGATGTCCTCGGGAAGCTCGTGCCCGTCGAACTCGCCGCCGAGCGCCACGGCGCGGCGCGCGGCGGCGGAGAAGGACATCGACCGTGATCGGTTGCCGCGCTGGAACACGCGGCCGCCGCCGACCTCGTAGTCGCCCGCCGAACCGCCGAGATCGCGTGCCGCGATCTCCTGCAGCTTGCGCCTGGCATCCAACCCGGCGGCGTAATTAGCGCGCGTGTGCGCATGGGCTGTCATGCTGCCGGCTTGAATAGAGCTGTACGGCATATTGCGAGCGGTGCTACCCCAGACGATTTCTACCTGTTCCCACGGCATGTCCAGGACCTCTGCAGCGGCACGGGCCGTGTCGGCGACCGAGTGCGTCCCGAGGTTGCCGATGCCCTGGTGGACGTGGAGCTTGCCGTCCTCTTTGAGGATGGCGATGCCGTCGTAGCCGATGCTGCCGCCGATGAACGGGCTTACCGACATCCCGACGCCGGTCACCTTGGTGCCGCTGCGTTGACCGCTCAGCTGGCTCTTCGCATCCCAGTCGAAGAGGTCGGCGCCCAGATCGATCGCTTCGCGAACGAAGGCGCTGGTCACTGCCGTCTGGTTTGGCCCGAACTTGGTGTCCTTGTCGGCGGCGTTGATGCGGCGCATCGCCACCCTGTCGACTCCGAGCTCGCGGGCAGCTCGATCCATCAGGGGCTCGAGCATGGCCACCACCTGTGCGCCGCCGGGGGCGCGCTGGGCCGATCGCGGCGGCGTGTTGGTAAGCACTGTGACGCCGCGAAAGCGCATGGTCAGGGGTGTATAAGCCAGCGCTCCGATCGAGCCGGCGGTGAACATATCGCCCTGACGACCGTACGGCCCGTTGTCTTGCACGATGAACAGGTCGAGGGCAGTGAGCCGGCCATCGGCGCGCCAACCCATCCTGACCTGTGCCTGGAAGCCGCAGCGGGCGCGGCCGATGTAGTTCTCTTCGGCGCGGGTTACGCGGTAAAGGACCGGCTTGCCGGTCTTGCGTGCCAGCATTGCCGGAATCGGCATGTTGACGGTGCCGCCGATCTTGCTGCCGAAACCGCCGCCGCAGTACTCCGCGACGAACACGAGGTCGTCGGCGTCGATCCCTGCGCCACGCGCTGCGGCACCGGTAGTGCGCATGGTGCTCTGCGTCGAGGCGTGCAGGTACAGCTTGCCATTCTGCCAGTACGCCATGCAGCTGCGCGGCTCGAGAGGATGGTGCGTCAACGACTGATGGACGACGGTCTCGTCGAGGATGAAGTCGGCCTCCGCGAAGCCCTCTTCGAGA
Source organism: Acidobacteriota bacterium (assembly GCA_036012155.1). Lineage (GTDB taxonomy): Bacteria > Acidobacteriota > UBA890 > UBA890 > WLXD01 > DASCOT01. Next base: position 18,651 of record DASCOT010000115.1, read on the forward strand.
TCGCCCATCTCCCACTCTGCATTGACCTCGCCCGTCGGGAGCTTACCGTCGTTCGTTTCGAACGCCTGGGCGTCCCACTTGATCGAACGCAGGAGCGTCTCGCCTTCCTCGCGCACGAACGAGTTGCCCCCGACCCGGGCATCCGGGCCGGCGGGACGCAGGCTATCGAGCGGGTCGACGACGAAGGGCAGCGGCTCGAAATCGACTTCGATACGTTCGATCGCATCGGCTGCCGTGGTCTCGTCGACCGCTGCCACTGCGAGGATGGCCTCGCCCTCGTACAGAGGTTCCATAGTGAGGGCGCGCTCGGCGTAGGGGTTGTCGGTGGCGGGAAGGTCTTCAGCGGTGATCACGCCTTCCACACCGGGTATTCGCAGCGCGGCGCTCGCATCGATCCGCGTCACCCGAGCGTGGGGCATGGGGCTCGCAAGGATCTTGGCAAACAACATGCCTTCGGCACGGAAATCCTCCGCGAACCTCGCCTTGCCAGTGATCTTGGCGACCAGGTCAGGTGGGGCGATGTCCTCACCGATGAGCTTCCAGCGGCCTGCCATCAGTCGGCCTCCGCCGGAACGCCGTCGCGGGTATAGCGAGCGGCCTCCATGGCGCAATCGAGGATCTTGTGGTAATCGCAACACCGGCAGAGGTTGCCGGACAGGGCGTGGGCCGCCTCCTCGCGGCTCGGGGCCGGGTTCTCGTCAACCATCTCCACCATGCTCATGATGAACCCGGGGGCGCAGAACGCGCACTGGAAGCCGCCGCCGTCGACGACCGCCTGCTGCACCGGGTGAAGCTCACCGGAGGCGCTGGCAAGCCCTTCGATCGACACCACCTCGCGCCCGCGGACACTGTGGGTGAGGACCGAGCACGAATAGTGGGACACGCCGTCGAGCAGCACGGTGCAGGCGCCGCATTCGGCGCGGTCGCACCCGAGCTTGGTGCCGGTGAGCCCGAGCTTGTAGCGCAGGGTCATGGCGAGTGTTTCCTGCGGCAGGATATCGACCCGTCGCTGCTGACCATTGACGGTCAGCGTTACGAGACGCTCAACGGCGCCCGCAGCGCCCTGCGCGGTGGCAGTTCCGGCGCCACGGAACAGATAGGCCGCGGATGACACCGCAGCACCGCTCGCGATCACTCCCTTTATGAAGTTCCTCCGGGAAACGGCCGGATCGGCGTCGGTGATGATCTCCACCTCAGACATAGAAAGTCACCTCGTTGCAGCCAAACGCGTCCGCACCAACGACGCAACGAGGTGTCGCGCAGCGGCGGGTCCGCATGTGGTTCGTTCGCAGCCGTCTCCTGGTACCTTCGGCCCATAATGATCTAACAGGATTACGGTCGAAACACCAGAGGAGCGTCACAGAATATACTCGCCGCGCGGGTTGTTTGCCGTAATGTCCAGCTCTCCCTCCGGTATCGGCCACGTCAGAGTCGTCTGAGAGCGGTGTAGTCTCCGGCGGCGGAACCCGATCTTCAAGCGTAGGAACGACCAGCGTCGCAGGGCGCGGCCGAGCTCCGCCCACCTTCGGTTACTCGACGGTGAAGGTGATCGTGCTGCAAAGGCCGGGCTCGTCGAGGGTGCGATGCTCGCCGTCGCCGATCTGCAGAGCAATCGTGTGCTCGCCTGGCCTCAGGTCTACATCGATCTCCATCGAGCCATCACCGAAGTGGACCCAAGGGCTGGCTTTGGGAATGACCGTTCCGGCCGGCAGGCACTGCGTGTCGACGCCTATGTGCATGTGGCCCGCGCCGGGGTGGACGGTTTCGTCGCCGGCGGGCTCGATAATGTAGTTCTCGGCGCGAACACCAGGTGTACGGGTGCCTGGAGCGTAGCTCCACTGGCCGGTTCGGCAAAGAATGCGCGGGGGGCAGCGCTCGTTTCCTCGGTACCCAACGGCTCGGCGTTGTCGGCGGTACCGTCGTTGGTGCCGCCGCACGCGGCCAGGGTGAGAATCAGGAGCGGCAGCAGCGCCACCCCGACGGTCAAGTGGACGCGCACGTGACGGTCCTGTCTCGAGAACATCGAACCTCCTGCAGTATCGATAACCCGACCACGCGGGTTCGGCAGCGAGCAACGGAAAGCGAACCATCGAGGCAACCTTGACCCGCGAGTCCCCGGAAGCTCATCGTCACGATACACGCTGTATTTTCCGATGTTTAGCTCCTGATTTCCGGAGTCGGGCTGATGGAGATGTTGGGCGCGCGCGCCTCGGTCGACTCGTCGACCGAACTATTTCGCCGTAGGCACGTTAGTGCTGATGAGAATCGCTGGCATCGGTCGGCGGTGGCGAAACGTGGCGTCGTTGTCGGACGAGCAATGGAAGGTGTGTGGTGGAGCTCCAGACGCTGCTGAGTCGGTGCCGCGCGGGTGACGAGATTGCCTGGGAAGCGCTCGTGCGTCGCTACCAAGGACGGGTGTTCGCCGTGGCACACCACTACCTCCGCGACCCCGAGGAGGCCCGCGACGTTGCACAGGAGACGTTCGTGCACATCTATAAGGGGCTCTCGAGCTTCAACCGGGGCGGCAGCTTCCTGGCCTGGGCGGTGAGGATCGCACGCAATGCCAGCATCGATCGTCTGCGGTACCTCAAGGCGCGACCGGCGTTGGGCGGAGCGTTGGTCGACGATGAGTTGGCGGGGCCCGACTCGGCTCCCGGACCGGAAGCCAGCAGTATCAGCGGTGAGCGACGCCACGTCATGCGGCGAGCGATCGATCAGATGAGCCCAATCAATCGGGAGATGATTCTCCTCAAGGAGATTCAGGGGCTCAAGCAGCGCGAGATATCCGACCTGTTGTCGATTCCGCTCGGTACCGTCAAGGCGCGCGCCAATCGAGCCCGCCTCGAGCTCGCCCGGCGAGTGCTCGAGCTCGACCCTTCGTTCGGAATCTGACCGATGGACTGTCCGCGGTTCGAGGCGGCGTTGATCGAGCAGCTCGAGGGAGCTCTGAGCCCTGTCGACAGAGAGACGATGCGCGCCCATGTGGCCGACTGCGAAGCGTGCCGTGCTCTGCAGACGGTGGTCATAGAGGACGGGACGTCGATCGTCGAGCCGGCCGACCTGACGTCATCAATTCTCGCGGTCACGAGCGGCCCTGTGTGCGCTCGTGTCCAGGAGCTGAGCAGCGAGCGTGCCGGCGCAACCTTGAGTGAGGTGGACGAGGCGCTGGATTTACACCTCGGTTGCTGCCCGCAATGCAGCGCCCTGGCCCGGGCGCTCGAGCGCCTTCGGCTCGAGTTGCCCAGATTGGTGGAATCCGAGCCGGAAGACGGCTTCGTCGACGGTGTGTTGGCCGTGACTACGCACGCTCCACAGCGCCGGTCGCCGTGGGAGCGCTTTGCGCGCCGGCCGCGGTTGGCGCTGGAAGGGGCGTACGCCGGGACGTTGGCGCTGTTCTTGGTGGTCGGGTTCCCTGGTGCCCCACTCGGCGAGGTGGCGCCGCGACTGCTGAGCGAGCTCGGTCGGCAGCGCATCGAGGTGCAACACGCCGTGGCTAACGGCGCCTCATGGCTCCACAGCGCCGGCCGCCGCACGTTGACAGAGACTGCGCAGCGGTTCGCCGCCCATGCCGACATCTGTGAACCGCGGGGAATCCCCAGAGAGCACCTGAGCGATATCACAGAGTGCTGGCGTCGAGCCGGCGAAGAACGGATCGCCACGTCTTGGCGAGTTCACGTCAAACCCGTCATCGACTCGATCGATAGCCTGCGTCGCTGGGCGCGAGTGCTTTTCGACAGTGGTGACCAGGCAAGAGAGCAGAATGATGGAACAACCCGCACCTTCCTTTGAGCCACGACAGCTCTTCGATCCTCGGCAGAAGTCACCACGCTTGGCGGCAATCCTCTCCGTTGCGCCCGGTCTTGGCCAGGTCTACGTGGGCTACTACACGCGCGGCTTCCTGCTGGGCGGCGTGTTTCTGATGCTGTTGATGGTGGCGAACAACGCCCCTTACAGCCTCGAGCCAATTCCCGGAATGGCGACCTTCTTCTTCTGGTTGTTCAATGTCATCGATGCCGGTCGATTGGCGGCTCTGTACAACCACGCGGCGTCGGGCACGGAGCTGATTCAGATGCCCGAGAACTTCCAGATGCCGTCGACGGGTGGCTCGATCGTTGGTGGGGCCATCCTCGTGTTGTTCGGCGTCGTGGCCTTGTCGAACACATTACTTGGTTTGTCGCTCGATTGGATCGAGAGCTGGTGGCCGGTGTTTCCGCTGGCCGTCGGGGCGTATCTGTTGGCGAAGGGCATCCAGGATCATTCGAAAGTGGACCCCAGCCTGACTCGCAGTACCGGTTAACCGGGTCTGAAGGCCCGAAAAAAACGGCACCGCCCCGCGCGAAAGCGGGTACGGCGCCGTTGTACTTCAGCTGTTCCGGACCGGGTCGGCCCGAGACAGCGGCAGGCTATTTACAGAACGCGGACGTTCGCAGCCTGCAGCCCCTTGGGGCCTTGCTGGATGTCGAACTCGACCTTCTGGTTCTCCATGAGGGTCCGGTGCCCTTCCATGGTGATCGCGGTCTGGTGGACGAAGACGTCTTCGCCGCCCTCCTGCGCGATGAACCCAAAGCCCTTGGTGTCGTTGAACCACTTGACGGTGCCTACGGCCATTGCTGCTCTTCCTTACAATTGCGAATGCTGCTGGATACGGGTGTGGCGCCGACCATCGGCACTGTTCGCTTAACTTGTAGCAAGCGAGCTGAGAATCACTCGCCGTCCATCACAGCTTCGACGTGTGCTCATAGAGTACCAGTGAAATGCCGCTGCGTTTCGACCGTCGCCACAAAAAGGCGTAGAAGTCGGCGCGGCCACGCCAGTCGCCGACCCCAGGGGAGCTTGCCCGACGAGGGCTATTTCTTGCGGTCGAGGCGCGTTCGCCGCGGTTATCACACGCACCCCTTCGATCTGCAGAGCGGCTGTAAGATTCTGAAGGTTCGGCTCGCCGACGCTGCGTCGCACGAATCATCAACCGCTAACCGGCGGGCGCATTCGCCTACGGCTGTCGGTAGCGGCCGATAGCGGGCACAATCAAACAGCGCGCGCTGCCAAGGCGGCTCTAGGGCGCAGCGCGTGTTCACGAAAGGTCGTAAGGGCGGTTCTCATGGCCTATCTGCTGCAATCCGGAATCCTTCGCATTGCCGTGGCGATTGTTGTGACCGCCCTGGTTGGCGGGGGCGCCGCGATGCTCGTCGAGCGTGGCGAGAACGCTGGCCTGCAATCGATTTCGGATGCTGTCTGGTGGGCATTCGTTACCTTGACGACCGTCGGGTATGGTGACCGCGTGCCGGCCACCTTCGCCGGACGCGTTATCGGTATCGGCCTGGCCTTCGCCGGCGTGGTGATGGCGGCATTGCTAACGGGTCGGATCGCGTCAGCGTGGGTGGAGCGCAGCTTGAGGGAAGGAAGGGGAATGACGGATCTGTCGAAGCTCAAGAACCACTTCGTGATATGCGGGTGGAAGGCGGCGCTGGACGCACTGCTACGCGACCTGGTGGCGATCGATTCGTCACTGCGGCTCGAGCAGTTCGTGCTCATTGCCTCGGTAGCCCCCGACAAGGTGGAGGCGGTGCGCAGTCAGGCGGAGCTTCAACAGCTGCATTTCGTCAACGGTGATCCGCTGGAGGAGGCGGTGTTGGCGCGCGCCAACGTCGCCTAGGCCCGCCGTATTCTGGTGCTTGCCGACGACACTGGGACGCACTCTCCCGCCGAGGCCGACGCACGCACCGTGATGACGGTGATGACGGTGGCCGAGTTGGCACCGGAAGCCTATGTGTGTGCCGAGCTGCTCGATCCCAAGTACCAGCAACAGCTCGAAGCTGCCGGCGCCGACGAGATGATCCTCACGCAGCACAACTCACGCGTGCTGCTGGCCAACGCTGCTGTGGGGACCGGGATCTCCGGCATTTTCTACGCGCTGATGACGGGCGAGTCGGGGGGAGGCTTGGTTACGGCGTCATTCTCATCACAGTTTGTCGGCCGCCCGTTTCGCGAGCTTCGGCAACACTACGTCGAGACCGACGGATCGCTGTTGGTCGGGTTGGTGGAGAACACTGGCAACGTTCAGCAGCGCAAGCACGAGGCTTTGCGCGAGGCGCAACGCACGCCGGACATCTCGCAGCTGGTGGAGAATCTGCGCCGCGTCAAGAATGTTGAGCCGCATGTGCCGGTGCTCAATCCTGCCGACGACTACGTTGTTCCGCAGCACAGCGTGGCGATCCTCATCCAGAGGGTGGGATCGTCGACCGGGCATTGAGAGCGGAGGGCGTATGACTATCCGACCAGCCGAAGTCGCCGACTGCATTCGGTCCTCGGAGCTCTTCAGCTTCTTGAGCACCGACGAGCGCGCCGTGGCGTTTCTGTCCGATTGTTTTCGGGCCGTCAGCTTCACATCGGGCAACGTCATCATCCGAGAAGGTGATGAGGGAGATTCGATGTTGATGATGTTGAGCGGCACAGTGCGAATCGACACCAAGATACCGGCGGGCGAGCAGTACACGGTTGCGACGCTCAACGAGGAGCAGGCGTGTTTCGGAGAGCTGTCGCTTTTCGACTCGTAGCTGTGGTCGGCGACGGCGATCGCCGACACCGACTGCCAACTGCTCAAGCTCGATCGAGAGGCGTTCGAACGGTTCGCCGATGCCTTTCCCGAGCACGCGGTGGTGGTTTATCGACGACTCGGCAAGATTGTGTCGCAGAGGCTCCGCCAAGCCAGTAAGGACATCGGCATTCTCTTCCAGGCTTTGGTCCAAGAAGTAAAGGAAGCGAGTCTGGGAAGTCGGGGTGATCACGCCCGATAGCGTTTCGTGGGGGAACGAAGTGCTTGAAGCCGGGAGACGTTGCGCGATGCTGATCACGGCGCTCGCTCTGGCGATCTCCGGTTGCTCCAGTGAGCAGCGTGCCACGGGTCCGGCGCCGGCGTCCCAGGGGGCAGTTGCCCCAAGGGGGACGGAAGCAGGCGCCCACCACACGCGGGTGGACAATGCTCCCCGCTGGCTGGTCATCACTGCAATGCAGTCCGAGCTCGATCCGCTGTTGGCCGTCGCCGAGGTCGAGCACGAGCGCGTGATCAGCGGCCGCACCTACCGTGCCGGACGCCTAGCCGGGGCTGACGTGGTTCTGCTGGCCGGCGGCGTGAGCATGGTGAACGCAGCGATGAGCACGCAGGAGGCGATCCACCACTATGCGCTAGAGGGAATCGTGATGGTCGGCATAG
>DASCOT010000116.1:0-4983 GCA_036012155.1 Acidobacteriota bacterium
GACGACCGCACGGTCGAAGCGCTGTCCAACCGTCCGCTCCTGTGGCATTTCCCTGCCTACCTACAGCGTGACGCGTCGGTATCGGGCCCGTGGCGTACAACTCCAGCGAGCGCGATCCGCCGCGGCGGCCACAAGCTCATCCACTTCTTCGAAGACGATCGGTGGGAGCTATACGACCTCTCGGTTGACCAGGGCGAGTCAGAGAATCTCGTAAACCAGGAGCCCGAGATCTTCGCCGAGCTCGAGGCGATGCTGCGCGCCTGGTGGGAGGATACCGATGCGTTCCTTCCCACCGAACCCAATCCCGAATTCGACCCCGACTTGCGCGCCGCCGCCGAGATGGGATTGCCTTCCTGACCTATCGAACCAGGAAGGAGCGATTCAGAGCCTCCAGCGAAGGTGCCCCGATCAGCTGCATGGAGCGTGTCAGCTCGGCGCGTAGCATTCCCAGAACCGCATCGACGCCAGCCTCGCCGAACGCCCCGAGGCCCCACAGGTACGCCCTGCCAATGCCCACCGCGTCGGCGCCGATGGCCAGCGCCTTGAGCATGTCGGTGCCGCGTCGAAAGCCGCTGTCGACGATGACCGGCACACGCCCGGCAACGGCGTCGACCACCTCGGGCAAGCTGTCGATGGTGGCGCGTCCGGAAGGCTCGGCGCGACCCCCGTGATTGGAAACGACGATACCGTCGACGCCATGCTCGAGGCTCATCTCCGCGTCCTCACGCGTGACGATGCCCTTGAGCAGCAACGGCACGCTGATCGTGTCCTTGATGCGGTCGACCAGGTCCCAGGTGAGCATGGCGTTAGCTCCCCGGGCGATCTCCGAGAGATCGAGCCCGTCGTACATCGGCTTGCGACGCACGTAGTCAGCGTAGTCGCCGTCGGTCACGTGGCAGACGCTGCAGTCTCGTGGATCGGTCTGCCTGACACGCGCCAGGGTCTCGCGGTTGGTGCCGGCCGGGAGGTCGACGGTGAGCACCACGGCCGGGCATCCCGCTGCTTCGGCGCGTCGCAGCAGGCCTTGCGCCACGGACCACGCGTTGGAGGGGTACAGCTGGTACCACACAGGTTCCCCGCGCGCCTCGTTGACCTCCTCGACGGACGACGTGGTGACGGTCGAGAGGGTCTGCAGATGCCCCCGCGCGCGCGCCGCCCTGGCTACGGCAAGTTCGCCTTCCGGGTGGAACGCCTTCTGACTACCGCACGGCTGGACAACGATCGGCGTCTCCCAGCGCCGCCCGAAGATCTCGGTCGACAGATCGACGTCGGCCACGTCGACGAGGTGGCGGGCGCGAAGCTGCTGGCGCAGGATTGCCTCGCGGTTGGCGCGCAGCGTCACCTCGTTGTCGACCCCGGTCGCGATATAGGCGAAGTGGGCCGGCGGCACGTTTCGGCGTGCGGTGGCCTCAAAGTCGAATACGTTCACCGCCTCCTCGGGCGAGTACACGACGCGGCCCTGCTCGCTTACCCACTGAGCGATCGTTGCCACCGTCTCGTCGCCCAGGTGCGGCGGCATCGATTCAGGACCCGTCCGTCCGCGCCACCCGCCGCCAGCGAGCAGCGGGCTGGTTGCCAGGTAGCGGAGGAAACGGCGGCGTGTGTGCAGGCTCGCGTAGCTCATGGTGTCCGTCGGGCCTCCGAGTGTCGCAGCCTTTGTAGGACGGTGCCCAGATGAAACACACGAACCGGTGCAGGTTGTCAAGCAGGATGCTCTGCTGATCGCTGTGGGCTTCGCACCTCCAGTTGTTCCGAGTTCTTCCCTTGCACTCTCCGTTTGCTACCGCCCAACCCGATTTCAGATCCCAGCTGTTCGACCAGATCTCGGCAATCGAGTAGTCGGTATTGGCCCGGCTCGCCTGCTTGCGCTACAGACTGTTGCCCGGTTTGTCCGTAGCTGACCGTTGGTGTGGTGGCAACGGGCGCAGCTTCTAATCACCTGCGGGTCGACTCTGCTAGATTGGGCACACTGTGCCCGGTAGCAACCCACCCCGTATGTAGCCTAGCCCCTCGAGCTTTGAACGACGCTAGAAGGCCGTACTTCCGCCACGGCGTGCTAGTGCGATCAGCCAGTGCAGTCGGTAGTGCAGGACGTGACCCACGGTTGCGTAAGGCTCTGATCCTCACGACCATCGCCGTCTTGCTTGTCAGCCCGGTCGTGGTTGCCGAGCAAGAGCGCGACGAGCAAGAGCGCCGCCGCCGGCAGATCCCGGTGCGCCTCGTTCGCCCGGGCGAGTCGGCCGCCGGTGGACGGCAGACGCCGCGTCGGAGCGTTCCGGTCCGCATGGTTGAGCCTGGCGAGACAGGTGTCCCGGTATTGGCGCCAACACCTGCGGCGCCGTTGCTCGATACGCCGAGCGCCGCCCTCGGGCCTTCCACCGCGAATGGCCCAGTGCCGGTGACAGCAGACCCCGTGCTGCCGCTCGAGAACGCAGCCGGGAACCTGAACCTCCCCGCGCCCGACGTGGCGCTACGAGCAGATGCCGGCCCGGATTCGGGAGCGTCACTCGACCTGCCGATCGACGGCAAACGCACGGTAGCGACGTGGACGGACACACCGCCCGTTCTCGATGGGCGGATCGACGATGGGCCGTGGGACTTGGCGGACGTAGTGAGCGACTTCCTGCAGAAGGATCCGGTCGCCGGAGCGTCGCCTACCAAGCGCACCGAGGCGCGCGTTCTGTACGACGACGACACCTTGTATGTCGGCTGGATCAACTACGACGACGAGCCCGACAGGATCGTCGCTACCGAGATGCGCCGCGACGTGTGGATGCAGGCAGATGACTGGGTGGTGGTCAATCTGGACACGTTCCACGATCATCGCAACGCCTTCGGCTTCGTGGTCAACCCGCTCGGCACCAAGTTCGACTTCACGGTGCGTGACGAGAGCCAGTTCAACTTCAGCTGGGACGAGACCTGGGAGGCCGCCGCGAGCATCACCGAGCGCGGCTGGGAAGCAGAGTTTGCCATCCCGTTCTCTGCCCTTCGCTATCCCGCCGGAAGCAATGTCTGGGGAATCGAGCTCAACCGCGTGATCGCGCGCACGCAAGAGCGCATCAACTGGAACAATAGCGGCCGCGACTACGACGCGCGGGCGGTCTCTCAATACGGCCATCTTGTCGGGTTGCAGAACCTGGCGCTCACCGATCGGTTCCGCCTCAAGCCGTTCGCCACCGGCGGGCACGATTCCTTCCAGCAGCGGGAGGACCCGCTGTCTGGCGGCAGGGCCGACATCGGCATCGAGGTCTTCAAGGTACAGCTAACCCCCAGCCTAACCACCAACCTGACCGTCAACACCGACTTTGCCGAAGTTGAGGCAGACACCCAGCGGGTGAACTTGACGCGCTTTTCGCTGTTCTTTCCGGAGCAGCGGGAGTTCTTTCTCGAGGCCGCCAACAGCTTCACATTCGGTACGCTGCCGCGGCGCGGTGCGGGTGAGGGATCGGGTGGCGGCGGCGGATTCCAGCGACAGCCGCCGCTGGCGCTGCTGTTCTTCTCGCGCCGTATTGGCCTCGGCCCGGAGGGTGAGCCGGTTCCCATTCGCTTCGGCGGCAAGCTGACCGGCAAGCTCGGTAGCGGCAACGTCGGATTCGTCAACGTACAGACGCGTGACTCGCAGTTCGGTGCCGGTCAGAACTTCGCCGCGTTCCGCTGGAAGCAGGATGTCTTCGACCGGTCGAGTGTTGGCGCGCTGGTCACCAACGTTCAGGGCCCCAACGGGCAATACAATCGCGTCTTCGGCGTTGATGCTGACTTCACGGTCTTCGACCATCTGTTCCTATCAGGGTTCGTGGCCGGCGGTCAGGATAACGATGTCGAAGGTACCTCCTGGGTGGGGCAGCTCAGCGCCGGGTGGGATACCGACGCCTGGGGACTCGGCGGCGATGTTACCCATGTGGCCGCCGACTTCGACAGCGATCTCGGCTTCATCCTGCGGCAGGACATCGTGCGCTACAACTACCAGGGACGCTGGTCGCCGCGACCGAGTTGGCAGTTTCTGCGGCGGGTATCGGTGAGCCCCTCGTTCGAGCGCATCACCGACACCAGTGGCCGATTGGTCTCGCGGCGTGGCGCCCTGAGCACGCAGTTCGATCTCGAGTCCGGTGACACCGTCCGCTTTCGTCTCAACCGCAACCATGAGTTGTTGGATTTCGATTTTCCGATCGATGAGAACGTCACCATTCCGATCGGTGTCTACTCCTGGACCGAAGGTGATATGACGCTGCGCACCGCTCGTCGCCGTGCCCTGAGTGGCAGCCTGACCCTCAATCTGGGCGAGTTCTACGACGGCACGCGCTTCGGGATCGGTGGCGGTCCCAGCTTCCGCTTCAGCGAGCGCTTCACGCTCAACCCCACCTACAGCTTCAACCGCATCCACCTCCCCGGCGGCAGCTTCGACACCCACCTGGTGCGGCTGCGCGCCAATATGTCGTTCTCGGAGCGCGTGCTGTTCGACTCGCTGATGCAACACAGCAGCGTCACCGATCAGCTATCGGCGTTCGTGCGGTTACGCTACATCTATCGCACAGGCGACGACTTCTATCTCGTGTACCGGCAGGCGACCGCGTTCAGCGGCTTGTTCGACCGACTCGACGACCGATCTCTAACCGCCAAGATGACGTTCACGTTGCAGCGTTAGCCCAGGTGACCTGCCGGCACGGCACGCAACCATGGTCGACTCGTGGGTGGCGATGCGGGCCTCAAACTAGTTCCGCCTCCCCCGTCTCCGGGCTATAGAACGCGCTAACGATCCTCACGCCGCCCTTGTCGACGGACTCAGCAATGATCTCCGACTCCTCAATCAACCGATCGGCGCTGAGCCGGGTGTTGAGCCGGGCGATGTGACCCAAACCCCGAAAACGGTACCAAGCTGATCTTTAGAGATCCCGGTGTACGGTAGGCCTCCAGCAGGAGGCAGCGATGAAGAGGAAGCGGTACACGGACGAGCAGATCGCCTACGCACTGCGGCAGGCGGAGGCG
>DASCOT010000117.1:0-7046 GCA_036012155.1 Acidobacteriota bacterium
CGCCTCCGCCTGCCGCAGTGCGTAGGCGATCTGCTCGTCCGTGTACCGCTTCCTCTTCATCGCTGCCTCCTGCTGGAGGCCTACCGTACACCGGGATCTCTAAAGATCAGCTTGGTACCGTTTTCGGGGTTTGGGTCAATTGCGACTTTCCCGTTTGGCACGTGCCCGAGATCTCTCCCCAATCCACGGGTGGCACCTGATCGTCCGCCGCCGTATAGCCAAACAACGCCGCGACTCGCGCGTAGCCAGGCACCACTGTGACGACGCCGGATACGAGCACCAGAATCAAGATTGCCAGCACGAATGTTGCTACGCTTGGTCTCATCACGTCACTTCCCTTGCTAGGTCCGGCACGCCCGACGGGACATGACCGACGAGTTGCCCATTCGCGTGGTGCACACGGGGATTCGAGCACGGTGAGTATGGACGCAACGCCTTGCGTTGGCATGGGGCTGCGGCCGACAGACTACCGCTACATGCAGAGAGCAACCGGACAATGAACGAAGTCGTAGGTGCACAACATGAATTCCATGACGAAGAATACGTCACCGGATGGGCTACCCGCTTCGCGCCGACGCCCGAGCGCCTGGCGTTATTCGACGCCATCCTGTCGGAGTTAACGCGGAGAATCTCACCAACGAGCCGTGTCGTCGAGCTTGGAATCGGCCCCGGCTACCTGGCTGATCACCTGCTGAGGGCGATGCCCTCGATTCGATACTACGGTGTCGACTTCTCTGGTCCGATGCTCGCCATCGCGCAGCATCGGCTAGAGCTACATTCAGATCGGGTTGCCTACGTTCAGGCTGATCTCGTGAGGGACCGCTGGTGGACGGACATTCACGGGCCGATTGATGCCATCGTCTCAACCTGGGCGCTGCACGATCTCGGCAGCAAAGCAGACATCGAAGTTGTCTATGAGAGCTGTGCGCAAGCGCTTCGAGATGGCGGGATGTTGCTGAACGGAGACTTCATCAAGCCCGATGGGGCCAAGTTCGAGTACGAGCCGGGCCGATTCGAGGTGGCCAAACACATCGCAATGCTGCGCCGAGTCGGGTTCGAGAGCGCCGAGTGCCTGGCAGTGTTCGAAGAAGAGCTCGAATCGCCTACAGCGGCGCAGAACTATGCGTGCCTGCGGGGCCTGGCATGCGAACGTCGACCACCCGAATCCGACACGCAGAGGGTGAGTCGAACGTAACTACTGGATAAACGAGGACGCCGGCTCGTCGTACAGGCCCGATGCACTGCGCGACAGGTCGGCGGCGAGAAACGTGCTGGTCATCGCGAATCCGATCGAGTATCCGGCCCAGTTGGGAATCGGCGGAGCTGTTCCGAAGAACCAGCCGCATGCCTCCTCAACTACCCAGGGGCGGGAAACGAGCGCTCGGCGCACGGAGGGGGCTCGAAGCGGCTCGCTACAGGACGCTTGGCTCGACCAGGCGATCCGGTTTCCGCAAACTCGTCTCGTATTCAGACGCAGCGCTCGAGAATCGCCATGTCTCCTTCGAAGGACTCCGGTCCCAGCGGCCCAAAAGAGAAGCGGATCATCGGGCCAAGCGGCCCGTCGTCACCGCGCCGGGCCATGTCGCACAGACGGCCCGGAAGGATTCCCGCCCGATGCTCGAACAGCCGCTCATTGAACTCGTCGCCGGTCATTCCGCCGGGTAGCCGAGCCCAGTGGTAGAAGCCGCCGCTCCCGGTGTAGAGATCGAAACCCAAACGGCTCAGGCCCTCGCCGTAGCGCCGGCGCTGTTCCGTGTAGAAGCTCGCAATGGCCATACGAGCCTGGCGCACGCGATCGAGTTGCAGTAAATCGGTTACGTAGAGTTGCGAGGCTCGCGACACCCCGCCCATGCCAAACGACGAGTAGTTCCGGAAGATCTCGATATGCGCTTTCGCCGCAACGATCCAGCCTACCCGCATGCCAGGCACCTGTAGTCCCTTGGTCGCCGCGCCGACCACGAACAGGTCGGTCGCGTCGATGTCGTCGATATGACGCAGTGCGCTCTCCGGGCCCGGATCACCGTAGAACTCGTAGGCCTCGTCGATCAGCGCGCCATGGCCCGGTTGTGAGTAGTGTTCGACCAGCTGCTCGAGCTCGTTGCCGACCGTCGCGACGCCTGTCGGGTTGCACGGGTTGCTCTTGAGCAGGAGTGACCGGTCACGAACCGGGTGGTCGGCCAGGGTCGGCCGGAAGCGATTCCCCTCATGGCTGGGGATCAGCGTGGGTTCGCGGCCCAGCACCTCCAACAGATCGAAGTACGGTGTGTACTCGGTTTCCTCGACGCAGATCCTCACGTCCTCACGCAGGAACGCCAAGATCGCGAAGATCGCCGGACGCCCGCCAGCGAACACGGCAACGTGGTCGGCCGAGATCCCGGCGTCGTAGAACTCGTTGTAATAGACGGCGATCGCCTCGCGGAGTAACGGCTGCCCGTCCGCCTTCGGGTACATCCGGTCGCCTGACGAAATCTCGATGGTGCCCGGAAGCTCGGGCCCGCCGGGCACCGGAGTGGTGATCGGAAACCCCTGTGCCCATGGGTGGGTCCCCGAGTCGCCCATGTAGGTACCGGTCGCGTCGGCAAAGCGAAACAGGGTCTCGTAGACCCCCATCGGGGGGAACTCGCGCAGGATCACGGACGGCAACATACCACCGGAGGACGGTCTCAGATCATCACACCCTCTTGTCGGCGCTCACTTTGCTAGTTGTTAAACAGCTCGAACTTGGGGTAGCGTCGCCGGTTGCGATGGAGCGTCGGCAAGTGGAGCGAACAGATGGAGCTTTCTTGAGGCGCTGGGTTTCGCGTTCCCGATGTCAGAGGAGGCTGTAATGCGAGTTCGTACATCACTGTTGCTGACGCTGTTGTTGATGGTGTTTCTGACCGGGTTGCCGGGAGCCGATGCGCGAGAGTCGGAGGCCCCGTCCGGAGAGCAGGGCGGTGCGGAGAAACCGAACATCGTGCTGGTCATGATGGACAACTTCGGCTACGGCGAGCCGGGCATCTACGGTGGGGGCGAGATCCGCGGCGCCGCCACGCCCAACATCGACAGCATCGCGCACGAGGGGTTTCAGCTGACGAACTACAACGTCGACTCCGAGTGCACGCCTACACGCTCAGCGCTGATGAGCGGACGGTACTCCATGCGCACGCGGCTGCGGCAGGACGGCACGCCACGATCCGAATGGTACGGCCTCACCGAGTGGGAATACACGTTGCCTGAAATGCTGTCGGACGCCGGCTACGCCACCGGCATGTTCGGCAAGTGGCATCTGGGCGAGGTCGACGGTCGCTTCCCCACCGACCAGGGATTCGACGAGTGGTGGGGGATCCCCCGTTCCTCCAACGAGGCACACTGGCCCGATAGCAACTCGGTTCCCGCCGACTTGGAGCTGAACTACCAACACGTCATGAGCGCGATTCGAGGCGAGCGGCCCAGGGTGCTGGAGATCTATGACCGCGCCAGGCGAGCGACGATCGATCGCGAGAGCACCGATCGCGCGATCGAGTTCATCCGCCGCGAGGCGGGAGAGGGAGAGCCCTTCTTCGCCTACTTGCCGTACACCCAAACGCATACACCTCACGACCCCCATCCCGCCACCAAGGGAAAAACGGGCAACGGAAACTTCGCCGACATCCTGGCTCAGACCGACGAGTATGTGGGCGACCTGCTCGACACTGTCGATGAGCTGGGCCTGAAGGACGACACCATCTTCATCTTCACCTCCGACAACGGGGGCTATGGCGGCATCGAGCGCGAGGGCTCCAACGGACCCTGGCGAGGCGGCATCTTCACGACCTACGAAGGTGCCTATCGGGTACCGTTCCTGATCCGCTGGCCGGGCAAGATCCCGGCGATGCGGAAGTCCAACGCGATAATCCACGCCATGGACGTCTACGCTACGCTGGCGGCTTTCGTTGGCACCGAGATGCCCACCGACCGGGTGATGGACAGCGCCGACTACTCCGACTTTCTGATGGGCAAGACCGACGAGCACGCCCGCGAGTCGCTCGTCCTATATCTGGAAAACGAGATCGTCGGCGCGAAATGGCGCAACTGGAAGATGCTGTACAAGGAAATGGAGCGCATCGGGCAGCCCCTCACGATCCGAACTCGACCCGCCTTCTACAACTTGTTCAAGGACCCGAAGGAGCAAGAGCCTCTACGCCACCAATACCAGGACAGCTGGGCGGCAGGGCCTCTGAACCGGACCGTGCGCCAACACCGCGCATCGTTGGCCGCGGACGCGGGAACACCGGATCCGTGAAGGGCTGACGGAAGGCGCGTCGGCGATCTCCGAAGACCGGCCTCAGATCATCGGTACGCCGCGACGCGGCCGGCCGAGCGGGAAAACTGCGTCGATCCGTTCGATCTCGGCATCGGTTAGGGCGAGATCACCGGCGGCGGCGTTGTCCTCGACATGCGCCACGGTGGCGCTCTTCGGAATGGCAAACTGCGCCTGGCGCTGGCAGAGGAACGCCAGCGCGATCTGATAGGCGCTGGCTTCGCGGCTCGCGCCGATCTCGGCGAGCAGCCGGCCGCCCGGCGAGCGCGCGGCAGGAAACGAGCCCGAGCCGAACGGGCTGTAAGCGACCACCGCGATCCCGTGTCGCTCACAAAACGGCACCACCGCATGCTCGATGGCGCGCTCCTGCAGGTGGTAGCAGACCTGGTTGCAGGCGATGCTCTCGGCGCCAGCGATCGCGATGACCTCGGCCAGGGCGCGCTCGTCGAAATTGCTGACTCCCCAGGCGCGGATCTTGCCTTCGACGAGCAGCTGCTCGAACCCCGCTACCGTCTCCGCAAGCGGGTAACTCCCCTCCCAGTGCAGCAGGTAGCAATCGAGCCTGTCGGTGCACAAACGTTGCAGCGAGCTCTCGCACGCGGCGATCGTTCCTGCCCGCGAAGCGTTCGACGGCAGCACCTTGCTGACCAGGTAGACCTCGTCGCGCCGCCCCTGTATCGCTTCACCTACGATCTCCTCGGCCGCCCCGTTGCCATACATCTCGGCGGTGTCGATGTGGGTGGCGCCCAGATCGACCCCCCGTTGCAGCGCCCGGATCGCGACCGCCCGATCGCACTGCTCCATTCGCCAGGTACCCTGGCCGATCACCGAAACATCGACGCCCGTGGGGCCGAAGGTGCGCTGCTTCAATCGCGTTCAGGGTTGGTGCCGCCGCCTGGGAAGGCTACTCCAGAGCTAAGGTCATCAGGGATGGCGATAGGGGCCCCAGTGCTTCATCAGGAAGGCCTCGTAGATCTGGTATCGATCCAGCGTCTCGATGTCGCCACCGAGCCCGTGGCCGCCGGTCGGGTCGACGACCAGCTCGACGAGCGGCCCCTTGCCGTAGTTGAGCAGCTCCCGATAGACGAACACGGTGTCCTGGAACAGGACGTTCGTGTCCTCCATCCCGTGCAACAGGAGAAGCGGCCCCTCCAGGTTCTTAGCCAGCCGTGTCAGGGAGTACTGGTCGAGCTCGGTCGGATCGCCGAGTGGCGAGTCGCCGACGAAGGTGTTGGCGTACCAGGTGTTGTAGTTCTGCCATTCGGTGGGCCCGGCCCCGGCGATGCCGAGCCTGAAGACGTCGGGCGCCGTGTACATGGCGTGCTGGGTCTGGAAGCCGCCGAACGACCAGCCGTTGAGCCCCACCTTGTCGGCATCGACGCCGTGGTTATCGATCAGGTAGCGCACCCCGTCGACCAGATCCTCGGTCTGCGGCGTGCCGATGTTCTCCCAGTTGGCGCTCTCGAAGACAGCCCCATAGCCACTATTGCCGCGTGGATCGATGGTGGCGGTGACGTAGCCGTGCCGCAGCGCCAGGTACATGTTGAACAGGTAACCGGAGGCGTTGAACGTACCGTCGGTAACCTGCTTGCGGGTGATCAGCGGTCCACCGTAGACGTAGACCATCAGCGGCCGCTCGTCGGTCGGCTGCCAGCCGGGTGGGTGGAATACGAAGCCGCGAATCGTCTGGCCGTGGCGGTTCTCGTAGGCGAATAGCTGTGGGGTGAGGACGAGCACGTCGGAGAGCGATACGGGATGGGAGCGTGTTACCGACGCCTCTCCACCTGCCTCTGAGGTCCCCACCTGCGCGTCGACCACGTAGAGCTCGTGGGGCTCGTTCCAAGAGCTGAACACCGTGGCGAGGCGGGCGTGGTCATGGCTCAGGACGATCGGATCGTAGACGCCGGGGCGCGAGGTCAGTCGGGCCATACTCCCGCCGGCGGTATCGACGGCGTAGGCGTCCATGCGGGCAGGGTTCTCACGGTCGGAGCGCACGAACAGCCGCTCGCCGGTATCGCCGAACTCCTGCGGGTACACCTCGAAGTCGCCCTCCGTCAGCTGCGTCGCATCACCTGTCGCCGGATCGATCATCCACGGGTGCCGGAAGCCCGTCTTCTCCAGCACGGTGACGATGCGGTCGCCCTCGGGTGTAAAGAAAGGTCGCGCCACGATCGGCGTATCGGGCCCCCCCTCATGGTTGTCGGTATAGACCGACCGCACCGTGCGCGCCGCTACGTCGGCGACGACGATCGCCAGCTCACGCGACTTGTCCCGCCAGGTCGCATAGACGAGGTGCTGGGAATCGGGCGCCCAGGGATTCTCGGCGATCGAGGTGCGGCCGAACTCCTCGCCCTCCGACCAGCGGTAGATCTGCCAGGGCTTGCCGTCGTGCTCCGGGTGTTGCGCCGGATCGTCATCGAGATCGTAGACAAACAGGTACGACTCGGTCTTGTAGGGATCGTCGGCAACTCCGCGGTCGGCGGTCTTGGCCTCGGCGAACCGGCCACGGAACGTGACGTAGCTGATCTTGCGGCTCGGTGCCGTCTCGCGATTGGTGACGATGAGGATCTTGCTCTCGTCCGGCGACAGCTCGTAGGACTGCATGGTCATCTTCTTGGGCAGCTCGGGGTTCAGCTCGCGAACGACCGGCGAGCTGAACGAGGCGCGAAAGACACCGTTGCCTCGTCGGAACGTGAAGCCCGAATCGTCCTTGGCATAGCGGACGTCCGACTCCTCTTCATGCGTTTGGGTGACCCGCGTTGGG
>DASCOT010000118.1:0-3713 GCA_036012155.1 Acidobacteriota bacterium
TCTGCTGGTCTCCCTGTACTCGTACGACGCGGCCGACGGCGACCTGTTCATTCATATTGCCGGCGCCCCCCCCGAGAACCTCGGCGGCACGGTGGGAGCGACGCTCGCCGCTTTGGCCTTCCAGATGTTGGGCGTTGGCGCATGGGTCGGCGTTGCAGCGTGTGGCGTGCTGGGCTGGTGCCGGGTTCGCGGCGAGCACATCCCCGCGGTGGCAACCAAGACCATCGGGCTTTTCACGCTCGTCGGCTTCGGTTGCGTCCTGGCGCACTACGGGTTTGGCGAGGTCTGGCTCGGTGGTCGCCCCACACCCGCCGGTGGTCTCCTCGGCGTGTCCGGGGGGAGTACGTTGCAGGGGGCTTTCGGATCAATCGGTGGCCCACTCGTAGCCGCCACCGCATCCTTACTGGCGCTCATCGCCGTCACCAAGTTCTCACTCGCCCGCGGCGCCGACATGCTCTGGTCGGGGTGCACGGCCTGCTTCAGGCACGGGCGCACGACGGCAGCCCGCTGGCGCGAGCGCCGCCGCAAGACACGCCAGCGTCGCACCGTGATCAAGAAGTACGCGGCCCGGGATGTCGAACAAGAAGACGAGGCCCCGCCGACTCCGGAAGCCACCGAATCGGGGGCGCTGCTGACCCTGCGCGTGCCGGTCAACGCCGCCCGCCTCGGAGCGCCCGTCCCCGATCTCCTGCTCGACCCGGATGCAGACCTCGAGGCCACGGACGACGCCCCCTTGCCGCGGATCGAGCTTACCGAGGCGAGCGCGCCGGCGGCGTTACCATTCGAACAGCCGGCAGGCCCTGACGGCGACTACGCATTGCCAGACAGCGATCTGCTGGAACAAGCGGATGACAGTCAGGTCATCGACCAGAAGGAGCTGATGGAGAAGGCCAAGGCCATCACCTCCAAGGCAGCCGAGTTCCGCGTCACCGGCGAGGTCGTGGCGATCCATCCGGGCCCCGTGGTAACGACCTTCGAGTTCCGGCCAGGCACCGGCGTAAAGTACAGCCGCATCACCAACCTCGAAGAGGACCTCAGCCTGGCGCTCAAGGCCGAGTCGATCCGGATCGCCCGTCTACCCGGCAAGGCCACTGTAGGCATCGAAGTACCGAACAATGACCGCGCCACGATCAATTTCCGAGACATCATCGAGTCAGCCGACTTCCAGGGTTCGAAGTCGAAGCTGACGCTGGCGCTGGGCAAGCAGATCCACGGAGAGACGACCGTCACCGATCTCGCACGAATGCCCCACCTGCTCATCGCCGGCACGACCGGAGCCGGCAAGAGCGTGGCGCTCAACTGCATGCTGTTGAGCCTGCTCCACAAGGCCACGCCCGATGAGGTAAAGGTGGTGCTGATCGACCCCAAGCGGCTGGAATTCGGTCTCTACAAGGATATCCCCCACCTGCTTACACCGGTCGTCGTCGAACCCAAGTTGGCCGCCAATGCTCTGAGTTGGGCCGTGCGGGAGATGGAGCGACGCTACAAATTGCTGGCCGAGTACGGGGTGCGCAACATCGATCAGTTCAACCTGATCCTCAAGCGTGGCGGGCAGGAGCTGGGCGACATCGACGAGGATGCCGAGGAGCTCAAGCCCCTGCCCTACATCGTGGTCATCATTGATGAGCTCGCCGATCTGATGATGACCGCGTCGAATGTCGTCGAGGAAGCAATCATCCGACTGTCCCAGATGGCACGCGCCGTCGGCATTCATCTGATTCTCGCTACTCAGAGGCCCTCCGTCGACGTGCTCACCGGCGTCATCAAGAACAACCTGCCGGCACGAATGAGCTTCCGCGTCGCTTCTCGGGTCGACTCACGGGTAATCCTCGACACCCAGGGAGCGGAAACTCTTCTCGGGCGCGGCGACATGCTCTTCCTGGCACCGGGAACGTCCCGCCTGTCTCGAGTGCACGCCGCGTTCGTTACCGAGTCCGAGGTCAAGTCGGTGGTCTCCTTCTGGCGCGACCAAGCCCGCCCGGCCTACTCGTCTGAAGTCACAAAGACGCCACCGGAGATGGTGGGAAAGGGCAAGGGAGCCGGCCCATCCGCGCGCGACGAGTTCTTCGCTGACGCCGTGCGCGTCGTAGTGAATGCCGGCGAGGCGTCTGTTTCCAACATTCAACGCAAGCTCAGCCTCGGGTACGCACGCGCTGGCCGCATCATGGACATGATGGAACAGGAAGGAATCGTCGGGCCACCCAGCGGCTCGAAGCCCCGCAAGGTGCTGGTCGACTCGACCTATCTCACGTCGCTCTCGACGCCCTAGCCGACCGTACCGGGGTACCCGGTGCCCCGACCGGCGGATCGGGATGGCGCAGATCGTTGTCAGACGACGGTCATCCGTCGTTGCTCGCGCTCGAGACGCTCTTTACCAGCGAGATACACGTCCCACCTGCTTCGGGGAACGAGAAGTTCACCTCGTCCATGAACTGGCGCATGAGATAGACGCCGCGCCCCCCTTCACTAAGCAAGTTCTCCGCCGACAAAGGATCGCTCAGGTCGCCAGGATCGAAGCCCTCGCCCTGATCGCAGACGGAGATCTCGACCCGTCCATCGGCCAGCCGATAGTCGACCCGGACATCGGCGTCGGGGCGCTCCTTGTTACCGTGCAGGACGGCGTTCATCACCGCCTCCCGGACCGCCAGGACTAGCCAATAGGCTTGCTCCTCGTCGAAACCAGCCATCGTGAAGATGCGCTCGGAAAACTCCTGCAGCGGGTCGATCCACTCCCGTCGGCTGCCGCATCGGACTGTCAGGTTCAATTGCTTGCCCGCCATTGGTCTCCGGTCTCCGTTGGGGCATGTGCCGCACCACCGGGTTCACCGGCAGCCACCAGGACCTTGCCAGCGCTGCGATTCAGCGCCGTGTCCGTCACCTGCACGACCACCGTATGCTCGCCGTCGGTGAGCTCTCCAACCCGGAAGTCGATTTCCTCGATCGCTGAATCGGCAGCACCATCGGCGGGCAATACTGTATGCCACACTCCGCCGTCTACAGAGTACCGGAGCTGCCGCAGGAGCGACGTTTCGTCGTGCACACGCCCCGTAACGCGCACCTCAGCGCTGTTGCGCTCACCCTGCAAGACATCGAACACGGGCGCGGTGTTGTCGACCGTAAAGCCTGTCGATGTCGCACTCCCCGACTTCGCTAGCGCCTGTGGATTTGACGGGCGATCGCTGGCAGATACACGCACCACGTATCTGCCATCGGCCAGGCGCGCCGTATCGAAGGTGAACTGGGTCGTGTCGAGCCGCGCAGCAAGCGGTTTCCAGGTCGATTCCTCCTCTCCCCGGAACTCGATCGTGTACTCGAGCCCGTCGCCGTTCGGATCACTCGCCTCCCAAGTGAAGGTACGCAGACCGCGCATGTAAAACGGCCTGCCAAGGAACGCCCGCCCGGCGCTGGTAGAGGTCGACGAATCCATGGCACGAAGCGCCTCAGCCACCGACGACGGAATTTGCGCGAAGGGCAGCCCGTCCTCGAAAGCGGAGTTCTGTCGATAGATCACCCCCGACGGATGCACCTGCAACACGTCGAGGCTGGGAGGAAGATTGCCCGGCACGTACGCGATCTCGACTCTATGCAACGTCGGCGACCGTCCGTCGTCGGAGGTCACCAACTCGGCTCGCCATTGCACGAAGCGCGCCGCCGGCGAGGCGACCTCACTGGCACCGGCATCCCCTGTCGGGATCGACCAAGTGCTCCAGGTA
>DASCOT010000119.1:0-16666 GCA_036012155.1 Acidobacteriota bacterium
GACCCCACCTTCGTATGCTCCGACTTCGCCCGGCAGATCGCCACGGCGGAGGGGAGCGGAGGCGGCAGCCGCATTCAAGTGGGCAACCTCGCGGCGCGGCGCGACTTCACTCACGTACGCGACATGGTGCGCGGATTCCAGGCCGCCGCCGAACACGGCCGCTCAGGGGCTGCGTACAATCTTTGCAGCGGGCAGGGGGTCGCCATTCAGGACGTGCTCGAGGGCTTGTTGGCACTCTCGAACGCCGAGATCGTGATCGATGTCGATGCGGAGCGTTTCCGGCCAGTAGACGTTCCCCTGTTCATCGGCGACCGTTCGCGTGCCCGGAGCGAGCTCGGATGGGAACCGCAGATTCCCCTCGCCGACACCCTGGAGCAGACCCTGGAATACTGGCGCGGCCGGATGCAAGCCCGTGCCTGAGCTGGCCGGCGACCTGGTCGCCCTGGTCAGCGCTCGCGCTTTCCTCGGCATTGCCGTCGGATTCGCCGGCGGCGGGATCCTGTGGTCGCTGCAACTCGCCCCCAGGCGCGCCGCACTGGCCGTGGCCCTTGTACTCACCACAACGTTCATCGCCGCTAGCTGGGGCCTCGCGCTGCTCGCCGCACTGCAGCTCGCGCTTATCGGGGCTAGCGGCCGTCTGGCGGGCGTGCGACCAGGCGCGCTCGACATCCTGGGCACGTCCGGGGTCATCTCACTATGCGCCGTGGGATCGCTGAGCGGCCTCGCCCTGGCGTACTGGCTGGCGGCGGGCTGCGGGGCCGCTGTAGGAGGGGCGACCGGCTGGACGACAGAGATACTCGCCACAGACGTCGAGGGCGATCCTCGGCTGGCTGGCCAGGCGAGCATCCGTTGGCAAGGTCTGTCCGCCACCGTCCTCGTCGGCGGGTGCCTGACGATCGCCGCGCTTTGGCTTCGCGTTGTCGGTGCCGGGGAACCCGCACTGGCCGCGGTCGGCTCCCTGCTCGGACTTACGGTGGCCAGGCGAGCGGGGCGAACGCGTCACTGGCGCCTGGCGGTGGTGGCGCTCGTAGCTGGGACTTCGACGGCCATTCTCACCGCCCTTATGCCCTGAGTCGTCCCAGACGAGGCTGCTGCTCTCGCGCTACAATCGAAGGAGATTCCCTTCGGAGGTCGCAAGAATGAATGCACTGAAAACGACTGCGCTACTTGGCGTGATGACCGGGCTCCTGATGGCCATCGGGTCTTTCTTCGGCAATCAGGGCCTGATAATCGCCATGGGCTTGGCAGTGGTGTTCAACTTCGGCAGCTACTGGTTCTCCGACAAGATCGTATTGAAGATGTACCGGGCGCAGCCGGCCGACGCGAGCCAATTCGCCGCGTTGCACTCCGTGGTCGAGAGGTTGGCGGCACGCGCCGAGCTCCCCAAGCCGGCCGTCTACGTTCTGCCATCATCGGGAGCGAATGCCTTCGCCACCGGGCGTAATCCGCAGCACTCGGCCGTGGCGATAACAGCAGGCCTGCTGCAGCTACTCGACGAGCAGGAGCTTGAAGGCGTCCTCGCTCATGAGCTGGCGCATGTCAAGAACCGCGACATCCTGGTCTCGAGCATCGCAGCGACCATGGCCGGCGCCATCACGATGATGGCGCGCATGGTCGGGTACGCGGCGATGTTCGGCGGTGGTCGCGACCGCGACGGCGGCGGCGCTCTCGGTGCACTGGCGATGATGATCGTCGCGCCGCTAGCGGCAGTGGTGATTCAGATGGCCGTGTCGCGTACGCGCGAATACAAGGCTGACGCGACCGGCGCCCGGATAGTAGGTCACCCACATGGGTTGATGAGCGCCTTGCAGAAGCTGGAACACGCCAGCCAGCGAGTACCCGTTGAAGCCTCGCCGACGACGGCGCACATGTTCATCGTGCGGCCGTTCTCCGGCGGCCTCATGGGTTTGTTCGCCACACACCCCCCGATGCAGGAGCGTATTCGCCGGCTGCGCGACGTACGCTGACAGCGGCGCCCGTTTGAGGCGCAGCAACTCCCGCTGTGTTCGACGGCGTGTCGTTCCTCGGCACCCTGCTTTAGCACCCTGCTATGGCCGCTAGGCTACGAACGCTCCCGGCCGACGGACTCTGATCAATTCTGTGCCGCGCCGCGCTTCAGCGCGCGATGTGACTTTTTTCGGCGGAAGGCGTTGATTACTTGACATGCGCTCCGCTGCTCCCTATAGTCCGGCAGTGGATCAAAGTGGGCTGGGGTGGTACTCACACCCTAAAACAAACGGATTTACGTTGATTCGGAGTTCGGTATCGGATGCTCAGGGGGAATCATCCAGCGACAGTGGATGCGAAGCACCGCATCAAGGTACCGACCGCTTTTCGCAACGTGATCCGGGAGACCTACGGTGACGACTTCTTCCTCACTAGCTTCACCGGGGAAAACGTTCTCGCTTATCCCTTGCCGGAGTGGGGCCGGGTGGAAGAGCGCTTGCAGGCTATACCGAGCATGAATCCCTCCCGCCAGAAGCTCCTGTCGCGGGTCAACTACTACGGTGCGTTGGCTTCGATGGACCGGCAAGGCCGTGTTCTGGTGCCACAGTTGCTGCGCGAGGCCTCCGCGATCGACGGCGAGGTGGTGGTGATGGGTCAGCTTACCCACCTCGAAATCTGGAACCACCACGCCTTCCGGCAGCGGCTGGACGACAGCCCCCTTACCACCGACGATCTGCGGATCCTCGCGGATATGGGTGTGTGACGGTGGTCATGAGCCGCAGTATCCCGCTCAGCTTGGCGACGCTGGTTCCTCCAGGACAGGGCCTGAGGTCGCGTGGGGAGCTACCGCGCCAGGCCGACAGACTGCACACGCCGGTCATGCGCGATGAGGTACTCGAACACCTGAGTGCCGCCCCTGGCGGGACAATGGTGGACGCCACGATCGGGCTCGGCGGCCACGCGGACGCAATCTTGGAAGCGCGCGATGACGTCCATCTGATTGGTATCGATCGCGACTCGGACGCCCTCGAGCTCGCCGATATCCGCCTGGAGCGATGGTCTGGACGGTACGATCTGTGCCGCGCTGACCATCGCTCGCTCGCTGAAATGAGCAAGGCTCGAGGATGGGCTCCCGTCGCCGCCATTCTCATCGATCTGGGTGCTTCCTCGCTGCAGCTCGATACGGCCGAGCGCGGTTTTTCGTTTCGGCTCGAAGGTCCGCTCGACATGCGCATGGACCGTCGGCAGCCACGCACCGCAGCCGAGGTAGTCAATCGACTTTCCGGCGACGAGTTGCGCTCGCTGATCCGCGATTACGGCGAAGAATCTCATGCCGCGCGCATCGCCCGCGCCATCGTCAAGGCTCGAGCGATCGAGCCCATCACCACGACCACGCGTCTGGCCGAGATCATCGACGCCGCAGTGCCGCAGCGCGGACCACGACGAATCCATCCGGCCACCCGTACATTCCAGGCCCTACGAATCGCGATAAACGACGAGTTCGGCGGGCTGCAAGAGTTCGTTATCGGAGCGAGTCGTTTGCTCGCCCCGGGCGGCCGACTGATCGTTCTGGCATTCCATTCGCTCGAGGACCGCGCCATCAAGCGCGCGTTCAGGTACCTCGCCAGCGACTGTGAGTGCCCGCCGGAGCTACCGCAGTGCCTCTGCGACAAGCGCTCTGAAGTCAAGATTCTGACCTCGCGACCGCTAACGCCTGGTGAGGATGAGGTCGCCTCGAACCGACGCGCGCGCAGCGCCAAGATGCGCGTACTGGAACGAATCTAAGGAGGAAGGATCGCGGAGAGTCGGGGATCTGTGGCTCCATGGCCAGCTAGTAACCCATGTGTTGTAAATAAATGCCTCCCTTTACAACCCTGGCTAGCTTTCGCCCCAGGCCATTGGAGCCACAGACCCCCGACTCTCCCGGTAGCCCTCCGGCGACGGAGTGAGCGACTTGTCCCGCATCGCCAATCGGCCCCTGATCAAGGCACGCGAGCCACACCGCTTCAGCGATCTCGGACAGGCTTTCGCCGGAATCCTGCTGTTGATCATACCGGCATTCCTCTACGCTTCCCAGCGCGCCGACATGCGCGAATCCCGGCGTCAGACGGGAGATCTCGAGGCCACCCTGTTGCAATTGCAGCAGGAACGAAAGCTACTCGAATTGGAGCTACAGACCGAGCTCGATCCGCGCACGCTAGAGAAGAAGGCGCGCGCCATCGCCGACCTTCAGGACCCCGAAGTTAGCCAGGTGGAGCATCTGCCTCGTGTCCACGACGAGGCGGCGGGCAACGGCATCACGACGGTGGCGACCGATGGTCATCCGTAGCCTCGGACGCAGCCAGTCTCACGATATCCATCGTGGTCGCGCCATGCTGCTGCTGGGGCTGGCTTCGATCTGGGGAATCGTGCTGCTCGCGCGGCTGAGCTACCTGCAGCTCTATCTTCACGACGCGCTGATCGAGCGCGCCGCAAGCCAGCAAACACGCGTCATCGAGCTGGCCGGGCAGCGGGGCGACATCTTCGCCCGCGGCGGGGAGACGCTGGCGACCAGCATCCAGCTGAGCTCGATCTACGCGCAGCCGCCGAAGATCGTCAACGCCAGGGCAACAGCAGAGCGCCTGGCCCCAGCTCTGGAACTATCCGCGGAGGCGGTTGCAGAGATGCTCTCGCGCGATCGGGCATTCGTGTATCTGCGACGCAAAGCGCATCCGGATACTACGGCCGAGGTGTCGCAAATCGTCAGACGCGAACGGCTGCGCGGTATCGGGGTGCTCCCAGAGTCACGGCGCTACTATCCGCACCGCTCGCTTGCTGCCCATGTCGTCGGCGCCGTCGATATCGACAACGCCGGCCGATTCGGCATCGAGCGGCACTACGACGAGCTCATCGCAGGGCAGCCTGGCGCGTTCAACAGCCTCCGTGACGGTTGGCGCAACGTCATCGGTACGCGCGGCGCCCTCATGGAGGATCCGACGCGCGGCCATGACCTGGTGCTTACCATCGATTGGGGATTGCAATACGCCGCCGAGGAGGCGCTGCGCAGAGCTGTGCTCGACAAGCACGCGGTCGGGGGCAGCATCGTCGCGATGGATCCCCATACCGGCGCCCTTCGTGCCATGGCCAGCTTCCCGACGCTCAACCTCAACAACAACAA
Organism: Acidobacteriota bacterium; assembly: GCA_036012155.1. GTDB lineage: Bacteria > Acidobacteriota > UBA890 > UBA890 > WLXD01 > DASCOT01. Next base: position 5,105 of record DASCOT010000119.1, read on the forward strand.
CGACCCCGCGTTCCTGGCCCACGCCCGCAACAACAGCGTCGCGTTTACCTTCGAGCCGGGCTCGGTCTTCAAGGTGATCACCGCCGCGGCGGCCCTACACGAAGGCGTGGTGGATGAGGACGAGCCAATCGACTGCGAGGGCGGGACGTATCGGGTCGCCAACCACACATACCACGACTGGAAGCTCGGTTTCGGCGTCATGTCGTTCCGAGACGTGCTCGCCAACTCGAGCAACGTCGGTACCATCAAGGTTTGCCAGCGTCTGGCACCGCAGACTTACTACTCGTGGATCCGCGACTTCGGCTTCGGCAGCCTCACCGGCGTCGATCTGCCCTACGAGGAGCCTGGCGGGGTCACCGCGCCTAAGGACTGGTCGAAGCTCTCCCAGTCCTCCATGGCCTTCGGTCAAGAGCTCTCGGCGACTCCCGTCCAGCTCGTCACCGCGATCGCGGCGATCGCCAACGGCGGCCTGCTGGTGCGGCCCTACGTCGTCGAGCAAGTTCGCGACCGAGACGGCAACTTGCTGACCGAGATCGAGCGACCGCACGGTAAGATCAGATTGGGTCAGCCACAGGTGCGGCGCAGGGTGCTCAAGGAATCGATCGCACGACGCGTCGGACTGGTAATGGAATGGGTGGTCTCGAGCGGAACCGGAGCGCCTGCGGGAATCCCCGGCTACCGGATCGCCGGCAAGACGTCGACGGCCCAGAAGTTCGATACGTCGACGGAAAGCTTTTCGAAATACGTAGCTGCCTTTGTGGGGTTCTTGCCCGCCGCCGATCCCCGGTTGGTAGTCCTGGTTGTCATCGACGAGCCGCAGCGCGGATACGGCCACGGTGGATCACAAGCAGCCGCGCCGGCGTTCCGTGCCGTCGCCGATGCAGCAACCAGAATCCTCCGCATTGCACCCGAAGACTTCTCGGGACCCGAGGAATGGGTCGCCGACGACCCGGAACTGGCCCCCGACACAAGGCTCGGATCGATATCACCGGTCCCATAACGGACGGACGGGAGATTGGAGTTGGGGCCGTCTGAGCGACGGCTTTTTTTCTCGTTGCCGAGGCGGCGGCAAACATTGGAGGCCAGAGTGGCCCTCGCGACAAATGGCGCGACAGAGAGAATGGGGCAACAGCTGAGGCTCGACGAGCTCTTGGACGGCTGCGCGGCGAAGTTCGTCGGCAATGCCGCGATCGACGTAACCGGCATCTCGTACGACTCGCGATGCGTCGAACCCGGCCACGTCTTCGTGGCGATCCCGGGCTTCGTACACGATGGTCTCGAGTTCGTGCCTGAGGCCCTCCGACGCGGTGCTGTCGCGATCGTGTCGGAGCGCCCGTCATCGAGCCTGAAGGACCGCGCACCGGCCTGCACGTGGGCGCAGGTCGACTCGACGCGGAGCGCGCTCGCCGCTCTCGCCTGCCGTTGGCACGGCGCCCCGAGCGAACATCTCGTGGTCGTGGGCGTGACCGGCACGAATGGCAAGACAACCGTCACCGCCCTCCTCGAGGCGATCTTTGCCGACCGGGCCCCTGTCGGCCGATGGAGCACGACGCAGGTGCGGATTGCCGGCGCCTCCTCTCCCACCCCACGCACCACCCCGGAGGCCCCCGAGCTCCAGGCGGCGATGGCGGAGATGCTGGATGCTGGATGTTGGGCCGCCATCATCGAGGTCTCCTCGCACGCCTTGCGGCTCCATCGCGTTGCCGGAACACGGTTTGCCGCTGCCACATTTACCAACCTGTCGCCCGACCACCTCGACTTTCATCACGACATGGATGACTACCTCGACGCCAAGGCGAAGTTGTTCGAGACTTTGCCGGCGGACGCGCCTGCGGTACTCAATGCGGCTGATCCTGTCGCCCCTCGCCTCGCCGCACGCTCCAGCGGGCGCACGGTGACCTACGGGTGGGCCGGCGAGGACGGTGCGACTCCCGACTATTGCCTCGACCGCTTCGACTCACGTCCGACTGGCTCGCGGCTCCATCTCACCACCCCGACGTCGGCGGGCTGCATCGAGACCCCGCTGTTCGGCAGAGCCAACGCCGAGAACATCGGTGCGGCGGTCGCGACGGCGATGGAGCTCGGCTTTTCGTTCGATACGGTCTGCAAGGCAGCGTCGAGCTTCCGCGGCGAGCCTGGACGCCTGCAAGCTGTCGACGCCGGGCAGGCGTTTCATGTCTTGGTCGATTTCGCCCATACACCCGGGGCTATTCAAGCAGCGCTGGAGGCGGTACGCAGCATTGTCGACAAGGGACGGGTCATCGTCGTCTTTGGATGCGGCGGTGATAGAGACCGGACAAAGCGGGCGCTCATGGGCAAGATCGCCGCCAACGCTGCGGACGTGGCGGTAGTGACTTCCGATAACCCGCGAGGCGAAGATCCGGACGCCATCATCGACGAGATCGTCGCCGGAATCGGGGCAACCCCGCACGCCGACGTTCACGTCGAGGCTGACCGTGCTAAAGCCATCGACTTGGCGCTGAGCCTGGCCGTACCGGGCGACTGCGTCCTCATCGCCGGTAAGGGGCACGAAACTCAACAGATCTTCCGCGACCGAGTAATTCCTTTCGATGATGTCGAGGTCGCCACCGCTACGCTCGCGGGGCGCGACACGGAGGTCTCGAGATGATCCCGATGACTGTCGGCCAGCTCGCCGACGTTCTGGGCTGCGATCTCGAGACCGGCAGCGCGAGCGGCGAGATCGACCGCGTGGTGATCGACTCGCGCAACGTGCAATCCGGCGATCTATTCGTCGCGATCGTCGGGCCACGCGATGATGGGCACCGCTATCTCCCCCAGGCTCTCGCGTCGGGGGCCGTTGCGGTCGTCATCTCGAGGCGTGACGTGCTGGATCATCTGGCCAACCCTCACGATGCCGGCTTCGTCCGCGTCGAGGACACCACGATGGCACTCCAGCGCCTCGCCCGCCACGTACGTGACGTGGTGGCTCCAACCGTCATCGCGATCACCGGCAGCGTCGGTAAGACCACCACCAAGGCGTTGACCCACGCCCTGCTGAAGACAACGGAATCGACGCACGCCTCGCCCGGCAACTTCAACAATCAGTGGGGTCTTCCCCTCTCCCTGCTCGGCTTGCGGTCGAGTCACCGCTGGATGGTCGCCGAGCTCGGGATGAGCGCAGCTGGTGAGATCGCCGAGCTGACCCGCCTGGCACGGCCGAGCATTGCGGTGATCACCAATGTTGCTCCAGCGCACATGGAGAACTTCGACAGCCTCGCCGGGGTGGCGGCTGCCAAGCAGGAGCTCGCCGATGAGCTGCCCGCCGACGGCACCCTGATCGTCAACGCCGACGACGCGCACACGTCAGCCATGGGAGCCGCACGAAGGCAGCGCGGCGAGCCCACCATCTTCTACGGCATACAGCACGAGGCAGAGATTTCTGCTCGTCGTGTAGAGGTAGTCGACGCGGCCTGGCGCTTCGAGCTCCGTTGCGGCCCCGCCGACGCGGCGCTCGTGGAGCTGCCGCTGCCAGGCGAGCACTCGATCTCCAATTTCCTCGCGGCCGCGGCGGTGGCGCACGCACTGGACATCGACGCCACCACCATCGCGGCGCGCGCTCGGGACCTCACGTTGCCCGCAATGCGCGGGCAGGTGCACCACACCGACCGTGGCGTGGTGGTGATCGACGACAGCTACAATGCCTCGCCGGCGGCAATGCTCACAGCGTTGGAGACGTTAGCCGAGACCGCCGGGACAGGCCGCAAGATCCTCGCCGTAGGCGACATGCTCGAGCTCGGAAGCTGGGCCGAGGACGCGCATCGCGAGGTCGGGTTGCACGCAGCTCAGCTTACCGTTGACCGTATTCTTACGGTCGGCCCACTGGCGCGCGACATTGGCCACGGCGCACGTGCCGGCGGCATGCCTGAGGAGGCGATCACTGCTTTCAGCATGTCTGACGAGGCGGCTGAGGCAATCGGAGCGATCGTCCGTCCCGGCGACACGGTGCTGGTCAAAGGATCTCGCGGCATCCGCATGGAACGCATCGTCCAAACGCTGCTGCGATCCAGCGACGACAATGGAGCCTCTGATTGATGTCCGTCGCGTGCCGCCCCTCCCCGACCAACGTCCACAACACAGGAAGCTAATGCTGTACGAGTTGCTCGTGCCACTGGCCGATTACTGGGGGCCGTTCAACGTCTTTCGCTATCTGACGTTCCGGGCTGCAGTAACCGCTGCATCGGCGCTGCTAGCGACCCTTGCCTTGGGCCCGTGGATGATCCGCCGCTTGCTCGCCGCTCAAGTCGAGGAGCAAATTCGTACCGAGGGTCCCTCAACGCACGCACACAAACGCGGTACGCCCACCATGGGTGGAACGCTGATCGTCAGCGCAATAGGCGTATCGACATTGCTTTGGGCGGACCTGCGCAACTCGTTTGTGTGGATCGCGCTGTTCGGGACGCTCGGATTCGCCGCGATCGGGTTCCTGGACGACTACCTCGGCGCCGTCCACGCGCGCCGGCGCGGACTCTCCGCTCGGTCAAAGATGGCGATGATGGTGGCGTTGTCTGGCGCAGTCGGCGTGACCCTGTGGATGCTTGCTCAGCAGGGCTCGTTCACTACGCAATTGTCGGTACCGTTCTTCAAGGAGATCAGTCCTCACCTGGGCGTCCTCTACGTGCCGTTTACCGTGCTCGTGCTGCTCGCCTCGAGCAACGCGGTGAACCTCACCGACGGCCTCGACGGACTGGCGACGGGCTGCGTAATGGTGGCGGCGGTCGCGTACACCGCGCTGGCCTACGTTGCTGGCCATGCCATCATCGCCGAATACCTCGACATCATCTTCGTGGGAGACATAGCCGAGATCACGATCTTCGCCGCTGCGATCGTCGGGGCCTGCCTCGGGTTCCTCTGGTACAACTGCCACCCGGCGCAGGTCTTCATGGGCGATACCGGCTCGCTCGCCCTAGGCGGCGCCGTCGGCCTGATCGCACTGATGATCAAGCAAGAGCTTGTGCTCGTGCTGGTCGGCGGCGTCTTTGTCCTCGAGACACTCTCGGTGATGATCCAGGTTGCCTCGTTTCGCTTCACCGGACGCCGCGTGTTCCGGATGGCCCCGCTGCACCATCACTTCGAGCTGGCGGGCTGGTCGGAGCCGCAGGTCGTAGTTCGATTCTGGATCCTTGCCGTTCTCTTCGCGTTGATGTCATTGGCAACGTTGAAGCTACGATGAGCGGGCCGTGGGCAGGTAAGAAGGTCACCGTGGTTGGCGCTGGACGCAGCGGCGTAGCGGCGACCGAGCTACTGGTCTACCTTGGCGCCCACGTGGCGCTCACCGACCTGCGCGTCGCATCGGAGCTGGTCGATACCAGCGAGCTCGAGGGTCGCGGCGTCGAACTCGCTTTCGGGAGCCACCCGGACACGCTGTGGCGAGATGTCGACGCCGTCGTGGCGTCGCCCGGAATCCATCCGCAGGCGCCGCCCCTACGCGCCGCGCGCGCCGAGGGCATCACGCCCGTCAGCGAGGTCGAGCTAGCGAGCGCCTACGCCTCGGCCCCGGCGGTAGCCATCACGGGCTCGAACGGCAAGAGCACCGTCACCAGCATGGTCGGAGCCATCCTCGCGGAGAGCAAGCTGGCCACCGCGGTTTGCGGCAACATCGGCGTGCCGTTCTCACGTGTTGTTCGTCAGGTACTCCAGGGCGAGCTGCACGTCGAGCGCTATGTTCTCGAGCTGTCGTCATTCCAGACCGAGACAATCGTCGATTTCCGACCCCGATGGGCAGGACTACTCAACATCTGCGCTGACCATCTCGACCGCCATGGCGACTTCGACGCCTATGCACAGGCCAAGCTGCGATTGGTCACCAACTGCACCAGCGACGACTGGCTCGTCTACGGCGCCGACGATCCCTGGCTGAGCCATCATCTGCCGTCCGTCCCCCAACCCGCGCCCTTCAGCGCCACGGCAACCAGAGGCACCGGGGCATGGGTGTCGGATGGCCGTATTCACTGGCGCGACCCCGAGGCCGAGGTGCACACCATCGTCGGTACGGAGGAGCTCACGGTGGTCGGTAGTCACAACCATCTGAACGCCGCGGCAGCAGTGGCGTTGAGCTGCCTCGCCGGAGCAACCCCATCGTGCGCCGGTGCCGCGCTGCGGCGATTCGAGGGCCTAGAACACCGGATGGAGCCTTGCGGTATCGTCAACGGCGTACGGTGTATCAACGACTCGAAAGCGACCAACGTGGGCGCTACGCTGGCAGCGCTCAACGGTCTCGACAGCCCCGTGTGGCTGATCCTCGGCGGTCGCGACAAGGACTCTGATTTCGAGCGTCTCCGACCTGCGCTGGGCAGCGTCCGCGGCGTCTTGGTCGTTGGCGAGGCTACGAAGCGCATCACACACGCACTCGACGGTGCCGTGTCGATGATCGACTGCGCCAACATCCCGCGCGCCGTTGACACCGGTCTCGAGAACGCCTCGGCGGGTGACGTGCTGCTGCTCGCACCCGCCTGCACTAGCTTTGATCAGTACGACAGTTTCGAACACCGAGGACGTCACTTCAAATCCCTGATCGCCGCCCACTAGGGCACCAAGGGACAATCTGGAGAAGGGTCTATGGCGAGCCGCTGGCTGGCGGTCGACAAGACGTTGTTCTGCGCCGTAATCGCGATGATCGGGCTCGGTCTGGTAATGGTGTACTCCGCGTCGTTCCCGATCTCGCAGCGCGCCCATGGTCATGACCTCTACTTCGTGACACGGCAGGCCATCGGGGTCATGGCGGGGCTCGGGATACTCGTTGCCGGGCTGCTCACCGACTATCGGATCTATCGCAACCGACTTGTCGTTGCCGGTGTTGTGGCGGCTACTCTGGGTGCCTTGATTGTCGTGCTGTTGATGCCGGCGTCTCGAGGGGCACACCGATGGATCCCTTTGGGTCCAGTCAACGCCCAGCCGTCCGAGATCGCCAAGCTATCGGTGATCCTTTTCCTAGCGTCGTATCTGTCCCGCAAGGACGAGACCATCAACGACGCCTGGCGAGGACTGGCTCCGCCGCTCACGGTGGTGGTCGCGATCGTGTTCCTGATCGCCATCGAGCCCGACCTCGGTACCGCCATGATGGTCACCTGCATTGCCGCCACGATGCTATGGGTGGCCGGTCTCTCCTGGAGATACGTCGCCAACGTCGGGGTGGCTGTGGCGCTCGCGGCCTCCATGCAGATCTTCCGGTCCGGCTACCAATCCCGGCGCATCGTCGCGTGGCTCGACCCCTGGGCCGATGCTCAGGACGCTGGCTACCAGACGCTGCAATCACTGATGGCCGTGGGGTCTGGGGGCCTGAGCGGCGTCGGCTTCGCCGCCGGCCATCAGAAGAGCGGGTTTCTCCCAGATCCGTACACGGACTTCATCTACGCTGTGGTTGCCGAGGAGTTCGGTTTGCTCGGAGCGGGCGCCGTCGTCCTCGCTTTCATGGTCGTGCTCTGGCGCGGCCTGCGCGCGGCGCTGCGCGCGCCCGACAAGTTCGGGTTCTATCTTGGCGCCGGCCTGACCTGCTACTTGGTCTTGCAGGCACTGGTGAACATGAGCATCGTGGTAAACCTATTGCCGACGACGGGTATCCCGCTGCCCTTGATCAGCTACGGCGGCTCCTCAATGGTGATCTGCTGCGCTGCGATCGGCGTCCTTCTAAACCTATCCCAGCACGCGCACGCATGAGCTCTCCGCCGACCGATCCGTCCACCGAGTCGCTGAGGGTGGCTCTCGCGGCCGGTGGCACGGGTGGACATCTAATGCCCGCTCTGGCGACGGCCGAGGCACTGGCCGCACGGGCATGCTGTCAGTTCCTGGTGATCGGGTCCCACCGAACCAGCGAACGCGCGCTCCGCGCCATGGTGCCCTATCCCGTGGTGGAGGTGAGGGCTCGCGGCATGGTGGGCACGGGGCTCGCCGGACGCCTTCGGGCGCTGGCTGCGTTGCCCGGATCGATCGCCGCGGCCCGGCGCCACCTGCGAGCCTTCCGGCCGCACCTGGTGATCGCCACTGGCGGGTATGTGTGCGGCCCCACTGGCCTGGCGGCCTGGTTGGCCGGCATCCCGCTGTTGGTTCTCGAGCAGAACGCCGACCCCGGCCTGACAACGCGATGGCTACGCCCCTTCGCTCGTGCGATCGCGGTGTCATTCGAAGAGACCGCGTGGAGGATTGGTGGCAAGGCCGTGCTCACCGGCAATCCTGTAAGGGCTACCCTCCCCTCCGCGCCACGTCGCGATGGCCAGGCAACCGACTCTCACAGAGACGGTATCCACTTGCTGATCCTCGGTGGAAGCCAGGGGGCGCGCGGACTCAACACCATGGTCGAGCTCGCGATTCCAATCTTTGCGGCGGCACAGGTCGGCCTCAGGGTCACCCACCAAGCCGGCAAGGCGGACCTCGACGTACTGCGTAACACCTACGACGAGCACGGTATTCCCGCCACGGTCACACCGTTCATTCAGAACATCGGCGAGGCTTACACACTAGCCGATCTGGTCTGCGGCCGAGCTGGCGCAACAACCATCGCCGAGCTGGCGTACTGTGGGTTGCCATCGGTCCTCGTCCCCTTTCCCAGTGCCGCCGGACGCCACCAACACTCCAACGCCCGGGCCCTTCAACGAGCCGGCGCAGCCGTGGTTGTGGAAGAGTCCGTCAATGGGCATCCGCTCGCCGCAGCGCTCCTGGAGCTTGCCGCGGATGCCGACCGCCGTGCCGACATGGCGGCAGCGGCTGCGGCCTGCGGCAGCGACGCAGCCGCTGCAGTGGTCGCCGATCTGGCGCTGTCACTAGTCGCCGCTACGGCAGCTCCGGGCTCGGTGGGTGACCCCACGACGGCGAGCTCCGGCGGTGCGCGCGGTGGCCCCCTTCACCGATCGTCAGACGTCTCCCGACAACGAGGCCCTCAGGCATGCTGAAACGAGTACGTCGTCTTCACTTCGTTGGCATCGGGGGAATCGGCATGAGCGGTATCGCCGAACTCCTGCTGAATCTCGACTATGAGGTCACCGGGTCCGACCTGCGTCCGTCGCCCATCACCCAACGCCTAGAGGACCTGGGCGGCACCGTCTTCGTCGGCCACGCGGCCGCCAACGCCAGGGGGGCCGACGTTGTCGTGACGTCGTCGGCTGTGAGCAATAGCAACCCGGAGGTCATCGCTGCGCAGGCTTCCGGAATCCCAGTGATTCCACGCGCGGAGATGCTTGCCGAGCTCATGCGGATGCGACACGGCATCCTCATCGCCGGGTCGCACGGCAAGACCACGACCACCTCAATGATGGCAACGGTGTTCGAGGCAGCCGATCTCGACCCGACGGTGGTCATCGGCGGACGCTTGGAAGCCTGGGGAACCAATGCTCGTCTCGGCCAGGGGGAGTTCATGGTTGCCGAGGCGGACGAGAGCGACGGGTCGTTCTTGCGACTCAGCCCGACGATCGCCGTGGTGACCAATATCGATCTCGAGCATCTCGATCACTATGCGAGCTTCGACGCCCTGAGAGATGCCTTCGTCGAGTTCCTCAACAAAGTCCCGTTCTATGGCACAGCGGTCGTATGCCTGGACGATCCCGAGCTCCAGGAGATCATGCCGCAGGTCACGCGCAAGCTGCTGACCTACGGCCTGAACCCACAGTCCGACATCCGCGCCTCGGCAATCGAGGTGAGCGCCGAAGGGACCCGTCTCATCTGCCACGCTGGCGCCGACGAGCTCGGCGAGATCAGACTCCGCGTACTCGGGCGGCACAACGCGTTGAATGCGCTCGCCTGCGTCGCAGTCGCATTGGACCTGGGGATCCAATTCGACACCGTCGCCGACGCGTTAGCTAGCTATGCGGGCACCGCGCGACGCTTCCAGCGGATTCACTCCGGCGGCGATATCCTGGTTGTCGACGACTACGGACACCACCCCACCGAGATCCGTGCTGTTCTCGGCGCTGCCGGCGAGGCGTTTCCGGATCGACGCAAGATCGTTTGCTTTCAGCCACACCGTTACAGTCGATCGCAGTTGCTGCGCGACGATTTCGGTCGAGCCTTCTACGACGCCGACGTCGTGCTGGTGCTACCGATCTACGCGGCCGGAGAGGAACCGATTCCTGGCGTGACCGGAGAAGATCTGGCGTTGGCCATGAGTCAGCACGGTCAGCGCCAGGTAATCAACGTCGCCGACCTGGAAGTGGCGTTCGAGACGGTCACCCGGCACGCCCGACCAGGCGACATCGTGCTGACACTCGGCGCTGGTGACGTGTGGAAGTTGTCAAGAAGCGTCGGCGAATGGCTCTCGGGAGTTGAGCGCGGCGTCGCCGACGAAGTGGGCGACAGCGTCGACTCGACGTCGACGGATGAAGGATAGCGGATGTTGGCGACCCAGCCCCTGATCGAAGGCGAATCCTGGAACGAGGCGGCACTGCGCGCGATCGAGCGTACAGCGCGTGAGAACGGCTGGCGCTGGAGGCACGATGAGCCGCTCGAGCGCCACACATCAATGGGCGTGGGAGGCCCGTGTCCCATCATGCTATGGCCACGACACCGGGCAGACGTCCGTTCCATGGTCGCGTGGATGGGCTCTCGCCGGCTTCCCTGGCACGTGCTCGGAGGCGGGAGCAACCTGCTAGTCGCTGACAAGGGCGTCGACGAGCCGGTCATCAACATGACGTCCGGCGCCGACCAGATGTCGCTCGACAGCAACGTCCTTCGCGTTTCGGCGAGCCTGCCGACGGCGCGAGCGCTGCGCTACTCCGTTGCTCAAGGGCTGGATGGGTTGGTGTGGTCGGCTGGCCTACCAGGAACTATTGGTGGGGCTGCCAGCGGTAATGCCGGCTGCTGGGGTGGCGACATGCAGAGCTGTACTGCCGACATCGATGTCGTGGATTCGTGTGGCCTAGCCCATCGAATCGAATCTGCCGACTTGGTTTGGGGGTATCGGAACCTGAACATGCCGGGGATTCCTGCCCCCTGGACGATCATCGCGGTCGGCGTGCAGGTCGAACAGGGTGACGCCACCCAACTCGCCGAGCGCTACGACGATCTCCAGCGTCGCAAGCGCGAACGTCAGCCGGTCGGAGCGCGCAACTCGGGATGTATCTTCCGCAATCCACAGCACGGCGAAGGTGCCGGTCAGCTCATCGATGCTGCCGGTTGCAAGGGCTTGCGCGTCGGCAACGCTGCGGTGTCGGATCACCACGCCAACTTCATCGTTAATCTCGGCGGTGCCCGGGCACACGACATCGAGGAGCTAGTCGATCGCCTCGTCAAACGTGTTCATGCGCATAGCGGAACGCTTCTGGAACCGGAGATCCGTCGATGGTAGCCACCAACGGGAAGCGCGCACCGCAGTTCCTACGCTCCGTACACAATCGCCCCGCGCTGCGTCGTCGGAGCAACTTGGCGGTCTTCGGCCAGCTTCTCATGGTGGCCTCGGGCGTCGCCATCGGTGGAGGGCTCGCCTACGCCGGATACGGCTACGCGGCCAACAGCGACAGCTTCGTGCTGCGCCGACTCGCGGTAGATGCGGTGCCGGAGCACATGCGCGACCTGGTACGGCAACAGCTCGAACCCGTGCTGCACCACAATCTGTTGACG
>DASCOT010000120.1:0-4528 GCA_036012155.1 Acidobacteriota bacterium
CGAGGTCACCGACATGTCGGCGCTCGGTGCGTCGCCCATCTACTACGACTTCGACGCGTTCGACGAGATCTCGATCACGACCGGCGCCAACGATGCGTCGATCCAGACCGGCGGCGTGCGGATCAACTTCGTCACCAAGCGTGGCGGCACCAGCTGGCGCGGTTCGACCCGGTTCTACATCACCGACGGTAACTGGCAGTTGCGCAACGTCGGCGATCCTGATACCGGCGACCTGACCGGCAACTTCTCGGACGACGAGCTGTACCCGGGATACATCGGCAACTCGATCCAGAACATCAAGGATTGGGGCGGCGAGGTCGGTGGGCCTATCGTGAGCAACAGGGCCTTTGTCTGGGCTTCCTACGGGAAGCAGGACATCAAGCAGTCGGTTGGCATCTCGCCCGACAACACGCAGCTGAAGCATTGGCACGCCAAGGCGAACTTCCACATCGGCGACAAGGCCGTGTTGAACTACACCTTCGTGCACGCCGACAAGACCAAGCAGGGTCGTGGCGCCTCGGCGAGTCGCCCGCCGGAGACCACCTTTATCCAGGGTGGCCCGACACCGATCCACACGGTCAAGCTGCAGTACACGATCAACGACAACAACTACGTTGAGGCGTCGTACAACGACACCGGATTGGGCTTCTTCCTGAACGCCCAGGGTGGCAGAGAGCCACAGGTCCAGTACGATTATGCTACCGGCCTCTGGGCGCAGTCGTACTGGTCGTACAGCACCGTCCGCCCGCTCAAGAACGGTCGCCTCGACGGCAACAGCTATGTCGCCGGCTCGTCGGTCGATCACGAGTTCAAGTACGGCTACAGCTTCCGCACGGCCAAGACCTCGTCGGTCTGGGGTCCGGGCGGTGGCGCGGTCGCCGTGTTCGACGGTGGTGTGCCTGTCGAGGCCTGGCTGATGGCCGACGAGATCTTCAACTACCAGGGCTCGCGTCAGAGCATCTATCTGGCCGACACGCTCAGCGCTGGTCGGTTGACGATGAACCTTGGCCTGCGCTACGACAAGCAGGACTCGCAGGCCAACGCCAGCCAGTCGCCGGACCATCCTCTGGCTCCGGCGATGTTTCCGGCCCTCACGTTCGACGGCTTCAAGCCGGACTTCGGCTGGAGCAACATCTCACCGCGTCTCGGTCTGACCTATGACCTGTCCGGTGAAGGCACCACGATCCTCCGGTTCAGCGTGGCGCGTTACTACTCGCAGCAGTTCAACGGCGAGTTCAACGCTCCGATCACTACATTCGGCCCGGAGGTCGACCTAGCGTGGAACGACCTCAACGGCAACAGCCAGATCGATGCCGGTGAGACCTATGGCGATCCGCTGTGGGTCTCCGGTGGTTTCGACCTCGATAACCCGAGTGCCCCGAAGAGCGTGATCTTGGAAGCGACCAACGCTCCGTGGAGCAACGAGCTGATCATCGGCTTGGAGCGCGAGCTCAGCCGCTCGTTGGGGATTGGTGCCGACTTCGTCTACAAGAAGAACGGCAACTTCAACTGGGAGCATCGCCTCGGTGAGGACGATCCGGCCTTCTGGGATCAGGTGACGCAGAGCGTCTCCGGCTACGGGGATCTGCAAGTCTACCAGCCCGGCAGCACGCGCTCGGGGACGACCACCTACCGCCAGCGTCCGGCCTACACCACCTCGTACACCGGCATCACGGCCTACTTGACCAAGCGGTTTGCCAACAACTGGATGGGCAACGCGTCGTTCACCTGGGCCAACCCGAAGCAGAGGTTCGGCGTCGGTGGCTACACGGACCCGACGAACATCTCGAGTCTGAACGCGGGCGTCTTCTCGAACGGCAACACGCCTCGCGGCGGGACGGCGGCCGGGGCATCTCGCTGGTTCATGAAGTTCAGTGGCATGTATCAGCTGCCGGCGGGCATCAGCGTGGCAGGCTTCATGCAGATGCGCGAGGGCCACATCATCGATAGATACGTGCAGTCCAACAACCGTGCCTACGGTGGTGGACGCGTGAACGCGAACCTGGCCCCCTTCGGTAGCGAGCGCTTGCCGACCTTCTGGAACATGGACCTAAGGGCGGAGAAGACCTTCGACCTCCAGGACAGTGGTCGGGTCCACCTCATCCTGGATGCGTTCAACATCACCAACAACTCTCACGTCTTGGCGCGGCATAGGCAGTTCAACTCGTCTGCCTTCTCCAAGATCCGGGACGTTGTTCAGGGTCGCACGATCCGCTTCGGCGCACGCTTGGTACTGAGCTAAGGGGATAGGAGCACGGATGACGCGCTGGCCATAGAGCCGGGCGTCTGAAGCGAAGAGACGGGCCTCCGGGGCGTAAGCCCCGGGGGCCCTCCTCGTATTACCCTGTATGGAAGAGGAGCACTAGAGTGCTCCCAACGCCCTTGACTGCTGCGCGTTCTTGCCCCAACGCGATCTGAGAAAACCCCATCATGCCCGACAAGCTCCGTGCTCCGGCAGGATTCGTTGCCCACTCCCGTACGGTGCTTTGCGCTTCACTCGTAGTGGCGGTTGCGATGTCGCTGGCGGCCGCCGGCGTCGCGCTGGCGCAGACGCCGGTCGGAAACGGTCGCCTGGGCGGTGTGGTCAAGGACCCGGCGGGCAATCCCGTAGCCGGCGCCACGGTGACGCTGACGCAGGTGTCGACGCAGGCGGTGGTTACGGTGACCACCGATGACAACGGTCAGTTTCGCAAGGGGGGACTGGGCTACGGGCGCTGGAATATCGACGTCACGGCGCCGGGTTTCGTGCCCAAAGCGCTGTCGGCGGCGGTGGGCGATCGCAGCAATCAGAGCTTCGATGTCACGCTCGAGCCTGGAGAATCGGGCGGCGGAGGCACTGGAGGCACTGCCTCGCTGTTCGGGGGCGAGCTCGGTAGCAAGATCAGCGCCGCCAACGAGCTCTACAACGCCGACGACTACTCCGGCACGCTGGCGGCCCTGGACGTCGTGATCGCCGAGGAGATGGCCAAGTCCAACCCCAATCCCAACCTACATCTGGTGCACATCAACTCGGGCAACGCCGCCTTCGAGCTCAACAACTACGACCTGGCCGGCGAGCACTATCAGGCCACCCTCGCGGTCGATCCGGCCAACAACGAGGCGCGCATGGGGATGGCCAAGATCTTCATGATGCAGCGTGACATCGAGGCGGCGCTGGGCGAGCTCGAGCAGATCGACCTCGAGCGTGTTGTCGATCCGATCGTCTTCTACAACATTGGCAATCTGCTATTCGGACAGGGGCAGTCGGCCGAAGCGCAGCGCTATTTCGAGATGGCGCTGGCGCGGGATCCCGACGATGTCGATTCCCACATACAGGTGGCGCTGTGCCTGATCCAGCAGGGAATGATGGAGGATTCGAGAGTCCATCTGGAGAGGGTAATCGAGCTCGACCCGGAGTCTCAGAACGCCGCCGACGCGCAGAGCTTCCTGGAGATGATCGGCTAGCAGGCCGCGGTGAGAGTGTGGTGCCCGGATTCATCACACTTTCACCTCGGCCTGCCAGGCCGACGCCGGTGCGCGGGGGGGTCGTTAGCGCGTAACGATGAGCGAGACACGCAGGGTGCAGGCGGCGCACAGGCGCCGCACGGCCGCAGCACTAGTGATGTGCATGGCAGCGTCGCTGCTGCTGACGACCGCGGCGACCGTAGCTCGGGCGCAAGAAAGGCCCGACGTCTTGCTGATCACGATCGACACCCTTCGGGGCGACGCGCTGGGGATCTACGGCGGTCGGGCAGCGACGCCAGCGCTGGATCGCTTGGTGCGTCGCGGGGTGCGATTCGACAACGCCGTGGCGCACGCCGTCTTGACGCTGCCCTCGCACACGTCGATTCTCTCCGGGCTTGATCCGAGCCGCCACGACGTGCACGACAACGTCGGCTTCCGAGCGTCGTCTGACCTCGATACCTGGGCCGAGAGGCTCAAGCGCGCCGGATACGCCACCGCGGCGTTCGTCGGGGGTTTCCCGCTGGATTCGCAGTTTGGGCTGGCCCAGGGGTTCGACCTGTACGATGACTTCTACGGTCACAGCGCGTCCGACGGGTTCTACTTTGTCGAGCGCCGTGCGGAGGACGTCGTAGTGCGGGCCCGACGCTGGATCGAGACGCAGCGAGGCCCGTGGTTCGCGTGGGTACACGTTTACGATCCGCACGCACCGTACGAGGCACCGGCTCCGTTCGGCGTGGAATATGCCAACGATGCGTATGCCGGCGAGATCGCCTATACCGACGCAGCGCTGGCGTCGTTGTTGAGCGACGCCGAGCGAACGGGCGCGCTCGTGGTGGTGACATCCGACCACGGCGAGGCGCTCGGTGATCATGGCGAGCGAACACACGGGATCTTCGCGTATGGCGCCACGCTGCGCGTGCCGCTGATTGTCGCCGGGATGCCCCGACTGCGTGCCGGCACCGCCGTCGTCCAGCGCGTCGGCCACGCTGACATCCTGCCGACGGTGCTCGAGCTGCTCGGGATATCGCAGGAGGGAACCGAGGGCGCCTCGCTGGTTGCCGCGATGACGGGTGTCACTGGCTCG
>DASCOT010000121.1:0-9931 GCA_036012155.1 Acidobacteriota bacterium
CGTCGAAGCGCAGGATCTCGATGGCGAGCCGTTCAGCATCGAGGCCGAGGAGCTCCTGGCGAGGTGTGTGCACCACGAGATCGACCATCTCGACGGGGTCCTGTTCCTGCGCCGCGTATCGCCGCTCAAGCGCGATCTGGCGCGTCGCAAGATCCAGAAGAAGATTCGTGCCGGAGAGTGGTAGCGCGGCGCAGCCGGGCGCTGATCTCCGAGCCTTCTTCATGGGCACCCCCGAGCTGGCGGTACCGACGTTGGCGGCCTTGGGCGATGCGACGGAGCTCGTTGGCGTAGCCACGCAGCCGGATCGTCGCTCCGGACGCGGGCGACAGCCGAGCGTGTCTCCCGTCAAGGCCTGGGCCGTGGAGCGCGACGTGCCGCTCGAGCAGCCCTCGACCCTGCGCGCTGCCGATGTTGTCGGTGCCCTGCGAGGCTATCGACCCGATGCCATCGTCGTGTTCGCCTACGGCCTGATCCTCCCCGCGGAGATTCTCGAGATTCCGCGGCTCGGTTGCGTCAACATCCACGCATCGTTGTTGCCCCGTTATCGCGGGGCAAGCCCCATCCAGGCAGCCATCCTGGCCGGCGATACGGTGACCGGCGTGACCACCATACTCATGGACGAAGGACTCGATACGGGCCCGATCTTGCTCCGCGAGGAGGTGCGGCTGAGAGAGGACGATACGGCGGCGGCACTGGGCCGCCGTATTGGCGCCGTCGGCGCGACGCTGGCCGTCCAGACGCTGCGCGAGCTGGCCGCTGGGCGTCTGACACCGCGACCGCAGGACGAATCTGCGGCGACGATGACCCGACTCCTGCGCAAGTCGGATGGCCGAATCGACTGGACACAGAACGCCATGCAGATCGAGCGGCGCGTCCGTGCGATGCAACCCTGGCCGGTCGCGTTCGGTGGTCTTGGCGGCACTCGCGTGCAGATCTGGCGAGTCGAGACAGGGCCGAACAGCACACTGCAACCGGGTGAGATCAGGGTCGACGCGGACACCCTCACGGTGGGCTGTGGTGCGGGCGAGAGCCTCAGTATCCTCGAATTGCAGCGCGCCGGCGGTCGCCGGCTGCAGGCAGCGGAGTTCCTGCGAGGCGTCGCCATAGCGCCAGGCGAGGGCTTCAGCGGTTGGGCGTCGAGTTGACGGCAATGAGCGGTGAAGTAGTCGGGGTCGCAAGCCGTGCGCTGGCCTTGGGCGTGTTGCTTGGAGTGGAGCGCGGGGGGCGCAGCGATCGTCTGCTGGACGCGGCGCTCCGCGCCTCGACCCTGGAGCCACGGGATCGGCGCCTGGCCACCGAGATCGTCTACGGAGCGCTGAGGCGTCAGGCCACCCTCGATCGAACCGTTACGAGGTTCTGCGACCAACCGTTCCCCCGACTCGAGCCGGTAGTTCGCTGCGCCTTACGGCTGGCAGCGTATCAGTGTGCCTACCTGAAATCGGTGCCTCCGCACGCCGCGGTCTTCGCCAGTGTCGAGGCAACGAAACAGCGCCTGCCGCGGGCGGCCGGGTTGGTCAACGGTGTCTTACGGGCCTGGCTACGCGCCGGCGCCTTGCTCGACGAGGGCGACGGCTCGCTGGCGGCGCGCCTCGACGTGCCGGCATGGCTGGCTCAGCGCTGGTTGGCTCGCTACGGTGAAGTGGCTACCGAGAGGTGGTGGCGGGCCGCGCTCGAGCCGGCGCCGCGGGCGCTGCGGATACACCCGCGCAAACTCTCGACGACCGCAGCGTTGGAGATGCTCGACGATGCGGGCGTCGTGGCTGAGCCAAGCCCGGCAGTCGATTCTTGCGTACGTGTTGGAGGTGGTTCGTTGGCTGGCTGTGATGCGGTCCGCCAGGGCTTGATGACGCCGCGAAGCGAGGCCAGTCAGCTGGTCACGGAGTTGTTGCCCCCGGGCGATGGATGGACGGTGGATGCCTGCGCTGGCCGCGGCGGCAAGTCTGTCCAGCTGGCGGAGGCCGGCGCCCCCGGAGTGCTTGCGATCGACATTGACGTGGCACAGCTTGCGGACGCCGAGGCGGCGGCCTCGAGAGCCGCCACGCCGGAGGTACGGGCGGTCTGCGCCGACCTGACTTCTGCCTTCCCGGTGCGACGCCGGTTCGACCGAATCCTCGTCGATGCGCCGTGCTCGGGGCTCGGCACCGTGCGCCGCCACCCGGAGATCAAATGGCGGCTTGACGCGAGCCGATTGGGTGGCCTGGCGCGTCGCCAACGCCAGTTGCTGTCGAGCGCCGTGGCGACGCTAGAGCCTGGGGGAGTGGTCCTCTACGTCACCTGCTCCACCGAGCCGGAAGAGAATGATGCGGTGATCGACGCGGTGATGCGGTCGTGCCCGGACGTTCGGGCGCAGCCTCTCGAGGGCGCCTCGCTGGCCGCGGCGATCGGCGACGACGGCTACTTTCGCACCTACCCTGGAGAGCCTCAGCTGGACGGGTTCTTCGCTGCCCTGCTGCGTCGCGAACCCAGGGGTTGAGAGGGTCCTCGTGCTATACTCGGCCGTGCCGGCAAGCGCTGGTGAAGCCTCCATGCTGGGCGCCTCCTGCGCCACAAACCCCGCTCTTCAGTGGCACCTCTGACGTCTCGACTCGCGTCCGTGTTGCGACTCGCGCTGCTGTTGCCTGTGTGCGGGGTCGTGTTCGTGGTGAGTGGTTGGCTCGCCACGCGGATCGCTGTCGTTGGCCCGGCCGACCGCGTGCCTGATGTTGTCGGCCTCTCGGCAGAGGAGGCTTCGGCGCGGCTTGCTGCGGTGGGCATGCAGGCCGACCTGGACGACGATCTGTTGGAAGAGGCCGACATTCCAGCCAACCACGTCGCGCGCCAGGATCCCGGCCCGGGAACGCCGGTGAAGCGAGTCCGCAACGTGCGGCTAATGCTCTCGACAGGGCCGCGGGCCCTGACCCTCCAATCGATGGTCGGCGAGACGCGATCGCGCGCCGAGATTGCGCTGCAACAGCAGGGCTTCGAGGTTGACTACGTGGCGCTCGCGCCGAGCCGGGAGGTGCCACGAGGGACGGTCATCGGTCAGGAGCCCGACCCGGCCGAACTGCCACCCGGAGGCGTGGTGCCTCTGAGGTTGCTGGCCTCGTTGGGCCCACCGCCGCGCCAGTACGTGATGGCCAACCTGGTATCGCTGCCAGTCCGCGAGGTGCGGCCCTACCTGGAGGCGCGGGGTTTCCGGGTAAGCGAGGAACCCAATCGACGCGAGGTGGCCAACGTCCCGCCCGGGACCATCGTCAGCCAGCTGCCATTTCCGGGTTTCAAGATTGCCGCCGGCGGTCAGATCACCCTGCGGGTGAGCCGTTGAGTGGACCGCTCGTTGCACCGTCCCTGCTGGCAGCCGACCAGACCGATGTGGCGAGCGCCGTACGCCGTCTCGACGAGCATTGCGATGTCTTCCACGTAGACGTCATGGACGGGCACTTTGTCCCCAATATCTCGATGGGCCCGGCCGTCGTGGAGGGCCTGCGACCGCGCACCTCGAGGCCGCTCGACGTGCATCTCATGGTGGCTGATCCCGGTAAGTGGGTGGAGCTCTATCGCGCTGCCGGGGCCGACTGGATCAGCGTTCACGCCGAAGCTACCGAGCATCTGGAGCGCATCGTGAGTCAGGTGCGTGAAAGCGGTGCTCGCGCCGGGGTTGCGCTGAATCCGGCGACGTCGCCGAACGGCCTGGAGTACTCGCTGCAGGACGGCGACTTCGTGGTCGTGATGACGGTCAATCCTGGATTCGGCGGGCAACGCTTCCTGCCTGCCTCGGTGGGGAAAATTGCCGCAATCAGGAGATACCTCGACGATGCCGGTCTCGGAGGTGTGGATATCGAGGTCGACGGAGGCATCGATTCGACCAACGCCGGGGATTGCGTGAGGGCGGGGGCTAAGGTTCTGGTGGCAGGATCGGCGATCGTCAGTGCGGCAGACCCGGTCGAGGCGGCACGCGCCATCCGTGCCGCGGGGGCTTCGGGCTGACCGTGCGCTGTCTGGTTACCGGCGCCGCCGGATTCATCGGATCGACGCTGGTGCGGCGTCTGCTGGCCGAGGGGCACGAGGTCGTCGGGCTCGATGGCTTTCTCGACAACTATGCCGAGCCCCTCAAGCGCGCCAACCTCGCCGACCTGCTGGCTGAGTCGAGGTTTTCCTTTGTCGAGGGCTTGATCGAGACCCTCGACGTCAAGCCACTGGTGACCAAGGCCGATCGTGTGTATCACCTGGCGGCGCTGCCGGGCGTGCGCTCCTCGTGGGGCACGAGCTTCGAGGGCTACACATCACACAACGTATACGCCACCCAGAGGCTGCTCGAGGCGGCGCGCCAAGCCGGGGTCGAGCGCTTCGCCTATGCATCGTCGTCTTCGGTCTACGGCGATACCGATGTGCTGCCGATGGTAGAGACGGGTCGCGAACGTCCGCACTCGCCCTACGGCGTTACCAAGCTTGCCGGAGAGCACTTGGCGCGCCTGTACCATCGCAACTACGGTGTGCCGACCGTCAGCCTGCGCTACTTCACCGTCTACGGTCCGCGACAGCGACCCGACATGGCCATCCAACTTTTTCTGACGGCGGCGCGGGATGGTACGCCGATCACTGTGTTCGGAGATGGTGAGCAGACGCGCGACTTTACCTATGTCGACGATACCGTCGACGCGACCCTACGGGCTGCCGAACGGGGCCGACAGGGTGCTGTGTATAATGTTGGGGGGGGAAGCACGGTAACGGTAAATCGTCTCATCGAGGTGATCGAAGCCGTCACCGGGAGTCGACTCGAGGTGCGCCGAGAAGGGGTCCAATACGGTGATGTAGGTCACACGTTGGCCGACACGCGGCGCGCCAGCGAAGACCTCGACTTCGTACCTTCAATGCAGCTGGAAGACGGCATCGCACGGCATTGGGCCTGGCTGCGCTCCACGGACCAACAACGCGGGATCGACACTCCATGAGAGCCTCTCAGGGCTGGCTGCTGACCGCTATTTGCGCCGTTGTATTGGGCATGGCCGTCTCAGGCTGTGGTACGGCAAGCATGGTTTTGCCATCCGACACCGCGGGTACCGCGCTCTTCGAGCAAGCTCAGACCTTCTTGGCCGACGGCAAGAACCGTCAGGCAGCCGGGGCGTTCGAGACGCTACTCCGGAACTATCCCACCAGCCCGCACCTTGCGGAGGCGCGCATCGGGCAGGGGCGCGCTTACTATGAGCAGAACCGCAACGACAGGCTGCTGCTGGCAGTTAATGCGTTTAGGAACTTCCTGACCTACCACCCCTCGCATGCGCAGGTCGACTACGCGCAGCTGATGATCGCGATGAGCTTCACACGTCTGATGCGATCGGCCGACCGCGACCAATCCCAGACACGTGCGGCGCTGCAGGCTTATCAGGACTTCCACGAAGACTATCCCGACAGCCGCTATCGCGATCTCGCCGAGAACAACATGCGCGAGGTCGTCGATACGCTAGCGCAGCACGAGATACAGGTAGCGATGTTTCAGCTTGGCCGTGGTCGCTACGATGCGACGCGGCAACGAGCGCACTACGCGCTGCGCAACTATCCGCAGACGTCGTTTCGTTGTGATCTGATCAATTTGTTGGCGGAGTCGCACTGGCGCGAGGGGGACGCGCGGCAAGCGGGCGACTACTACCAGCGTCTCGTTGACGAGCATCCAGACTGCGATTACGCAGGGGACGCCCGCAAGAGACTCAATACGGGAGGCGCAGTCGGGTCGTTGAACGGAGACGACCCTGGGATTCGTTGACCCCCACAGGGAGGGGAATCCGATGCGTCGAATACCTTTGATCGCCGGAGCGGCCATCGCGCTCGGGCTTGTCGTCGTCGGGACCACGGCTGGCGGAGTGGCGTGGGCACAGACAGTGCCCAACACCGATGCCTATCTGGGTCCTGAATGTTTCGCTACCGTGTTGCCTCAGGCACGTCCGCCCCTTGCCCGGGTCGGGGGCTCTCGCGAGCCGGGCATGCATATGTACTCGACCGGCGACGAGATCTTCCTCCGCGGTAGCGGAATGGGGGTCGGCGAGACGTATCTGGTCTATCGCGTCGACGGCACTGTGCGACATGCGTCTACCGGAGCCACAGTGGGCGAGGCCGTGAACCTGATCGGGCGAGTCCGGGTGATCGACCTGAACGGTGATCGCGCCCTTGGCTTGGTGACCGGGGCATGCATCGAGCTCGAGGTCGGCGACCCGGTCCAGCCGTTGCTCCAGCAGGATGTGTCGACCACGGGCACGGTTTCGCCGATCGATCCGAATCGCCTGGTGACGCCGCGGGTGACCGACGCTACGGTGGTGTTCGGCGACAGCAATTCGATGCTCGATCCGAGCAGCGGTGGGCGTCGGAACATGGCAATGCGGAGTACCCGCGCCGCCGGCGCGGTCATCACGATCGACCAGGGTCGCGCCGATGGCTGGCAACTCGACACCCCGGCGATGATCTATCAGGACCGTCCTGGCTCCATGGCCGTCAGTAGTTCGGTGAAGACCGAGCCCATCGTAGTGGGGCAGGGGGTCGTCTTCTGGCTTCAGGAAACCACCGCGACACTGCTGATCACCGATGGCGACGGGGCGGTCGAAATCGGCTCTCGGGTGCGACCACGTGGCCAGTGAGCGAGTCTTCGGAGGGCGCGCCAGTGCGTGCTAGGCTGGCGGGTATGAGGACGATGCCGAAGCTGCGGTCCCGGGTACTCTTGGCCGGGCTTCTGCTGCTGGCACAGCCGGTGGTTCTGTTTGCCGACAGCATCTACCTCAAGAACGGGCGGGTGATCCGCACTCAGCGAAGTGAGATCGTTGGCGACAAGCTCGTGTTCTTGCAATACGGTGCCGAGATCACCATTCCGATGGAGTTGGTCGATCGGGTCGAGCCGGACAGTGAGATCGAGGAGGCTCCGAGTCCGCCGCGCCAGCCGTTGCCACCAGGGAATGATGGCGCCGACGACGAGTCCGGTGACTCTGACGACGACGCGAGCGTCGAAGGCGATGACGCGGACGAGGCTCCTGCAGAGGAGACCCGCGAGTATTGGCGCGAACGGGTCGAGGCGATCTCGGCCGAGCGAGCTGCCCTGCAGGCGGAAATCGTCGAGTCTCGCCGTGAGGAGCGGGCGTTCTTGTTCTCGCATCGTTCGACGGCGGAGACGCGGAGCAAGATCGAGGCGGCGCAGCAGCGGTTGGCCGAGCTCGACGTGGAGATGCGGGAACTCCGGCGTGAGGCGCGCCGGCAGGGCATTCCGCCAGGGTGGTTACGCGGCTAGGCCCGCAACGACGGATCGCTACCTCGAGCTGAGGTAGATGGCTCGGAGCTGGCCGAGGTGTACGGGGAGCTCCAACGCCGCCAGCTCAACAGTACCGAAGTCGTCGAAGAAGCGGTTGATCGCACCGAGTCTCTCGCCCAGCGATGAGGCCGACAGGCCCTCTACCAGTCCCGTGAACCGCGCGTCGGTATCGGCTAGCAGCCGCGCTTCCTCGAGCTCGTTCTTGAACAGTTCGCCGCCGTTGCGGTCAGAGAGGGTTTCGGACAGTTTCTCCAGATCGGTCAGATGCGCCAGGCGCGCCGCCGGGTCGTTGAAGTCGAGATCGTCGAATGCCATGTCGCGATTATAAGCTCACTCCATGAAGACTGACGATCGAGTTGCCAGGCAGCGGCTTGCGGCGCGTGCACTGACCATCGCGGGCTCGGATTCCGGAGGCGGAGCCGGTATCCAGGCCGACCTGAAGACGTTCGCCGCCTACCGAGTATTCGGGACGGCTGCGGTGACCGCCATCACCGCACAGAATACGCTCGGGGTGGCTGCCGTCAGTATGCTGCGCGCTGATCTGGTATGCGCCCAGATCGACGCGGTGGTCGAGGATATTGGCACCGACGCAGCGAAGACGGGCATGCTCGGCACCGCCGATATCATCGAGGCCGTGGCCGACGCCGTCCGCCGCCATCGCATCGAGCTGCTGGTGGTGGACCCGGTGATGGTGGCAACCAGCGGTGACCCGCTACTCGACCCCGAGGCGGTCGACGTGCTGGTGCGTGCGCTGTTGCCGCAAGCTGCCTGCGTGACACCGAACCTCGCCGAGGCAGAGGCACTCGTCGGCTTTCCGGTTCGGGATGCCGACAGCATGGCCGCGGCCGGCCGGGCGCTGCTCGACGCGGGGGCCGGGGCGGCGCTGATAAAGGGGGGGCACCTGAACGGCGATGCCGCCGACCTGCTTCTCGTTCCCGGAGGCGAGACCTGGTTACGGAGTGAGCGCCTCGACACGCCTCACACGCACGGCACCGGGTGCACGCTGTCGGCCGGCCTGGCCGCGGGGCTGGCGCGGGGCTGGACGTTGCAACAGGCTGCCCGATCGGCAAAGCACTTCGTGCACGGTGCGATTCGCGGGGCGCCGGGTCTCGGAGGCGGGCATGGGCCACTGTGGCACGGCCGCGAGCGGCCGGCCTTTGGCGCGGAGGATACGGAAGTCCCCGACGACTAGCGTCGACGGAGCAACAACAAAACAGCGGCCTCGGGGTGATCCCGTAGGCCGCTGATTCCTTCGTAGTTGGCGAGTGGAGCTGAGGGGTCTCGAACCCCTGACCTCTTGAATGCCATTCAAGCGCTCTCCCAACTGAGCTACAGCCCCGCCAGACGGTCCCATTGTAGCGGATCTCCGGGGCAGTCTAGTTCGCACGGAGGTTGTCGCGCCCTACCCGAGCAGTGTGTCCGACGCCCCTCCGGCGCGGTGATTCCCTAGGCGGCCGACGCCTCCTGCTCCTCCTCCTGCGGCTGTGCCTTCAACTCGGCAATCTCTTCCTGCTTCGCGTCGATCTCTGACTCCACGCCGGCGATCTGGGCAACCAGGTCGTCATACCCTTCCACTCGTGCCAGGGTAGGCCGCTTGTCGCTGCTCTTCTGCGCCTCGTAGACCAGGTGGCCGAGTTTCGAGGTGTGCTCGCCCGCCCTGCGCCGAAGCCCGAGGATCTCCAGCTTGAGCTTGGCGATTTGACCGCCACGCCGTGTCTCGCCTTCGAGCTGGCGAGTGATGTCCTTGATCTCCTTCCAGATGCGATCGAGGTGCCACGATAGGTCTCGCGTTTCCTCGCCCGAGGTCGGCTCGCCGTGCCCGTCGTCCGAGCCTTGCCCGTGCTCCGCTTGCGCCGTTGTCATCTGATCCGATTCCGTCATCCTCAACCCCCTGGGGACAGGTGTACTCCACTCAGCCGATATTCAACCATCATGCCGGGCCCCGGTGTCGGTGGGCCAGCACTGTCTAGGATCGGGTGGCTCGCCGGTGATCCTCGGCACGGTGCCGTCGATCCTCCGGCTCGCGTGCCTAGCGACTCTACGGAGTGCCTGCCAAAATGTTCTGACTTGCCGCGGCCCGCGGCTGCACGGAAGCGAATGGGGTCTGGTGGCCTTCGCGGACTTCAAATCCGTTGGGGGGCGTCGGAAGGCGTCCTTGCTGGGTTCGATTCCCAGGCGCTTCCGCCATTTTTCTACCTGAGTCAAATTTGGCTCGGTGCCACTTTCGGTGCCACTTTCAGTATTCAGAGGCCCCGAAATGGTGACTTACGTCGTCTGGGATCGCCTTCGCTTTGGGTGCTCATTCCGCACCCTATACGCACCCTGGGAATCACGCTGGGTGTGGCTACTGGAGCCCGCAGCATGACGGCGCTCAACGTGGCCACGCGGGGAG
The DNA here is from genome assembly GCA_036012155.1 of Acidobacteriota bacterium. Lineage (GTDB taxonomy): Bacteria > Acidobacteriota > UBA890 > UBA890 > WLXD01 > DASCOT01. Next base: position 9,660 of record DASCOT010000121.1, read on the forward strand.
TAAGCTCCCGCGCATGAAGCTCACCCCGACCACACAGATAGTCCACCTCGACGGCATCTGGATAACTACCTCCTTGGCCCTGCTGCAATGCAATATCCGCACGCTGGCCGACTTAACGCTGGTCAACCTGGCCACTGACCTGACCCCCAAAAACGGATCCAGATGTAATCTCACGATCTGGGTCGAAGAAGGGAGGTCAGAATGCCGAGTAAGAGGCACAGCGCCGAGCAGATCGTACGCAAGCTCCGGGAGGCCGAAGTGGAGCAGGCGCG
>DASCOT010000122.1:0-27130 GCA_036012155.1 Acidobacteriota bacterium
CTCCCAGTCGCATGATGCGATCATTCGCGAGCCGGACAGTCCCTGGGGGCGGCCGACCAACCTCGCCGGCGGCACCGAAGGAGGCATTACGTACGGCGGCGAGCTGCGCGTGACGGTGTATATGAAGCCCCTATCGACGCTCCGACAACCGCTACCCTCGGTTGATATCGTCAGCGGCGACGCTGTGGACGCCGTCGTGCAGAGATCGGATACCTGTGCCGTGCCAGCGGCCGCGGTCGTGGGCGAGGCGATGACCGCGTTGGTGCTGGCCGATGCGTGCATCGAGAAGTTCGGCGGCGACAGCCTACGGGAAACACTGCGTAACTTCCGCGGCTACATGGAGCAGGTCGGCGGCTTTCCATCCGCCGACTAACTAGGCGCGCTCCACGAGCGGCACCAAGCGCAGCAACGCGTCGTCGACGATCTGTCTCGTAATGTGCCTGTGGGTGACCAGTCGTACCGCACCGGCAGCGGTGGGCGTACAAAGCACGCCTCGATCCTCGGCCGCCTGGCAGAACGCAGGCGCGGCCATACCTTCCACGTCGAATACCACGATGTTGGTATCGACGCGATCAAACGTCAGCGATACGCGACCGGTCTGCAGCAGCCCGTCCGCCAGGCGTCGCGCGGTCGCGTGATCCTCGGCCAGTCGATCGACTCCCGACTGCAGCGCCTCGAGCGCCGCAGCGGCGAGCACCCCGACCTGTCGCATGCCGCCGCCGAACAACTTGCGTACGCGGCGCGCCTCACGAACGAGATCTGCACCACCCGCGAGCAGCGAGCCCACAGGCGCCGACAGCCCCTTCGATAACGACACCATGACGGTGTCGAAATCTGCAGCCAACTCCGCTGCGGGTCGCCCACTGGCGATCGCCGCATTGAACAAACGTGCCCCGTCGAGATGTGCTCGCAACCCTCGCTCCCGACACAACGCGACAACTTCGCGCGCCACCGGGAGCGGGTACACTCGCCCACCCGCCATGTTGTGGGTGTTTTCCAGCACGATCATCGCGACGCGTGACTGATAGTAGGGGCGCGTGGCCAGATAGGCCTCGACGTGGTGGGGGTGCAGGACGCCCGCCTCACCGTTGACGGCACGCAGCTGCAGGCCCGAGAGCACCGCTGTCGCGCCGAGCTCCCAGTCAACACCGTGCCCCGATGCTTCGATCAATACCTCGTCGCCGGGTCGGGCCTGCAGATGCGTCGCTACCTGATTGGCCATCGTGCCCGTGGGCATGAACAGGCTGGCCGGCTTGCCGAGCAAATCGGCACCGATCTCCTGCAGACGCGCGACCGTAGGATCCTCGCCGTAGACGTCGTCCCCTACCTCCGCCGCAGCCATCGCCCGGCGCATCGCATCCGTCGGCTGCGTCACCGTGTCGCTGCGCAGATCGATGCGGGCGAAAGTCATCGAAGCACCCGGGCTCGGTAGCGACTAGTCGTCATACACGACGTCACGTAGGTAGCGGGCGGTGTGTGATCCATCGCACGCAGCAACCTCTTCGGGTGTGCCCACAGCTACCAAAGAACCGCCACCATCACCGCCCTCCGGGCCAAGATCGATAACCCAATCCGCCGCCTTGATGAGGTCCAGGTTGTGTTCGATGACAATCGCCGAAGCCCCGGTGTCGATCAGCCGGTTCAGAGCGAACAGGAGCTTGGAGATATCGTCGAAGTGCAGCCCGGTGGTGGGCTCGTCGAACAAGTAGAGCATCCCCTTACCACCACCCTGCAGCAGGTGCGAGGCCAGTTTGACGCGCTGAGCCTCACCGCCCGACAGCGTACTGGACGGTTGCCCGAGCCGTAGATAACCGAGCCCGACATCCTCCAAGGCCTTCAGATGCGACTCCGCTTTGGGCAGGTCGGCAAAGAACCGACGTGCCTCACCGACCGTGAGATGCAGCACATCGTGGATGTTCTTGCCGCGGACGCGGATGTCGAGGGTCTCGCGCCTGAACCGAGTTCCACCGCACTCCTCGCATGGCAGATTGACATCTGGAAGGAACTGCATCTCCACGAGAATCTGGCCGACTCCCTGGCACACCTCACAACGTCCACCTGCAACATTGAAGGAGAAATGGCCCGGGCCGTACCCACGGGCACGAGCCTCGCGTGTCGCCGCGAAGCGCTTGCGGATGGGATCGAACGCCTTCACGTAGGTCACCGGGTTCGACCTCGCACTACGGCCTATCGGCGCCTGGTCGACAAGCACGGCCTGGCGAATCAATCCCGCGCCTTCGATATCGTCGTGATCGCCTACCGCTCCGTTCCACTCGCCAAGGCGGCGCAGCAGTCCGGCGTGCAGGACGTCGTGAATGAGCGTGCTCTTACCCGACCCGGAGACCCCGGTAACGCAGCAGAGCACACCGAGTGGGAAGGTGACATCGATGTTCTTGAGGTTGTGCTGACGGGCTCCGACGACACGCAGTTGGTGAATGGTCGGGCGACGTAACGCTGGCATCGGGACCCTACGATCACCAGCCAGGTAAGCTGAAGTAACCGAGTCCGTAGCCTCCCCGATCTTGTTGGGTGCACCTGCGAACACCACGCGCCCGCCGAGAACACCGGCTCCAGGACCCATATCGATCAGGTGATCGGCGCCCTCGATCATCTGACGGTCATGCTCGACGACCAAGACGGTGTTGCCCAGATCTCGGAGGCGCTCGAGGATCGAGATCAGGCGCTCGTTGTCGCGCGGGTGCAGCCCGACGCTCGGCTCATCGAGCACATACATGGAACCCACTAGCATCGATCCGAGACATGTCGCCAGGCTAATCCGCTGCGCCTCGCCGCCCGACAGGGTGCCAGTGAGGCGGTCGAGGGTGACATAGTCGAGCCCAACTTCGACCAGGTAGCGGAGCCGCGCGCGAATCTCTCGCAGGACCTGATCGACCACCACCGCGGCGTGGACCGGCAGCTCCAGGTCGGCGAAGAACGCCGCGATCTCGCCGATGCTCAGGCGGGACACCTCCGGCAGCGTGCGCCGATCGACCTGGACAGCGTGGGCGTCTACGCGAAGACGCGTGCCGTGGCACGCCGGGCAGCCAACGTAGCCACGATAGCGTGCCAGCAGAACGCGAACGTGGAGCTTGTGCTGTTTCTTGCGAAGACCGGCGAAGAACCCATGAACTCCAACGAACCCATCGCCTCCATCGAGAATGGCGTCACGCTGCTCTGACTCGAGATCGGCCCAAGCGACATCGAGCGGAATGCCCCGCTCGGCGGCGAAGGCGCGCATCGACTTGCGCACCCGATGCCGACTCTCCTTGTTCCACGGCTCCACGGCTCCGTCGGCAAGGCTCCTACGACGATCTGGGATGACCTTGTCGAGATCGATCTCTATGATGCTGCCGAAGCCCTTGCACTCGGGACACGCACCATACGGGTTGTTGAAAGAGAACAGCCGGGGCTCCGGCCGTAAGAAATCGCGGTCACAGTCCGCGCAACGGTATCGGTCGTCGAAGGAACGCGGCTGCAGCCCGTCATCGAGCTCGATCCAGACGCGTGCCCGACCCTCGCCCTCGCGGAAGGCTACGCCCACGGAGTCGAGCAATCGCTCGCGGAGCGGGTGTCGCAGATGCAATCGGTCGGCGATGACGTCGATGTGGTCTCCCCGCAATGTCGACGCTAGCTCCGCGAGCTGGCGCGGCGCCAACTCGCACGCGGCACCCTCCACCAGAAGACGCCGGAATCCCTGCTTGAGCAGATGCTGGAGGAGCTCGAGCCGCGGCGCGTCGTCGTTGGGTAACGGCCGCGGAAAGGCGATCAGCGCGCGGTGCTCTGGATGCTCGTGCAGCAAACGCTCAGTGACCTCGCCGGGGGTATCTGGGCGTACGGCGCTACCGCAACTCGGGCAGATGGTCCTCCCGGCACGCGCGAACAGCAGCCGCAGGTAGTCTTGGATCTCGGTGACCGTTCCCACCGTAGATCGAGAGTTGCGCGGCGGTACCCGCTGCTGGATAGCGATGGCTGGACACACCCCGCGCACCTCGTCAACGAGCGGCTTGTCCATGCGCTCGAGAAACTGTCGGGCGTACGCCGAAAGTGATTCGACATAGCGCCGTTGGCCCTCGGCATAGACGGTGTCGAAGGCGAGGCTCGACTTGCCGGACCCGGACACCCCCGTGACCACCACCAGGCAGCCGGCGGGGATCTCCACGTCGATATTTTGCAGGTTGTGGACTCGCGCGCCCCGAACAACGATCGGCTCACTCGCTGCCGCCGCGGACGTGCCCAATGTCGTTTCGCCCCGCATGGACCCGCTTCCCCCGAACAGACCACCCAATGATTCCATCTCGCCCGCCGGACAAGAGATCGATAGTAACAGCTAGAGGCGAGACCCCGTCTTGCCTGCGACTCCCAGGTTCCCTGGCATCCCAATCGGCTTGCACTTGCTTCGCCCGTGACGGAACGTTCGACAGCCGCGCCAGATCGCGGAACCCGACGACCGTCTCCAATCTGCGTGAGCGACGGACACAATGAGCAGCCAGTCAACGGACGACGAGGCCCATCGCGCCCGGTACTTCCGGCAGATCGAACGCCACTTCGGCGTTCGGCGCGGCGGCCCACTGCTGCTGTCGCCGCGAGATTGGCAAGTCGTAGAGCGCTGGCACGATCGCGGCGTCCCCTTGGATGTGGTCTTGCGGGGGATAAACCGCGCATTCGATCGCTTCGATGCAGGTGGAGCGTCCGCAGCGAAGGTGAACTCGCTGTCGTACTGCAAGCAGCAGGTCGAGGCGATCTGGGAAGAACACCGCCGGGCCGCTACAACCTCGAACGCCGGCGTGATTGGCGACGAAGATCCGGCCTTCGAGCACCTCGGAGCTGCCGCTGCCGCCTGTCGGTCGGCGATCGACGCCGCGCCGGAGCTTGCCGAGGCGCTCGAGATTGCAGCGGCAGCCCTCGATCGCCTCGCCGACGAGGCCAGCGGTCTGGGAGCCGCCGAGCTCGACGCACGCGCCAATGACATCGAGGGGGCGTTGCGCATCGCCAACCGAGAACACGGCACCTCCCGAACCCTACGACTGCCGCGTTTCAGTCCCTGGACCGTATGATCACTGGTCTACCGTCACCCGCGCCGCGATGCTCGCGGCGTGGTGCGGGGCGAGCGCCTGGACCAGCGCCGACTCTCTGGGGCGCCTCGGCCTCGTTCCGTGGTGCAACGCGGCCTCGATATTCACCGGCATTCTGCTCTGGGTTTCCGTTGCGCGGGCCACACGGCCGCTGGGGGCGATCGCCGTCACGCTCACTGCGGGGTTGCTCGGAGCAATCGCCGGCGGCAACGCTGCCGTGCCAGCTTCCTTACGCGATCTGGCCGAATATGACGGAGGCCTGGACGGTCCTTGGAGGGTACAAGGCAGCGTGGTGCGCGAGCCGGTGGGCACCGGGCGCGGCTCGACGGCAATCATCGACGTGGATCACGTGTGGCTACAGCGGCAGTGGAGATCGCTCCGGGGTCGGGTCGAGATCGAGATTCCGGAAGCCCCACCGCGACCGAACTGGTATTCCGGAACGCGACTCGAAGCCTGGCTGAGACTGCGACCCGACCGGCCGCCAGCGAACCCGGCAGGCGCGGCGACGGATCGACTGCGAGCGCGTGGCATCGACCTGCGCTCGCGCCTGAAGAGTTACGGGCAGCTCCGGCTACGGGCACCACCCGCCTCCTATGTGGCCACCATACCGGGCCGAGCTCGTGATCTCGTCCGCGACCGAATAGGGGCGACTTTCGAACGCCATCCGGAGCTCATCCGCGCGCTTGTGCTCGGTGAGCGGCGCGACCTCGATGAAGGCTTGGTGCAAGGCCTGGCCCGAAGCGGGCTGGTGCATCTGTTGGCCATATCCGGCCTGCACGTGGGAGTGCTGGCGATGGTGCCAATGGGTGCGCTGCGGGCGCTGGGTCGCTCACCGCGGGCGAGCTGGTGCGCCGGGCTCGGCGCCACCCTGCTCCTCGTGTCGCTCGTAGAGCCGCGAGCACCCATCCAGCGTGCTGCAACGATGGCCTCATCCTTGTTCGTAGGCCGCCTGACGGGCCGGCGAGTCGCATCCAGCGACGCGCTCGGCGTCGCTGTCGTCGTGATCGTCGCCGCCGAGCCAGGGGCGCTGTGGCAGTTCGGCTTTCAGCTAAGCGTCGCCGCAACAGCCGGTATCCTCCTGGCAGATCGGCGCGCGGAGAGGCCGTTGCTCGGCGTGATCGGCTCGAGCCTGGTAGCAAATGGCGCAGTAGCACCATTGCTAGCGCTACAGATCGGTGCTGTCCCGGTTGCCGGGTTGGTGCTCAACGTCGTTGCCATCCCTGCCGTCTCCGCTGCGCTAGTACTGGCCGTCGGGGCACTGGTCGGCTCGATCAGCGCGGTGTCGGCGGTCTCGGGCGGTTTCTCGGTCGCCGCCGAGACAATGCTCGATCTGGTGCTTGCGTGTTCGCGGGCGCCAGCCTACTGGGGAGCGGGTCCGGTTGCCGTTGCCGCAGCCAGCGTCCCCTTGGCGGCACTGTACGGCCTCGGCATGATCATCGCCTGCCGCGCCGGGGGCCGGGTTCGCGCCGTTGGCGCGCTATCGGCAATGACCGCCGTAGTGCTCTCGTTGCAGTCTCCACCGATCCCGACGCACCCGCGTCTTCTCGCTCTCGACGTTGGCCAGGGCGACGCCCAGCTTCTAGTTTCCGCTGACGGAGCGGTGTTGATCGATGCCGGCGGCTATCCCGGTATCGACTACGACACCGGCTATCACATTGTCGAACCGGAGCTGCGTCGACTCGGGGTCACCCACATCGACGCGGTAGCGGTGACGCACGACCACGCCGACCATGTCGCCGGCGTGCCGGCGATTCTGCGCCATTTTCGGATTGCCGAGCTATGGCAGGGCGCTACCCCCCTCACTCCCGGACCACGGCCCTTCTATACGAGCTGGCTGAGGCACGAAACACCGCCCTACTCACTCCCACTGCGCTCTATAGGACGGTCGCCGGATGCCAATGGCGCAGCCTTCCAGCGACAGTCAGTGAACTCCGCGCCGGTGCCGAGGAAGTGAACAACGAGGCCTCGCTCGTGCTGGCGGCGACCTGCGGTACCAAGACCATCCTGCTGACCGGCGACGCCGGGGCAACGGCGGAGCAGCACTGGGACCTGACACGAGTACCGGGCGCCGTCCTCAAGGTCGGACATCACGGCAGTGCCAGCGCTACTTCCGACCAACTCCTGAGGCGGCTATTGCCACGCCATGCGATCGTGTCCGTAGGAGCCACGAATCCCTGGTCACTGCCCCGATCCATCGTGCTCGAGCGGCTGAGGGCACTTGGCACAGCCGTATACCGAACGGACCGCGACGGCGCGCTGACGTTCGAGCTCGGGCGGCGCGTGCGCGTGCGGGGGGAGCGCTGGCGTAGCGGCGATGGCCGCTGACATACACCAGCAGACTGTGGTAACCATCCGACGGGCCCTCTAATCGTCACTGTTCGGATCGAAGCAGTGCCGGCAGCGAGCCTCGTACACATCGGCTGCACCGACAACGACGCGCTCTCTACTCGCGGTCAGCCGCTGTGAGAAATTCGCCGGTCGTCCGCACTGCATACAGATTGCCAGCGTCTTGGTGATGTACTCGGCAATTGCCAACAACGCCGGCATCGGCTCGAACGGCTCGCCTCGATAGTCCTTGTCGAGGCCGGCAACGATCACGCGATGACCCTCGTCGGCAAGACGTTGGCATGTTTCCACGAGGCCGTCATCGAAGAACTGTGCCTCATCGATGCCGACGACCTGGGTTTCGGCGTGCACGCTCGCATACAGCTCCTCAGAGTCACCGACCCGATCGCTGGGCAGTTTCTGCTGGTTGTGCGACACGATGTGATCGCTGTCGAAACGATCGTCGACCCGCGGCTTGAAGACCTGCACCGCCTGTTTGGCGATCTGGGCGCGACGGAGGCGGCGGATCAGCTCCTCGCTCTTGCCGGAGAACATGCTCCCGCAGATCACCTCGACGGTTCCGAACTCTTGATGCGGCGCCTTCGGCTCGAGCCTTGCCATCACCCCTACCCCGATCCCGTCGCTGGCCGGCCGCGGCTGCGCGAATGCGGTAGCAGAACCACGGGCTGCTAGAATTCGTCACCCGTATCCACTCCCGGCAGGCTATGACGACCGAATCCGAGATCGAGCTCGAAGCGGACCTCGAAGACGACTCTCCCCTGCGCAAGCTGCTGGCGGGTGTGGATCGTGCCCGCAAGCTTACCGTCTGGTCGCTGCTGGCGTTGGCGGTCGGCACATCGCTGTCGTGGAACTGGTCGCAGGAGATTTTCGAAGTGCTGTCGCGGCCACTCACCGCCGCTCTGGCCCTACGCGGCCAAGACCCACGGCTGGCGTTTACCGGCCTGACCGATCCATTCGTCCTGTACTTCACGGTGTCACTGTCAACCGGCCTGGTGTTCGCGATTCCGGCGCTGGCGTTGCAGCTGTATGTGGTTGTGGCCCCGCGGATCCGTCTGCGTTCCGCCATCACCATCGCAGCGTTCGTTCTCAGCGCTTGCGCTCTGTTTCTCGCCGGCCTCGGCTTCGCGTACTTCATCCTGATTCCCTTCGCCGTGAGCTACCTGCTCGACGTCGGCAAGGAGTTCACGCACGCCATCACGATCCGCGACTTTCTGCGGTTCACCGTCCGCCTTCTCCTGGCGATGGGACTCGGAGCGCAGCTGCCACTGATCATTCTCAGTGCCGCACGCGTCGGGTTGATAAACGCACGAGGCCTGCTGCGATGGTTTCCCTACGCGATACTGGTGGCCTTTGTCATCGCAGCCATGCTTACCCCTCCCGATGGGATGAGCCAGTTCCTGGTGGCCGTCCCGCTGCTGGCCCTATATCTGGTCGGAGTGGTAGTAGCAGCAATCGCTGGACGCTAACCGTTACGCAGCACGGAACCGACGAGACCGGGCTGACCTCTGCCGGTGTTCTAGCCGCGGTGCTCCCGTCTCTTAATGCGCTGCCATTCGGCCTCGAGATCGTCAGGGGTCGCACGAATTCGCTTTTCGCCGACCGCCGCTTCTACCTGCCGGAAGCGGCGCTCGAACTTCCGACTCGCGTCGTTGAGGGCGACCTCCGCTGAGTGCCCAAGGTGCCGAGCCACGTTGGCTAGCGTCAACAGCAGGTCGCCGAGCTCCTCCTGGATGCTCTGAGCGTCGTCTTTCTCCAATGCAGACACCAGCTCGTCGAACTCCTCGCGTGCCTTGGCAACGACGTCCGGAATCGAAGCCCAGTCGAAGGACATCTGCGCAGCGCGCTTGCCGAGCTTCTGGGCGCGGTCAAGTGCCGGGAGCGCCCGCGGAACGTCGTCGAGCAAAGAGCCGACGCCGCGTTCTTGGCGCTTGATCGCCTCCCAGTTGCGCAATACCGCATCAGCATCGTCGGCCCGACCATCACCGAAGACGTGCGGATGGCGCCGCACCAGCTTGTCGTTGATGGCTTCGATGGCATCAACGACCTCGAAGCTCCCTTCCTCGGCGCCAATTTGCGACAGGAAGACGATTTGCAGCAGCAGATCTCCGAGCTCGGAACAGAGCATCTGGGAATCGCCGTCATCGATCGCCTGCACTACCTCGTAGGCCTCCTCGAGCGTGTAGCGCCGCAGAGTAGAGAAGCTCTGCTCACGGTCCCACGGGCACCCGTCTGGCTCGCGCAGGCGGCGCATGATGCCAACCAGGCGGGCGAAGGCCTCGCCGGCCACGCGGTCGTCCGGATCGTCTACACGCCGATCTCGCGTCTCTGCCATGACAGCAGTCTAATGTTCGTGCCCGTTGACCGCTCACCGCATCGCCGGCGGCCAACGCTGTCTATGGCGAGGCCTGGAGCCACGTTGACTACCTGCTAGACTCGTGCCCATGAGCGAAGCCGACATCCCCGACAACCAACGACCGAAGATCAAGGTAACCGACCGCCGGTCGTTCGACAGCGACGGCAACCTTCGCGACGAGGCGCCGGTGCCTTCGACCGACGATCCGGTGTCCGAGCCCGTCAGCGCGGCCGCGCCCATGGACAGCAACGTCGACGAGGCCACCGGCTCGCCGAGCAGCGCTCCGGAGCCACGCGCCGACGACATCGATCCGGTAGCCACTGACGACCCCGCTCCGGAGGACACCCCGAGCCTCAAGCTCGACGACCAAGCACTACTCAAGTTCATCGAAGAACAGTATGTCGGGGGGCTCCTGGCACTGGGGGCCATGCCGGAGCCGCAGAGCGGTCAGATGGTCGAGGATCTCGACCTGGCACGCCTACGCGTCGAGGTCTTGGCGCTGCTGCAGGAAAGTACCGAGGGAGCGCGCTCTAGCGAGACCAGCAAAGCCCTCGAGGACGTGCTTTACCAGCTTCGCATGGTCTACCTACAGAAGCGCAAGGTGGCCAAGCTCTAGGCCCCGCCGACGCACCGCGATGCACGTATCGTGCATCTGTGCTCCCCATCGCGCGGCAATGCCTACCAGAACACACTTTCGAGTCCCTCCTCGCGGAGCGTGCTCGGTGGCGTCGATCGGTCCCAGAATGAAGTTGACTATGACCAACTAAGGTTTTATTCTTTCAGTCAACTAACCTGCGATACAGCCCCGGCGCGCCACCGACTCGGCAGCCGGGCCCCGAAACTCTCTGTGGCCCGTAAGCACGGGCCAGAATCCAGGAGCTCCACATGTCCAAGATCATCGGTATTGACCTGGGCACCACCAACTCGGTAGTCGCGGTGATGGAGGGCGGCGAGCCCACCGTCATTCCGAACGCCGAGGTTGGTCGCACCACGCCTTCCGTAGTCGCCTTCACAGAGAAGGACGAGCGTCTCGTCGGCCAGGTTGCCAAGCGCCAGGCTGTGACCAACCCCGAGAACACTGTCTTCTCGATCAAGCGTTTCATGGGGCGCCGTCACAGCGAGATCAGCGAAGAGCTGACCATGGTCCCCTTCCAAGTCGAGCAACAGGGCGACGACGTCAGCATCGTGGCGAGCGGCAAGAACTACTCTCCGCCAGAGATCTCGGCGATGGTGCTGCAGAAGCTCAAGCAGGCGGCGGAAGACTATCTGGGCCAGAAGGCCGAGCGGGCGGTGATCACGGTTCCCGCCTACTTCAACGACGCGCAACGGCAGGCCACCAAGGATGCCGGGCGCATCGCCGGCTTGCAGGTCGAGCGCATCATCAACGAGCCGACCGCAGCGGCCCTCGCCTACGGCCTGGAGAAGAAGGCAGACGAGAAGATCGCCGTCTACGACTTCGGCGGTGGCACGTTCGACATCTCGATCCTGGAAGTGGGCGACGGCGTTGTCGAGGTCAAGGCAACCAATGGCGACACCCATTTGGGCGGCGACAACTTCGACCAGCGCATCATCGAATGGATCATCGAGGAATTCCGCAAGGATCAGGGCATCGATCTCTCGGGCGACCGGATGGCGCTGCAGCGCCTCAAGGAGGCAGCGGAGAAGGCAAAGATCGAGCTGTCGTCGGTCGTCGAGTCGGAAATCAACCTGCCGTTCATCACCGCCGATCAGAGTGGCCCGAAGCACCTCAGTTTGAAGCTCACTCGCGCCAAGTTCGAGAGCTTGGTCACCGATCTATTCGAGCGGGCGGGCGGGCCCTGCAAACAGGCCCTGGCCGACTCCGGCCTCAAGGCCGGCGAGATCGACGAGGTGGTGTTGGTCGGCGGATCCACCCGGATGCCCGCGGTTCAGGATCAGGTCCGGCAGGTCTTCGGCAAGGCCCCTCACAAGGGCGTCAACCCGGACGAGGTCGTGGCGCTAGGGGCCGCCATCCAGGGCGGCGTGCTGGCCGGTGAGGTCAGCGACCTGCTGCTACTCGATGTCACGCCGCTATCGCTCGGCATCGAGACGCTCGGCGGCGTCACCACAGTGCTCATCGCCCGCAACACGACCATTCCGACACGTAAGAGCGAGACCTTTACCACCGCGGCCGACAACCAACCCTCGGTAGAAGTCCACGTATTGCAGGGGGAGCGCGAGATGGCGGCCTCCAATCGCACGCTCGGTCGCTTCCACCTCGAGGGGATTCCTGCCGCCCCGCGCGGAGTACCCCAGGTCGAAGTCACCTTCGATATCGACGCCAACGGCATCCTGAGCGTCACCGCGAAGGACCTCGGCACCAACAAGGAACAGAAGATCACCGTGACGTCGTCGAGTGGGCTGTCGGACGACGATGTCGAGCAACTCGTCAAGGACGCCGACGCGCACGCCGAGGAGGACAAGGCACGACGCGAGGAGGTCGAAGCCCGGAACCAGCTCGACGGTCTCGTGTATCAGACCGAAAAGCTCCTCAACGACAACCGCGAACAACTCGACGCCAGCGCTATCTCCGATGTCGAAGGTGCCGTGAAGGCGGCACGCGAATCGCTGGACAAGGAGGACGCCGGCACCGACGAGCTCAAGCAAGCAACGGAGACGCTGCAGCAGGCGTCACACCAGCTGGCGCAGACGATGTATGCGCAGGCCGACGCAGCGGATGCCGACGCCGCGGATGCCGGCGCCGCCGAGGAGGCTTCCTCCGAAGACGACGGAGAGGTCATCGAGGCGGAGGTCGTCGACGACGAGAGTTAGAGCTCGCAACCAAGGACTGTGCGGGGCGTCGATGGCATGGCGGCCCGCACAGCATCAGAGCCATGTTGGCACGCGATTACTACGCCACGCTGGGGATTCCACCCAACGCCGACACCGAGCAGGTCGAGCTCGCCTATCGGCATCTCAGCCGCCGCTATCACCCGGACATCAATCCCGGGGACCCACACGCAGCAACGGTATTCGAGCGGATCGTCACCGCGTACGAGGTACTCTCGGACCCTGACCGCCGGGATCGCTACGATCGCGAGGGCTCGCCGGCGGACTCGGTCGAACCGGCTGCGTCAGACCTCACGGTGCGGGTCTCGCCCGAGGGCAATGAGCCCGGCAGCTATGGTGATCTTTTCCGACACTTGAGGGACCATCGTCAGCGCTCCGGCTCACAGCGTGGCAGCGATCTTTATGTCGACGTGGGCGTTGCTTTGGCGGATTCGGAGCGCGGCCGAAGGAGCACCGCGCGAGTGCGGCGCCACGAGCGCTGCGAGAGCTGCGGCGGCCGCGGACGCGTGCAGTTGCAGCGGACACGACCGTGCGACACCTGCAGCGGTAGCGGCCAGGAGACGTTCGTCAAAGGGGCGCTGTCGGTAACCTGCTCGTGTGCCGACTGTGATGCCACCGGATTGCTCCGCGGCATACCCTGCAGGCACTGTACCGGGCTCGGCACCCATCCGCGCACGGAGACGATCCTCGTTCGCGTGCCACCCGGGATCACCGACGGGCAAGAGGTCCGGGTCCCAGGCGAGGGCCACTGCGGCCGGATGGGCGGCGCGCGCGGCGACCTGATTCTTCGTTGTCGGGTGGAGCCGGTCCGCGGGTTCCGTCGCGACGGGCCTCACCTAGCTACGCGGCAGCCGATTTCAGCGCTCGAGGCCGTCCTCGGAGGCCGCATCAACGTGGCGACGCTCGACGGTACCGCAGCCAGCCTCCCTCTACCTCCCAACACGCCGACCGGCCAGGTCTTCCGGCTTCGCGGACGTGGCCTCGAGCTGCCGGACGGGCGGCGAGGGGATATGCTGGTGCGCGTCGAGGTCCATCTCCCCCGAATCCTCGACGAGGATTCCAAGGAGATGGTTCGACAGCTCGCAGCGCGCCACCCCTTCAATCCCCGCAACCGCGACGCGGAGCCCTGACAATGAGCGCCGACGCCAAGCGCAAGAAGGGCACGTACATGATCAGCGCGGTGGCCGAGCGGTACGAGATCCATCCTCAAACGCTGCGACTGTATGAGCGCGAGGGCCTGCTCCGGCCATCGCGCTCCGGCGGCAACACTCGCTTGTACGATGACGGCGACCTTCGACGGCTCGAGGTTATCCTGTCGTTGACTCGCGACCTCGGGGTTAACCTCGCAGGTGTCGAGGTCATCCTCAACATGCGTCAAAACATGGAACGCCTCCAGAACGAAGTGGCAGAGCTAATGTGTTTCGTCCGCGATGAGCTGACTGGCGACGATCAGCGGCTGTCCAGCGAGTTTGTGCAGGCGCTGGTACGCATCGAGCGTGGCGCCCTCGTGCGGCGACGCCCGCGCAACTCCGAGGAAGACTAGCCTTGGCGTCAACAGATTCCCCGCATTGCACCCTCTGCGACGACACTGGTTGGATCTCCAGCGCAGAGGCCGACGACCGGTCGGTTCAACAGTGCGAATGTCGTCTCGAGGCTCGTCAGCGCCGGCAAGTAACCCGGGCATGCATTCCGCGACGCTACGAGCACTGCCGTCTCAGCAACTTCGAGGCCGAGTATGCGGGGGCGCACAGCTCCATGGGGGGAGCCAAGCTCAAGTGCGAAAAATACGTCGAGGAGTATCTTCGTCTCGACTACGGCCTGGTATTCATCGGCTTGCCCGGCGTGGGCAAGACGCACCTTGCCGTGGCCGTCCTCAGCGCGCTGCTCGACCGCTACTCGATCAGCGGACGATTCGTCGACTATCGCGATCTCTTGCGCGACATTCAGGAGTCGTACAACCCAGTTTCCGAGACCTCGGAGTTGCAGGTGCTGCGCCCGTTGCTCGAGGCCGACGTCCTGCTGCTCGATGATCTCGGAGCCCGCCGGCCCAGCCCCTGGGTGTTTGACACAGTCACACACCTCCTCAACGACCGGTACAACCGCAAGCGCATGACGTTGATCACGACGAACTTCGGAGATCCGCCGGCGACGGCGAGTGAGGCCGGCACGAGTAGGTCAGGCGCTGCAGACCCGAACGACGCAAGATCGGCCCAATCTTCCAGACGCTCTTGGCGCGCGACGCCGGAGGGTCCGGCGTCGCTGGAGGATCGAATTGGGCCGGCGCTTCGGAGCCGGTTACACCAGATGTGCGACGTGATTCGTATTCACGGGAAAGACGCCCGCAAGGAGCTGCGTAACGCCTCGTTCGGATCGTCGTAGGCGAGCGGGAACACGCCGCACGCCACGCGCGTCGATGACGACACCGCGCCTAGCCCAAATCGCCCCAGACATGTTGGAGCACGGCCAACGCTGCGGCTCCGGCGGTGTCGGCGCGCAGCACCCGAGGTCCGAAGGCGACGGTCGTGGCATCTGAACCCTGCGCGAGAGCACGCTCTCGAGCGTTCCAGCCGCCCTCCGGTCCGACCATTAGCGCCACCCTAGTGGCGGGTGCATTGCGTAGCGTCTGCGCCAGGGCTCCGGATCCGCCGCGCGGATCGCAGACCAATCTGAGCTCTGGGATCGAGGACCAGTCGAGGTCTTGCAACCGCATCGGCACGCCAATGTGCGGCACCACGGTGCGACGACTCTGCTTGGCGGCAGCATCGGCCAGGCGCTGCCAACGCGCGCGGCGCTCCTCGATCACTCCAACTCCCCCACTCGGCACCTGACTGCGAGCCGCGATGATCGGCAACAGCCGCGTCATTCCCAGCTCGGTGCACTGGCGCACGATGAGATCCATGCGAGTCAGCTTCGTGGGCACCGCCTGGATCAGCCACACGTCCAACGCAGACTCGGTCGCCGGAGTATGGCGCTCGAGCACGCGTGCCGTGACGTGATCTTCGGTAACCATTTCGAGCTGCGCTGTCGCCTCTTCGCCACGCCCATCAAAGAGCACCACGTGATCGCCGACGCCCAGTCGCAAGACCCTCATGTGGTGCGCCTCGACCGGATCGATGGTCGGGCGCTCGGCGCACAGGGCGCCGCCAGCAACCTTGAACCGCCCGCGGGGGCCAGTGCTCATGGCTACGCGAACGCGTCGCGGAGCCTGTCCCACCAAGAGCGCTCCTCGTCCTCGAGCTCGGGCGGGTCGGGGCGCAACTCCTCTAGCTCGCGCAGGAGCTGCCCCTCACGGTCACTCAACTTGCGGGGCGTGACTGCCTGAACCGCCACTCGGAGATCACCGCGCCGTCCACCATTCACTGAGGGCATGCCATGACCGCGCAGCTCGAGCAGCTCTCCCGACTGCGTGCCCGGTGGCACCTCCAAGGTCGCCGTCTGGTTCCCTAGGGTTGCGACCTCGATCTCGCCGCCGAGGGCCAGCCGAGCGAAGCTTGCCGGCGCTCGCGTGTACAGGTCCTGGTCGCGACGAGCGAAGCGCTCGTGCTCACGGACCTCGAGCAAGATCTGCAGATCGCCCGGCGGACCGCCGTTCACCCCGCTCTCGCCCTCGTCACGAAGTAGCAATCGCATCCCGGTGTCGACCCCTGGCGGGACCTTCACCTTGAGCTTCGCAGTCTGACGGGACCTACCCTCGCCACGACACGTGACACACGGGTCGTCGATAATCGTCCCCGTACCACGACAGCGACCGCACGGCCGCGCCATCGTGAGAAACCCGTGCCGCTGCTGCACCTGCCCCACACCGCCGCAGGCTACACAGGGGTTGCGACCGGCACCGGACGTCGACCCTGTGCCGCTACAGCTATCGCACGTGCCGCGACGCGGCACACGGATCTCGACCTCGTCGCCCGCCGCCGCCTGCTCGAGGTCGATCTGGAGTCGATACTGGAGGCTCGAGCCCCGTGATTGGCCGCCTCCCCGCGCGTTTCCGAAGCCCGTCTCGAAACCGAACAAACCCCCGAGAATGTCGCCGAAGTCGGCGAAGACTTCGGATCCGAAGTCCGGTGAGGCGCCACTGAAGGCAGCGTCGCCGAAGCGATCGTAGCGCGCTCGCTTGTCCGCATCGCCCACCACCGCATAGGCCTCTGCCGCCTGCTTGAAGCGCTCCTCGGCCTCCGGATTGTCGGGGTTTCGATCCGGGTGATTGGCCATCGCCGCATGGCGATACGCCTTCTTGATCTCCTCTGCCGACGCGTCGCGGCGAACCCCGAGTACCTCGTAGTGGTCAGACGCCATTCTCAGACTTCCGGCTCGGGGTCGGCCATAGGCTGGCGCGCTACCACTACCGTGGCCGGTCGCAGCAGCCGCTCGCCCAGTTGATACCCGGGCTTGTAGACGCTGGCGACGCGACCCTCGGGTACTTCGTCAGTGGGTAGCTGCTGAACGGCATCATGTAGCGTGGGGTCGAACTCCTCGCCGTGCGGGTCGAGCCGACTGACGCCAAGGCTCACCAGCAGGTCGCGAAGCGACTTGAGAATAAGCTCCACACCTTCGCGGTAGCCATCGGCGTCGGCATCGGCATCGATGGCGCGCTCGAAGTCGTCGAGCACCGGCAGCAGCTGTTGGATCACGTCGATGCGACCTTCCACGGCGCGCTCGTCGCGCTCCTGTTGGGTACGGCGTCGATAGTTCGCCATCTCGGCTTGCTGCCGCAGCAACTGATCCTTGAGCTCCGCGACCTCTGCCTCGAGCGGGTGCTGTGGCACCTCGCCGGCCTCCCCATCGGGGGCCGTGTCACCGCTCGTGTCGCCGTCGGGCTCCTGATCGAGGGTGGCCGCCCACTTGTCTTCCAAGGGTGTGCGTTTGCTGTCGGTCATTCGTAGTTTCCTCGCGGCCCTGGCATGGCCGAGCGCGGGCTGTCTCAGAGCGTGACACGCCCCAGCACGTCCGACGTGGCCTGCGCCATCGCCTCGACCAACGCGATGGTGCGCGCGTAGTCGAGCCGCGTTGGCCCCAATACCGCAAGCGAGCCCAGCGCGTGGCCACTCGACCAATAGGTCGCCGCCACCAACGAGCACGCTCCTAGCGTCTCAGGGAGCGGCGCCGCGCCGATGAAGATACGGGTCTCCTGGCCGCCGGTGCTCACCATGGCGCCGCGCAGCTCGCGGCGCTCTTCGAGCGTCTCGATCATCGACTGCAGGGAGCTGGCGCCATCGAAATCGGGTTGCCCGAGAAGGCTTGCGGCACCCTCCACCATGACCTCGGCCTCGTCGAGATCCGGCGTCAGGGAGCGCGCCCCCAATCGGATGGCCCTCGACTCGCACCGATCGAGATGCTCATCGGCCTTCAGTAGCAGCTCGCGTACCCGAGCCGATACCTGGCGCAGGCTGCGGCCAGCAAAACGACGCACCAGGTATGCCGCCGAGCGATCGAGCTGCTCCTGGGTCATGGTGCGGTCCAATGCCACGACGCGGTTCTTCACCTGGCCGCTGCGGGCAACGACCATCGCCAGCACTCGGTTGCTCTCCAGGGCAACGAAATCGATGTGCTGGAAAACAGTGTCCGCCAACGTCGGCCCAGAGACCACACCGACCAGGTCGGACAGCTCCGCCAGCAGATGGCACGTCCGCCGTAGCAGCTCGCGTACCTCGATCGGATCCGTCTCAAGTCGCGAGCGCAACGCCTCCGAATCGAGCTCATCGACTCGCCGGGTTGCCGTCAACCCGCCCACGTAGCGCGTGTAGCCGGCCCGTGTCGGTGAACGTCCCGCCGAGGTATGCGGCTGCTCCAGAAGTCCCAGGCGCTCGAGCTCCGCCATCACGTTGCGGATGGTCGCCGGCGACAGCGTCTCGGGCAACTGATCGGCGATGGCCGAAGACCCCACCGGTGCCCCGGTGGTGATGTGGCGCTCGACGATCGCGTCAAGAACCGCCGCGCTGCGCGCTGTCAGCTCAGAAACCCGCATGACGACCTTTGCCGTACATCGCTGCCCTAGCCCTGGAGGTCAGGTTGCACGCCCCCAACGGGCACCATACAACCGCTCTTAGCACTCTCTCGAGTCGAGTGCTAACCTAATGAAACAATCCCCCGACCTGCACGTCAAGCATCTTGCTGCGGCGCGTGTCGCAGCGCGTCCAGCCGACGGCGACCGCAGCCTCCATGCTACCATCTCGGTACGTGGAATCTGTCTCCACGAGTGCCTTCGAGAACTCCGGCAACCGTATGATCCACCGTTTTCTCGCCGCCGCCGCCCGCACCGCGGCACCAATGATCCGGCATCCTGTGCTGGCCGCGCTGCCGTTCGGAGCCGTGATTGCAGGCCTCGCAGCCGGCTTCGTCATCGCCTACGTTCCCGACGCCGCCATCGTCGACGCGCTGCGCGTCTATGAGCCGAGCCTGGTGACGCGGATCTACGATCGCGACGGTATGCAGTACGCCGAATGGCTGCAGCAACGACGCGAGGTGGTGAGCTTCGATGAGATCGCGCCGGCCATGGTGCAAGCAGTAATCGCCGCCGAGGACGCGCGCTTCTTCGACCACGTAGGAATCGATCCCCAGGCGGTGCTGCGCTCGCTGCTTGCCGACCTGCGCTGTGGGTACTTCTGTGAAGGATTCAGCACGATCACGATGCAGGTTCCCCGCAACCTCGATCGATATCTGGGCGGCGACACCTGGCTGCCGCGTGACAAGACAATCGAGCGTAAGATCCGCGAGGCCGTCTACGCCATTCAGATCGAGCGTCACTTTACGAAGGAGCAGATCTTCTCGATCTACGCGAACCAGATCTTCATGGGCAGCAGCGCCTACGGCTTCCAGGCAGCCTCGAAGTTCTACTTCGGCAAGCCGATCTCGGATGTCACCTTGCCCGAGGCCGCACTGCTCGCCGGAATGATCCAGAGACCTTCGAGCTATCGTCCCGATCTGCATCCGGAAAACGCCATCGCCAAACGCAACATCGTGCTGGATCGAATGCTCGACGAGGCCTTCATCACGGCCGAGGAAAACGCCGTGGCGAAGGCAGCGCCGTTGCTCGTAGCGGAGGATACCGGCAGCAACCACCTCGGTGATTATTTCACCGAGGAGATTCGCAAGACGCTGATCCAGACCTACGGCATGGAGGGCATCTATCGATCTGGGCTTCGAGTACAGACGACGCTGGACCGCCGCCTCCAGCGTGCTGCCGAGGTGGCGCTCGATCGCGGCATCCGCGAGGTCGACAAGCGCTCCGGATGGCGCGGCGACCACCGCAACTTGCACGACGACGGCATCGACCCTGCAGCATACGAAGACCCGCGCTGGAAGACACCGATGGAGCCCGGCGCCTTCGTGCCCGCCGTCGTCACGGAGGTAAGGCCCGAGTCGAGTCGCGCGCGCATCGGCGACCTGATGGTCGAGATCACCCCCGATGATGCGGAGTGGACGAACCGTACGACGATGGGCCGCTTGGTGCGCCCTGGCGACCTGATCGAAGTCCTTCTGGAGTCACGGGACGACGGTGCCTGGGAGGTCGAGCTCGACCAGATACCGGAGCTGCAAGGCGCGGTGCTGGTGGTAGAGAACGATAGCGGCGAAGTTCGCGCCATGAGCGGTGGGCGCGTCTTCGACGACTCCGAGTTCAACCGCGCCACCCAGGCCGTCCGCCAGACGGGATCGATCTTCAAGCCCTTCGTGTACTCGACGGCGGTAACGATGGGCATCACGCCGTCGTATCTGTTTGTCGATCAACAAACGACATTCCGCGACCCCACGACGCGCCAACCGTACTCGCCAGCGAATTTCGCCAACGAGTACATCGGTGTCACCTCCATGGCCGAGGCGATTACCAAGTCTCGTAACGTACCGACGGTCATGCTGCAACAGAAGATCGGCGTCGAGAACGTCATCGACATGGCTCGCAAGTTCGGTCTCACCGCCCCGTTCGGCCCCTATCTATCTCTCGGGCTGGGGGTTATGGACATCTCGGTCTGGGAGATCGTGCGTGCCTACACGGTGTTCCCCAATCTGGGAGTCCTGGTCGAGCCTCATCTGGTTCGGGCCGTCTACGACCGCCGCGGCAAGCTACTCGAGAAGACTCAGCAGTCGGCACGCTCCGTGATGAACGCCGATGAGGCCTACGTGATGGCGCGCATGTTGGTCGCCGGTATCCAGCGTGGCACGGGCGTGCGAGCTCGGGCGCTCGGGCAAGAGCTGCAACAGATGCTGGGTGGAAAGTCGGGCACCACCGACGACCGTACGGACGTTTGGTACGTCGGCTTTTCTCCCAACCACACCGTCGGTGTATGGCTGGGCCACGACAAGAAGGAACGCATTCACCGCTACGCTACCGGATCGAACTCGGCCCTGCCGATCTGGATCGAGGTGATGCGCGCCGCCGAGACCGGCGCCTCGCCAGCGGTATTGCCGCAGCCCGGCAACGTCGAGCTACGGACGGTCGATCCGTTTACCGGCCTGCTGCACAGCGCATACTGCAAGGAGGCCGTCGAGCTCGCATTCATCGCCGGCACCGCCCCGACTCGCGCATGTGGGCCAGCGGAACGCGCCATCCTCAACCTCGAGGCGTATCAGCAGGCGTATTTCGTCAAAGACGGCCGTCTCGACACGACCGGCTCCTGACCGGCGAAGCTGCTACGAGTTACCGTCGTCGCCGGCGCCGGCACGCCATTTCAAGAAACCGTCCATGAACGGCTGTAGGTCGCCATCGAGAACCGCATCCACGTTGCCCTTCTCCACCTCCGTGCGGTGATCCTTGGCCATGCGATACGGGTGCAACACGTACGAGCGGATCTGCGAACCGAACCCGATCTCCATCTTCTCGCCCTGTTTCTCGGCGATCTCGGCCTCGCGTAGCTGGCGCTCGCGCTCGTAGAGGCGTGCCCGCAGGACCTTCAGCGCCATGGCCTTGTTGCGGTGTTGTGAGCGCTCCGCTTGGCTCTGCGCTACGAGCCCGGTAGGCACGTGGGTCACACGAACAGCCGAGTCGGTCACGTTGACGTGCTGCCCACCCGCTCCGCTGGCACGATAGGTGTCGACGCGAAGATCCTTGTCATCGAGCTCGATCTCGATGTCGTCGTCAATCTCCGGCGCAACGGCAACGGAGGCGAACGAGGTGTGCCGTCGGCTCGCCGCATCGTAAGGAGATATCCGCACCAAACGGTGCACGCCCGTTTCCCCCTTGAGGTAGCCGAACGCGTAGGGCCCTTCGATGCGGAGAGTCGCGCTCTTCAGGCCGGCCTCCTCACCGGGCTGCTCGTCGATCATCTCGACCCTATAGCCGCCTGCCTCTGCCCATCGCTGTAGCATACGCAAGATCATCGCGGCCCAATCTTGCGACTCGGTTCCCCCGGCTCCCGGGTGGATATCGACGAGCGCCGGACGCACGTCGTCCGGGTCGCCCAGGAGTAGCTGCACCTCGTAGGCATCGAGCTGCCGGCGCAGCTCGGCGACCGCCGCCGCCGCCTCACCGAGCGCCTCGTCCTCTCCCTCGTCGGCAAGCTCCAGAAACGCCTCCGCCTCATCGACTTGCTCGCTCAGCGACGCGTCGAGGTCGATGCGCGACTGCATCTCGCTACGCTCGCGCACCAGATCCTGGTCACCCCCGTCATCCCAGAAGGCGGGCGCGGCCATCAGCTTCTCGATCTCGCTCAGACGATCTCGAGCACCAGCAGGGTCAAAGATGACCTCCGAGCGCCTGGTATCGAGAGCGCAGCTCATCGAGGGCGCGACGGGGTTCTTCGATCACGGTTGTCTCCTCAGCGGAATCGTGATCCGCAGCGGCGAATGTACCTTGAATCCGAAAGCAACGTGAGCTTCACGTCACCCGGCCATACATCCATCCGAGGCGTGGCCAAATAACTCCGGCGACGCAGGCCAACGCCAGCAAGGTGCAGGTCAGAGCAAACACATCTCCGATGCGCACGTATAGGGTCAGGTCGTCGCGCGTCCTCACCTCGCTCACGACGACCGCCTCGGTCTCCATCTCGGTACGCTCCAAGACGCGGCCCCAGGGGTCGATAACACCGCTAACGCCGGTATTCGCCGCGCGTAACAGCCAACGCCGGTTCTCGATGGCCCGCAACCGAGCCATGGCGAAATGCTGAAAGGGACCGCTGCTGGTGCCGTACCACGCGTCGTTGGTTATGGTGATCAGAAACTGCGCTCCCGCGCGAACCTGGCGACGCACCAGGCTCGGGAAGATGATCTCGTAGCAGATCGCCATACCGAACGGAGGCACCTGGACGCTCGGTGCGGTCAACAGCGGCTGTGCCGAGTCGCCAGGTCGCATCGCCCCCACCGCCTGCACCAGAGGCCCCAGGAATCGCAGGAATCGCTGTAGAGGCAAGTACTCACCGAAGGGAACGAGGTGCGTCTTCTCGTAGCGACCCGCCCAACTACCGTCGCCGTCGACCACGACGGCAGCATTTGCCACCGCGTACCCGGTATCGGTGTCCTCGACGTGCACTGTGCCCACGACGAGCGCCGCCCCGGTGCGCTGCGCCAACCCGGTCAGCAACATCGTCGCCCGTGCGTCGCGCTCGACGCCGTATGGGTCGGGCCAGCTGCTCTCAGGCCAAACGACCAGGCGGGCACCACCGCTCGCGCCGCGCTCCGACAGCCGCAGATGGCGATCCAACGTCCGCTCCCGGAGCTCCGGATCCCATTTGGTGTCCTGAGCCACGTTGCCCTGTACCAGCGCCACGGGTACGACGGTTCCTCCATGGATTGGAGGCCCACTGGACAAGCGCGCGTATCCGTACAGAACGCTGGCGGCCAGGATCACCGCAGCGAGCACCGCCGTCGCGCGCCATCCGGGCCTTCCTCGGACGGCTGCCGCTAGGGCACAGTTCCCCAGCATCAGCAGGAACGACAACCCAAACACCCCGGCAAGATCAGCGACCTGCGCAACCGGCAGATACTCAGCCCCTGCATAGCCCAAGAGCGCCCATGGAAAGCCACTCAAGAAAACCGATTGCACGTACTCCAGGCCGGTCCACGTCGCCGCCAGCAGTAGCACGGCCTCGGGCCGCTCGACACCCGCCCGATTCGCCACTAGCGCGAACAGGCCCCAGTAGGCTGCCAGGTAGGCTACCAACAGCCCCACACCCAGCGCTGCAATCGGCACCGACAGGCCACCGAAGCGGGTCATGGCATGGATTACCCAATACAGGGTGGCGGTCCGAAACGCAGCCCCGAACAAGAACCCATGCCACCATGCGCGAACCGGTGACGTGTCGGTGACTGCCAGCAACAGCGGCGCCACCGCGATCCAGGCGAGCGGATGCCACCCGACCTTGGGAAACGCCGCGGCCAGAGCGAGGCCGCTGGCAAGCACCGCCCAACCGGAGCGAGACAGATGATCCCCCGGCTGCTAGCCCTGAGTGATCCAGGTGTCGACGATGTCGCGGCGATCGCTCAGCGCAACGGCGACGCGCTCGGCCGCAACTTCATCACGGTAACGCCCAACCCGCACGCGGAACATCATGGTCCCAGCGACATCACCTGACACTACGAACGCCGGAAAGCCAGCCGACGCCAGGCTCGCCTGAAGCGTGTCGGCCTCGTCGCGATCGCTCGTCGCCTTGACCTGCACGACGTAGCCGCTGGCGATCGACGGATCGGCCGCCGGCAGGTCGTTTGCAGCAGGCGCCGATGTCGCGGGTGTCGGCGTGGCGACCGCTGGCCGCTCAGCGACAGGCTCCGGCGGCGCGGCGACCACGCTGTCCGTGGTGTCGTCCGCCGGCTCTTCCATGCGCCCGAGGAAGTCCGTATCGCTCGGATCGATCGCTGGCGCGGGCCCGGTCTCGTCGCCCAGCGCCTCCACCAGGCCACCTTCCAACAAGGGCTGCGGGCCTTGCCCGCGGCCCACCATGACCCCCAGCATGAATACGGCAACGCCGAGACCAACCGCTACCAGAAAGGCGACGATCAGGCTGCTGTTGCTTAGCTGGATCTCGTAGAAACTCTGCTTGCCCGAGCCGTTCATCTTCCCACCCCGTTCGCAGGATCCACGCCGAGACTGCGGCGTGCTAGCGCGGTCAACACCCCTGCAAAGTCTATCGCATCAAGAAACGAATCTCTGCCTGTGCGGAACCCCGTCGCGCGAGCTCTAGCCGCTCACTCATCGGCGCCATCCCCACCACCCGGCCCGGCCGCACCCGCGGCGGCGCTCAGCCCGCGTAGCATCATGTCTATAGGAAGCGGAAACACGATGGTCGAGCTGCGATCGGACGCTACCTCGGTCAGCGTTTGGAAATAACGCAGCTGTACGGCAACGGGCTCCTGCGCCAGCACCGTCGCCGCCGCGTGTAGGCGCTCCGACGCCTGCGCCTCGCCTTCGGCATGGATGATCTTGGCGCGCTTCTCGCGTTCGGCCTCGGCCTGCCGGGCAATCGCCCGAATCATCTCCTGGGGCAGGTCGACGTGCTTCACCTCCACCATCGACACCTTGATACCCCACGGATCGGTATGGTCATCGAGGATGCTCTGCAGCTGCGAATTGAGGCTCTCGCGCTCCGACAGGAGTGCGTCGAGATCGACCTGACCGAGCACTGACCGCAGCGTCGTCTGCGCCAGCTGCGAGGTTGCGTACATGTAGTTCTCGACTTCAACCACCGCCCGCGTGGAGTCCATGACGCGGAAATACACCACCGCGTTGACCTTCACGGAGACGTTGTCGCGCGTGATCACGTCCTGTGGCGGGACGTCGAGCACGATCGTGCGGAGCGACACACGCTCCATCTTGTCGATCGGCCAGAAGACGAAGATGATTCCCGGCCCCTTGGTTTCCGGCAAGAGCCGGCCAAGCCGAAAGATAACGGCGCGCTCGTACTCCTTGAGAATGTTGACCGAGCTGATCAGATAGAAGGCCAGCAGAATGAACAAGAATGCAACCGGCGAAAGCAATCCCATGGATCAGCTACCTTTCGTATGCCTGGCTCGGGCGCACCCGAATGACCATGCCACTCTCCACCCCTACGACCTCCACTGCGTCGCCGGAGCGGACCGGCACGTCCGACCGCGCTCGCCATAGCTCTCCGTGAACAAAAGCCGAACCCGGCTCTCCTGGCCGGAGATCCGAAGTCGCATGTCCGATCTGGGTTACGAGACCCTTTGGGCCTGTCTGGACGCGTCCTCGGTGCGACCGCACCACGAGCCAGACGAGCGACCCGGTAATGCCGAGAATGCCGAGCGCGGCGGGGAGCACGAAGCCCAGCTGTAGCCGCAGCTCCGGAATCGGGCCCGGCACCAGCATCAACGAGCCGAGCACGAACGCCACCACTCCCGCCACGGTCAACAGGCCGTACGAGGTCACCTTGACCTCGAGAATGAAGAACAGCAGCGCCAGGGCGATGAGCAGCAGGCCGGCGAAGCTGATTGGCAACACCTGGAAGGCTTGCAGCGCCAGCACCAGGCAGATGCCACCGAGCACCCCCGGCAATACGGCGCCGGGCGTGGAGAACTCGAAGTACAAGCCCGCCAAGCCTGCAAGCATAAGTATGTACGCGACCTGTGGGTTGGCCACGATCGCCAAGACTCGCTGCCGGAGCGAGAGCTCGTGCGACTCGATTCGCGCATCCGCTAACTGCAACACCGTGTCGGTGCCGCCTTTGCTAATCTGCGTTCCACTCACCACGTCGAGCAGCGCTTCGACATCATCGACAATGAAATCGGCGAGACCGCTCTGGAGCGCCTCCTGAGCCGAGTAGGAGCGCCCGTCGGTGACCGCCTCGACGGCCAGATCGACAGGCCGCCCACGATCCTCAGCCAGGCTACGCATGTAGGCCTCGGCGTCGTGAATCAACTTCCTCTGCATCGTTTCGTCGGTGCCACCGCCGACCGACACCGGGCTCGCCGCGCCCATATTGGTTCCCGGCGCCATCACCACGACGTCGGCCGCCATCGCCATGAAGAAGCCGGCCGAGGCGGCGCGTGCCCCCGACGGTCCGACAAACAGACAAACCGGTACGTCGCTGGCTCGGAAGGCCTGGATGATGTCTCGCATCGACAGATCCAGGCCGCCCGGCGTATCGATCCGCAGAAGAAACAGGTCGGCATCCTGCTCGCTTGCCGACTCGAGTGCCTCGACGACGTACTCGGAGGTGATGGCGTGGATGGTGTCGGCGAGATTCGCCACCACGACGAGCGGCTGGCGCTCGGGTGCCTGGGCGGCGGCGGGCGCTGCTACGACAAGCAGAAGTGCCACCGCCAACGTCTGGCTAAGCACTCCGCGACGAGTTCTCACCCTCCTATTGTGCACGCTGCTCGATGAAAGCGCACCGCGGAAGGCGGTTAACTACCCCCGGGGTGGGGTCAGTCGTCGCCGGTGGCCCGCCCGTAGCGATCCTCGAGCCGAACCACGTCATCGAGATGGGGTGTCGAGACCTCGAAGACATCGCAGGTGGTCAACGCCCTCATACGGTGAACCGTACGCGGCGGGATATGCTGTACCTGGCCGGGCTCGAGGATCACCGTACGCAGCTCGCCGCCGGCATCGTCTCCCACCTCCAGCTCGAGGCGCCCGGACTGGCAACAGAGAGTCTCTTCCTTGACCTCG
>DASCOT010000123.1:0-17703 GCA_036012155.1 Acidobacteriota bacterium
TGTTGATGGCGATGACGTCGGCGAAATCGAGCATGTCGATCTTCTCGAGCTGCGTGGCAGCGCCGTACTCGGCAGTCATGACGTACACCGATACATCGGCATGTTCGGTGATCTCGGTATCCGACTGACCGATGCCCGAGGTTTCCAGGATGATGAGGTCGAACCTCGCAGCGCGACATATCTCCAGCGCCTGCCGCACATGCTTGGAGAGCGCCAGGTTCGACTGCCGCGTCGCCAACGAGCGCATGTAGGCGCGATCGCTGTCGATCGAGTTCATGCGGATACGATCACCCAGCAGCGCGCCGCCGCCTCGCCGCTTGGATGGATCGACCGAGATCACTGCCACGGTTGTATCCTCGGAGTCGATGAGGAAGCGCCGGACGAGCTCATCGACCAGCGAGGACTTGCCGGCACCACCCGGGCCGGTAATCCCCAACACCGGAGCCACACGGTCCGTAACCATCGCTTGCAGCGCCGACTGCAGCTGGGCGGTCGCCTCGGGGTAGTTCTCCACCATGGTGATGAGCTGGCCGATGAGCCTCGGGCTGCGCTCCGTCAATCCGGCGAGGTGCCCGTTCGGGGTTGGCTCTACCGTCGGGAAGTCGCTTTGCCGCAGCACGTCGTTGACCATTCCTTGCAAGCCGAGCTCACGCCCGTCATCGGGAGAGTAGACACGGGCTACGCCGTACTCGTGCAGCTCCTCGATCTCGGCGGGATGAATGGTGCCCCCGCCACCGCAGAACACCTTGATGTGGCCGGCCCCACGCTCGCGGAGCAGGTCGACCATGTACTTGAAGTACTCGAGGTGGCCGCCCTGGTATGAGGTCACGGCAATGGCCTGGGCATCTTCCTGGATGGCGCAGTCGACGATCGCCGCCACCGACCGGTTGTGGCCGAGATGAATCACCTCGGCGCCGGACGCCTGCAGGATGCGCCGCATGATGTTGATGGCGACGTCGTGGCCATCGAACAGCGAGGCCGCGGTCACCACCCGCACGTGGTGCGCTGGGTTGTAGGGCTCGATGCGCTTTTCCATCGCTGCAATGTTACTTGCAGCGTCAAGAACACGCCTCTCTCAGGCGTTCAGCTCGGCCCCGCCGGCAGCAGCTGGGAGGTCGCCGAACTTGCGTCGGTAGTAGGCCTCCCAGTAGCGACTGGCGATCGTCCCGATGACTCCCGGCGCAACCCAGGGCACCCAGTTGTATTGGCCCAGGATCGTGAGATCGAAGAAGATCCGCGAGCCAAACACCAGAAACGCCGTATGGAAGGCGATTCCAGCGCCGAGCAGGGCGCCCATGTGCTCATAGAACCATGCCATCTCTTGCGTCGGCCGTCGGTAGACGTACCGGTACATGCCGAGGCTGGTGAGCAAGCCGACCGGTGACAGCGCCAACATGATGATCGACAGGTTCGACCAAAATGACAGCGCCCATGCCACAACCACCGCGCTGCCCAGCGTCGGCAAGGCCATCAAGGCAAGATACAAGGGTGTACCGATGGAGTCGGGGTCGCGGCGCGTGCGTACGGCCTGGATCGCGTGGTGAGTCAGGGCGATCGTCGCGCAGCCCAGGTAGAACAAGAAGATCAGGAACCCGAAGCTGGCGGAATTGTCGGCAAGAGAGGCTCCTGCAGCCAGCTCAGCGCCGATGCGAAGCGGGGGGGGGTGAGCATTGCCGTACCGCCTACCGCGTAGGCGCAGACCGCGAACACCTTGCCGAAGGCAACGTGTCGCTTGCCACCCTTCTTGGCAAGGATCGGCACCCACCACGCGGTGAGGCCGACGAACCCGAGCGCCATGTGCGTCCATCTGAGAGTCTGAATCAGTCCGTCCATCATCGTTGCTCCTCGCCGACCGGCTCCGGATGGATCGCGGCGATACGTTCGTCCAGTTGTTTGATGGTCTCGTCACACCAGGCGATCCGGGCTCGGTGGGTGCTGAGCCCCATCCGCAATGCCGCATAGTGGTGGAAGTCGTTGGCGTCGAGCTGCGCGAGATCGCCGTGCTCTTCGCTCGTTTGGAGCTCTGCTAGCTCGAGCCTGGCGACCTTCTGCGCCCACTCGCTGCGCATTTGCTTGATGATCCTTCGTGACTCCCGGAGGTCACCGAGCTCTCCCAAGAAGAACGTCTGCGCTACGTAGCCCAGTCGTTCGCGACCAATCTTCGGACCTCCGCGCAGCCAGTCCCGCAAGGCCTCTCGTCCGACTTCCGTGGTCTCATACACTTGGCGCCGCGGGCCGCGCTCCGACGGTGCATCGCTACGCCTGAGCAGACCCTGCGACTCCATGCGCTTGAGCATCGGGTAGATCTGGCTACGTTCGGCAAACCAGAAATGGGCCGGCGCCTCAGCGAACTGCTTGCCCAGGTCGTACCCCGTCGACGGGGCGCGAAGCATCCCGAGCAGGATGTGTTCAAGGCTCATTGTGACCCTTCGGAGGAAACCAACAATTTATATAAGTATTTATATAAATCCTTATCTAGTTGTGTCAAGTCACCCGCCTTGCGGATGCATGCGGCGCGCCGAAGTTGTTGAATGCAATATCCAGGCGATTGGCGAAGATGCCGTGGTGTGCCATTTCCTGGAAATCCCGATCTGTGGCGAACCCCCGAACGAGCGAGACCTGCTGATGAACGGCCGTGCCCCAGCTTTGACCCTGATCTGTGTGTCGGTGTTGGCGTCAGGAGGCCTCGCGAGGGCGATGCAGGAGCCCGCCAACGAGTACGTGGTTAGCGTCATCGAGCCGCAACACCACTGGCTACAGGTCGAGCTCAAGCTGTTGGATGTTCCACCAGGCCCGGTTGAGCTGCGCATGAGCCGCTCCTCCCCTGGCCGCTACGCGCTCCATGAGTTCGCCAAGAACGTGTTTGACGTACAGGCATTCGATGGCGCCGGCAAGACACTGTCGATCTTGCGGCCCAACCCGCATCAATGGAACGTCGGCGACCACGACGGTACGGTGCGCGTTCGCTACCGTTTGTACGGTGACCGCGCCGACGGCACCTACATGCAGGTCGATACATCACACGCGCACATGAACGCGCCCGCAACCTTCATGTGGCCACGGGGCGAGCTCGGCAGGCGCCCGATCCGAGTGCACCTCGATGCGCCCGACGGCGAGGACTGGGTGGTCGCGACCCAGCTCTTCCCCACCAACGAGCCGAACACATTCACTGCCCCCAACCTACGCTACCTGCTCGATAGCCCGATCGAGTTCGGTGAGACGCGTCTCTGGGAATTCGATATCGAGGACGGCCAGACGATCCGCGTGGCGCTGCATCACACCGGCGGCGACGACGAAGCCATCGAGTACCTGGCTGGCGTCGAAGCGATCGTGCGAGAGACGAGGCACGTGTACGGCGAGTACCCACGGTTCGACGGCGGCACGTACACGTTCATTGCCGACTACCTGCCCTGGGCCGACGGCGACGGTATGGAGCATCGCAACAGTACGATCCTGTCGTCGCGGGCAAGCCTCGCCCAGGCGCGCGTAGGTCTACTCGGAACCGTGTCGCACGAGTTTTTTCACGCCTGGAACGTCGAGCGGATCCGTCCCGCATCGCTGGAGCCCTTCAATTTCGACGGCGCCAACATGTCCAGCGAGCTCTGGCTCGCCGAGGGTTTCACGAGCTACTACGGCAACCTCGTAATGGCGCGCGCCGGGGTCATCGACACCGAACGACTCCTTGGCAGCCTGGGCGCCTTTGTGAACGCTGTAAGGCAGAGCCCTGGCGTGCGGCTCCGCTCGGCCACGGAGATGAGCCGCCTGGCGCCGTTCGTCGACGCCGCGCGTCCTGTCGATCGCACCTATTGGAACAACACGTTTCTGTCCTACTACACGTTCGGTGCGGCCCTGGGTCTCGGGCTCGACCTGACGCTGCGCGATCGCAGCGATGGAGCCATCACGCTCGACACTTTCATGCGCGCCATGTGGAAGCGCTTCGGAGAGGGCGGCGGAACGCCGCCGTCTGTGGCGCGACCGTACACCGTGGCAGACGCCCAGCAGGTGCTGGGCGAGGTCAGCGGCGACAACGCCTTCGCCGATTCGTTCTTTGAGCGGCACATCATGGGGAACGACGTGATCGACTACGCGCCGCTACTCGATCGAGCCGGGCTGTTGGTACGGCTCTCGAGGCCGAGCCAAGCGTATTTGGGCGCCTCCTTCGACGACGGTGGCGGCGAGCTTCGGATCTCGGCTCCTACCAACGTCGGCTCGCCGGCGCATCGCGGCGGCCTCGACCAGGACGACGTGGTGCTCGAGATCGCCGGGACGCGAGTGCACAGCGGCGACGCCCTGCGGCGCGTGCTCGCCGACCACTCCCCGGGCGACGTGGTAGACGTGCGCTTCCGACGTCGCGACGGAACGGACGAGACGGCAGAGCTGACGCTGTCGGAGAACCCGGAAATCCGGGTCGTTCCGATCGAGCAAGCCGGCGGCTCGCTGACCGATGCGCAGCGGCGATTCCGCAACGAGTGGCTAGCGAGTCGCATCCACTGAGCCGGCGCGCCTGGCGCAGCGTTCAGCGGTTCTTCTTGTAGTACTTACGATAGTCGCGGTGGATCTGCTTCCACTGCTGCTTCTCGGCCAACGTCGCACCGAGATCCCGCCGACGCTCCTCATAAGCGAGCTCCTTCTGCAGCTTCCGGTAGCTATCCCAGCGCTCGGCAGAGAGGGCACCTGATTGGATCGCCTGACGTACGGCGCACCCGGGCTCCTCGGCATGGGCGCAATCTCGAAAACGGCAATCATCAATGATCGCCGCGACATCGTCGAAGGTCTCCTCGAGGCCATCGTCGGCCTCTACCAGGCCGAGCTCGCGCATGCCGGGTGTATCGAGCACCAGCACACCATCGGGCATGCGGAAGATCTCGCGGTGAGTCGTGGTATGGCGTCCTTTGTCGTCGGCTTCGCGAATCTCCTGGGTGCGTAGCAGCTCCTCGCCGGCAAGAGTGTTCACCAGGGTAGACTTACCCACTCCTGACGAGCCCAGCAACACAACCGTGCCACCCGGGCGCAGATGGCTCCGCAACCGGTCAATGCCTTCCCCGGTCACCGCGCTCACCGCCACCACCGGGGCTCCCGCTGCCGCCGGATCGACCCGAGCCAACGCCGCCTCGACGTCATCGCACTGATCCAGCTTGGTCAGCACAACGACCGGTTGCGCGCCGCTCTCCCAGGCGGCGACGAGATAGCGCTCGATGCGGCGCGGGTTGAGCTCCTGGTTCAGCGAGGTCACGAGGAAGGCGACGTCGACATTCGCCGCGACAACCTGCTCCTGGCTTTCGGTCCCCGACTTACGTCGCACGAACTGGGTGCTGCGCGGCAGGATCTCGACAATCGTGGCAGGACCGTTGGCTTGAGGCTCAATCAACACGAAGTCGCCGACGGCGGGCAATTCACGCCCCCCGGAAGCCCAGTAGAGCATGCGCCCAGGCGCCACGCCGGTCGCCTCGCCCCACGGCGTAACGAGCCGGTACTCGCCACGGTGTTGGGCGATCACGCGCGCCGGCGGATGGCTGGCGTCCGGCTCGAGACTCTCCCCGAGCTCAGCGGTCCAGCCCCACTCCACCAAGCGGCCGAAGGGAATCGTGTCCGCCCCGTCGCTCATCTAGCGGCTACCACGCCCGTCCCCTGCGCATCGGCCTCGATGTTGCCGACCAGAAGAGCGTTGAACAGGATCCGAAACGTTCCGAACGACTGACCCCGCCACTGCGGGCGGAATCCGAGCAAGATCACCTGCCCATCGAAACCTGTCGCTATCTTGCTCATGCCGGCAATCTACCACCGACCAGACCTCGGCTAGCCATCGCAGCCGAGAGACGCCGCGGCCCCTACTACTGGGGTGCAGTGCCCGTGGCGTCGTGCCAATGGCCATGTTCCGGTGACCAAACTCGCCCGGGCGGCGCGTCTTCAGCTTGGGACCCGCCGCGGAGGATGCCGATGGTCACCAAGATAACGAGTAGGGCGATGAGCGCTGCGAGGCCGCGCCAGAGCTTCTGACTCTGGGTCACCTTGCCTTCGCAGCATCGCTTGTACTTCTCTCCGCTGCCGCACGGACAGGGATCGTTGCGTCCAACGTTCGCCATGACCTCTCCTCGCTGGGGCGGATAATACAGCACCTTCAATATGTGCCCGGCGACCGGGACAGTTCAAGCCCGGTACAATCGCACGACCGATGACCGACCTCTCACACATTCGCGATTTCTGCATCATCGCCCACATCGATCATGGCAAGTCGACCCTCGCAGATCGACTGCTACAGGCCTGCGGCGCGGTGTCGGACCGTGAGTTCCACGACCAGATGCTCGACACCATGGACCTCGAGCAAGAGCGTGGGATCACGATCAAGAGCAACACGATCACGTTGTCGTACGACGCCGACGACGGCGCGACGTACCAGCTCAACTTGATCGACACGCCCGGGCACGTCGATTTCTCACACGAAGTGCGGCGCTCGCTGATGTCTTGCGAAGGAGCGCTGCTACTGATCGACGCCGCTCAGGGGGTCGAGGCACAGACCGTCGCCAACCTCTACCTGGCGCTCGAGCACGATCTGGAGATCGTGCCGGTGATCAACAAGATCGATTTACCGGCGGCCGATCCGGAGCGCGTCCGCGAACAGATCGACGAGGATCTCGGCCTGGACCCGTTCGAGGCGGTGCTCACATCGGCCAAGGAAGGACGCGGCATCCACGACGTGCTCGAGGCGATCGTGCAGAAGCTGCCGCCTCCGACCGGGGATACGGAGGCACCGTTGAAGGCGCTCATCTTCGACGCCACCTATGACCCCTACCGGGGGGTGATCATGCTCGCCCGCATAGTCGACGGAACGCTGCGTACCGGCGATCGAGTCCGCCTGATGCACAGCAAGACCGAGTACGAAATCGAGGAGGTCGGCCTCCTGAAGTTGGGCCGCGCGAAGGGAGAGCAGCTCGCGGCGGGGGAGGTCGGCTACGTCATGGCGGGAGTGAAGTCGGTCAGCGACATCGAGGTCGGTGACACCTTGACCCATGCCGACAGCCCGGCCGACGAGTCGTTGCCGGGCTACGTTCCTGCCAAGCCGGTGGTGTTCTCATCGATGTATCCGATGCAGGCGGATGAGTACGAGGATCTCAGCAAGGCAATCGACAAGCTCAAGCTCAACGACGCCGCGCTCACCTTCCAGAAGGATTCTTCGAACGCGCTCGGCTTCGGCTATCGATGCGGATTTCTCGGCATGCTGCACCTGGAGATCGTGCAGGAACGGCTAACCCGCGAGTATGGCCTGTCGCTCTTGTTGACTGCACCGTCGGTGGAATATCACGTGACCACGGCGGCCGGTGAGCAACTGTCGGTCGAAAACCCCGCTGATTATCCCGACCCGTCGGTCATCGAGCGTGTCGAGGAGCCGTTCATCAAAGCCTCCATCCTGATGCCCGATCGCTACCTCGGGCCGGTGATGGATCTACTGCGAGACAAGCGAGGCGAGAACATCAAGTTCGACTACCTCGCGGTCGGGCGTGTCGACGTGACCGCCGACCTGCCGCTCGCCGAGGTGTTGTTCGACTTCTACGATCGACTCAAGTCCATGACCCAGGGCTACGGCTCGTTCGACTACGAGGTCACCGACTATCGGGAGACAGACTTGGTAAAGGTCGACATCCTGGTGAACGCTGAACGCGTCGATGCGCTCGCCATGCTGGTGCACCGCGAGAAAGCGCGGGGGCGAGCCCTGCACGCTTGCGACCAGCTGTCGAAGACGATCCCGCGACACAACTTCAAGATACCCATTCAGGGCACCATCGGGCGGGACATCATCGCGCGCAAGAACATCAACGCATTCCGCAAGGACGTCACCGCCAAGTGCTACGGAGGTGACATCACTCGCAAGCGAAAGCTGCTCGAGCGCCAGAAGGCCGGCAAGAAGCGGGCGCGAATGTTCGGCCAGGTGGAGATCCCGCAAGAGGCTTTCCTGTCGGTCCTGCGCACCGACGAGGGTTAGCGACGAAGCGACTGCATCCTGTGGGTCGCATCTGCGACGCGGCGAGATACCCTACAGGTGCAACTCATCGGCGAGACCAACCTACGGTCATCCCTCGAGGGCTCGCCGCGCCGCCTGGAATACAGCGACGAGCATCTCGAGCGTCAGCTTGCCGGTGAAGGTGTTCTGCTGGCTCGGATGGTACGAGGCGATCAACTCGACATCACATCGCGGAAACACGCCCGCAACGCCGCCTGCCCCCGCGGTGAACCGACGGCCGTGACCGAATTGTGGCTTGGGCCGCGGCACAGCGGCGCCACGATCGCGCAGC
Source organism: Acidobacteriota bacterium (assembly GCA_036012155.1). GTDB lineage: Bacteria > Acidobacteriota > UBA890 > UBA890 > WLXD01 > DASCOT01. The sequence continues at coordinate 8,289 of DASCOT010000123.1, forward strand.
AGACGCATCGAATGGTCGTAGGCAAACTGCCCCAGAGCGACGATCGCACGGATCCCGGGCCCTTCCGAATCTATGAGATCGAACTCACGCTCCAGAAACGGGCGACATTCCTCGCGCTCGGTCGGCGTCGGTTTGTTCCCTGGCGGCGCGCACCGGTTGGCGGCGGTGATGAAGGCATCGTGGAGGGTCAGCCCATCGTTCTGGTGGCGGGCGTCAGGCTGACTCGAGAAGCCGGTCTCGAACAGCGCCCGGTATAGCCAGTCGCCCGAACGGTCGCCAGTGAACATCCGCCCCGTTCGGTTCGATCCGTGGGCGCCGGGGGCTAGCCCGACGAGCACCAGCCGGGCGCGCCGATCGCCGAATCCGCATACCGGGCGTCCCCAGTATTCCTGGTCGCGGTATGCGGCGCGTTTGTCGCGAGCCATGCGCTCTCGGTGCTCGACAAGGCGCGGACAGAGGCGACAGCCAACGATCTCCTCCTCGAGCGTTGCCCACTCGGCGCTCATGATGCGCTCGGGCACGCCAGCGCGATCCCTGAAAGAGCGGCACAGGGACCCATCAACCACACACCGGAGCATGGCCAGGCGGCATCGTCAGGCGGTCGAGGTCACGCCGCGAGACATAGGGGATGTAACCGCGCTCCGACGCCAGCCTCCAGAAGCGATCGATCTTGCCGCGTTGCGTCAGGTAGTCGATCGCCAGCACCGTATTGCCGGCCACCGCGAACAGGTCGAGCAACGCGATCGTGAACCGCTGCGGCCGCAGCGGGTTGTTCTGATCACGGCCGCCGAAGTAGAACGTGTCTTCGGCGCCGATTCCGTCGATCACCCTGAAGTAGGCACGCCGCTGGCGAGCAGCCTGGTTTTCGGGGTTGCCGGCATCGGGATAGGTTTCTGCGTGGATAATGCCTGCTCCGTTCTGCGGCACCACCAAGAACTCCGATACTCCGCGGGTCTTGCGCGCATGGCTGGCGAGCCGGCGAATCAGCTTGACCATATCGGCCGGCGCCCGGCGACGCTCGTTGTTGCCACCGATCTCGGAAGGGCCCCAAAACTCGTAGGCATCGACGATATCCAGGTACACGCCGTCAAAGCCAGCGTCGATGATCCGGTCCAAGTAGCTGACGTCACGCCCGGCGGCGGAACCGAACAGGATCCGTTGCCAGGCGCGCAGCCAGTAGCGCACCTTGTAGTTGCCCTCCCAGTCGGGGTTCGTGGGGCCTAGAAACGCCGGCGCGCCGGGCCCCGGATCGCCGCCATCGTCGAGCCAGGCAGCGTCGAAGTAGTACCGGTAGCTCTCGGCCTCACCGATGCTGAGGTAGGCGAGTACCGCCCGTTGGCCACAGGGTCCGGCCCGCAGAGCTTCGACCTGTGCGGCGCTGAGCTCGCCGGACGCGTCGCCGGTAGTGGAGTAGTCGATGACCAGGAGGTCGAAAGCAGATTTCTCGAGCGCCGAAAGGTCGAATTCCTGCAACTGATATCCCCAGCTCTCGACCGAGAGCGGAACCCTCTGTGATACACGCGAAGAAGGACTCGGCACCTCTTCGCCCGCCATCCGGTCGCCGGGAAGCAGGACAATTGCCAGGCTGACCAGCGCCAGCCCAGCAACCGAGGACCGCGGCGGCGCGGTTCGCCTCCAGGGCGAGGGCTCCACTGACGAGACCGCAGCGCCACGCCGCTCGGTCGCACCGTTGCGTGTCATCGAAGCTCCATCCCTCTGGCCCGGCGACGACCCTGCCACAAGAACCAACATCCGACCGAACGGTACGGGCGCCAGGGCGAGGAAATCTCGCGCAGCTCATACTCATGGGGGCGCTGCGACAACCCGTAGAGTACCTGAGCGCCGTCGAGCAGCCCGATGTCCTCGACGGGGAGCATGTCCAGGCGACCCAGCCGGAAGATCATGAACACCTCGGCCGTCCAGCGACCGATTCCCTTCACCTGCACGAGGGCATCGATTACCTCCTCGTCCGGGAGCCGCTCCAGCGCGGGCAAGCTGAGACGCCGCCTGGACACTAGACGCGCCAGATCGCGTAGGTACGCAACCTTGGAACGCGACAAGCCAACTGCTCGCAAGTCATCGTCGGAGGTCGACAGCAGCCGCCGTGCCGACGGATCGCGGCCACCATACAGAGCACGAAAGCGGCGGTGGATGCTCCGCGCCGCCTGCACCGAGATCTGCTGACCGATGATCGTCTGGAACAACGCCCCTAGCGCCTGCCGGCGCCAGTAGCGGTCGAGGCGGCACGGCCCGATCTCGGCAATCACCGAATCCATCACCGGGTCTACTCGACGGAGGTGACGTTCCGCATCGCGGAGTCGCGCAGGCGTGCTCATCGGGGCAGGGTAAATGAGGAACGGCAAAGTCGCAGTCGCTTGTGTGCCTGGGGCCAATGCTGCAACGTTGCGCACCAAACCAGCCAACCAGACGAACGGGGACCAAATGAGCGACTTCCTGGGGTTCGATCTGTCGAACATCGACTATCAGGCGTGGATCAACTCGGCTGTCGAGTTCCTGCTACCGCGGCTTATCCAGAGCGGCCTACAGCTGCTCGCGGCGGGAATCGTGTACTACCTGGCTCGCTGGATCCTGCGACGACTCGAGGCGCGCTTCGTATCGCGCACCGAGACCAACCTGGACGACATCGTCGTCGAGCTCATACGCCGACTGGTCCTTACTTCGGTCGGTTTCTGGGCCCTGTGGCGGCTGGCGTTCATCTGGGACCTGCCGACCATGGCGGCGTTGGTGGGCGGCGTGTGGATCGTCGGACTCAGCCTGCCTGTGAGTCGCGCCGTTACGGCATTGATGAAGATCCTCGAAAACAACCTGGTAGCGAAGACCGAAACCAAGCTCGACGATACGGCGCTACCGTGGATCAACCGAGTCATCACCGGCTTGATCGTTGGCACGGCGGTGCTGCTGGCGCTGTTCAACATGAACATCAACATCACGCCGCTGCTGGCCGGGGCAAGCGTCGCCGGGGTGGCGATCTCGTTCGCCGCCAAGGACACTCTGTCGAACCTCATCGCCGGAGTGCTATTGATTCTCGACCGCCCCTTCGAGGTCGGCGATCGTATCGAGCTGTGGAGCGCCCCGGCCCGTCAGTCGACCTGGGGCGACGTGACCGAGATCGGAATCCGCGCCACCAAGATCCGCACGCCGGACAACATCTTGATCATTATTCCCAACAACCAGATCATGCAGCGCGACATCATCAACTACACGGCGTCCGGTCCGACGATTCGCCTGCGCATCCCCATTGGCATCGGCTACGACGCCGACGTGGAAGAGGCGAAGAAGATGTGCCTCGAGGTCGCTGCCGCCTCCGAGGAGGTCGCGGAATCACCGGCGCCAGTTTGCATCCTGCGGGCCTTCGGCGCCTCGTCGGTTGATCTCGAGCTGCGCGTCTGGCTCAACGACGCACGCCGGCGCCGCGCCGTGGAGGACACGATCACCGAACGGGTCAAGCTACGATTCGATGCCGCGGGCATCGAGATCCCCTACCCCAAGCGCGACCTGTATATCCGGCACGCACCGCAAGGCGTGGTCGCGGGAGACAGCAATGACTGAAGCAAACGCTGGCAGGGTGCGGCGCAGCACCGAGGTAATGCTCAACGAGGTGCCCGCCGGTACCGCCACGCAAACCCAGGTACTGATCGGCGAAGAACAAGGCGCCCCCAACTTCGCCATGCGCCGCTTCGTGATGGGCGCCGGCGGCGGCATGCCGCGACACACCAATGCGGTGGAACACGAGCAGTACGTACTGAAGGGTCGTGCCCGAATCACGATAGGCGACAGCATCCATGAGGTCGAAACCGACGACGCCGTCTACATCCCGGCGGGCGTACCACACTCATACGAGGTACTCGACGAGCCGTTCGAGTTCCTGTGCGTGGTCCCCAACCTGCCCGACGCAATCGAGATCCTGCCGGCCGAGTAGCGAAGGAACACTGCGGATGTCCGGCAACAGGTTCCACGTCGGTCAACCGCGGGCGGTCCAGGGTCTACGGTAGGTGTTGATTGTCCCGCCGTTGGCTGTAGCCTGAGCTCACGCGAATTCTCGATCCCGGAGGGTCCGATGCCAACAGCCCCGACCTCATATGTGGCCATAGCAGCGTTGACCGGACTGGCCGTCGGCGCTCTCGCTACCATGGCGATCTCCGATGGCGCGGATCCGCCGGCTGGTGAGGCGGATGCCGCAGTGGTGCTGGACCTGCGCGATGACGACGGCTGGCGCCTCGTCGATCTGACACATTCGTTGAGCCCCGATAGCCTCTACTGGCCCAACGGCGAGCCCTTCGAGCACGAGCGACAGGGGTGGGAATTCGACGCCGACGGCAATTGGTACGCGATGGCCCGTTTCTCCACTCCTGAGCATCTCGGCACGCATCTGGACGCGCCCATCCACTTCTCCGCAGCAGGGTGGACTAGCGCCCAGATTCCGCATGAGCGCTTTCTCGGTCCGGCCGTCGTGGTGGATATCAGCGATCGCGCCGCAGCGGACATCGACTCCACACTACAACCGAGCGACCTGGAGGCTTGGGAGGCGCGCCACGGAGACATCCCGGAGAGCTCGATCCTGCTGGTGCGCACGCGCTGGTCAGAACGTTGGCCCAACTGGAATGCCTACTATGGCAGCGACGACGCGTTCGACACGGCTTCGCTTCATTTTCCCGGCGTCTCGGCCGAGGCGGCACAGGCGATCGTCGATCGAGGCGTGGTAGGCGTAGGCATCGACACCGCCAGCATCGACCCCGGCAACGACGTCGCCTTCAGCGCCCACCGTGTCCTGGCGGCCGCGAACATCTTCAACCTCGAGAATCTCACCGGCCTCGATGCATTGCCGGAGAGCGGTGCGATCCTGTTGGCGCTACCCATCAAGATCACCGATGGGACCGGCGGCCCGGCACGAGTCCTCGGTGTCGTGCCGTCGAGCTGATCGCGGCTAATACTCTCTGAAGATCCGCCGTAGCTCGTCCGGGTCGTCGCTGTGCATCAACGCCACCAGCAACAACACACGCGCCTTCTGAGGCAGCAGATCACCGCCGGCGAGCATCCCGCAGCTACCGGATCCAACCTGGCCGGCCCCGGTGTGGCTCGAGCGCACAATGAACGTATCCGCCGCCGCCGCGTCGCAGGCTGCTTGTTGTTGGCCGCGCGTCAGGCTCCCGGCGCCAGAGCCCGCCAGCACGATGCCGCGAGAGCCGGCCGCCGCGAAGGCCCGGATGTCCGTGCCATCGGCCCCGTTGTAGGTGTAGGAGATGTCGACACGGGGCAGATCGTCGATCGACTTCTCGGACACATCGAACTCACCACGGAACGTATGCCGGCGCTCGACACGCCGATGGAAGACTGGCCCATCGGACTCGACGCTGCCGAGCGCACCCCAGCTACGCGAGCGAAACGTCTGCACGCGATTGGCGTGAGTCTTGGTAGCGTCGCGAGCGCCGTTGATCTCCTGATTGAGCACCACGAGTACGCCACGCCCGCGAGAGTCGGCATGCGACGCTACTTGTACGGCGTTCAGTAAGTTCAGAGGTCCGTCGGCCGATGTGGCGGTCGCCGGGCGCATGGCCCCGACGACCACGATCGGCTTCGGGGTGCGCGCGGTGAGGTTGAGAAAGTAAGCGGTCTCCTCCAGAGCGTCCGTCCCGTGCGTCACCACAACGCCATCAACCTCGCGATTGTCGGCGCCGCCGATCAGGATAGCGTTGATTCGCTGCGCCAACGCCAGCCAATCCGCCGGTGCCAGCGCCGTGGACGCGACGTTGCTGAACTGCTCGGCGGTGACATCAGCAACGGCGTCCAATCCGGGAACAGCGGCCAGCAGCTCCTCGATCGGAATCGCACCTGACCTGTACCCCTCGACGTTCGCGGGATCGCCGCGGCCGGCGATCGTTCCGCCGGTAGCGACGACGCGAACATGGGCGCGGGGCGCAGACTGAGCCGTTGGCAGAGGCGCAGCACTCGCAGCTGCGGCGCCGAGGTCCGCCCCGGACATGGCGACGCCGAATGCCAGCGCTGCAGCGATACGCACGACGCCAGCGGCGCGGTGCCGCAGCGCTCGGCGGGCGCGGATAATCGGGCCAGAATCCAAGGCAACTCCGAAGAACCGAACGTAGAAAAAAGCGGCAGCCGCGCAATCTTAACCGCTCGGGGTGAGCAGTTCGCTGGCCGCCCCGCAGAGGTTCCGCTATCCGAACCGCTGTACTCCGCGATCGGAGGCCATCAGCACGATGTCGGCGCCGCGTCGCGCAAAGACGCCACAGGTGACAACCCCGGGAATGGTCTCCAGCTCAAGCTCCACGGCCAACGGATCCGTGACGCACAGCCCGCCGACGTCGACGATCGGATTGCCGTGGTCGGTAGTCGTCTCGGGCCGCAGCCGCGGATCACCGCCGAGCTCGCGGACCCGGCGACAAACCGCCTCGACCGCCATGGGTATCACCTCGAGCGGAACGGGATACTCGCCGAGCACATCGACGCGCTTGGATTCGTCGACTATGCACACGAAAGTCTCCGCGACCGATGCGAGAATCTTCTCACCAGTCAGCGCCGCGCCACCGCCCTTGACTAGCGACAGACCGGGTTCGAACTCATCGGCGCCGTCGATGTAGACCGGGAGGCACTCTACCTGGTTCAGCTCGACAACCTGGATGTCGATCGCCCGCAACCGCGCGCTGCTGGCCTCCGATGCCGAAACCGCTGCCGGAACCTGATCGGCGACGGACGCCAGCGCGGCGATGAAACAGTTGACCGTCGAGCCGCTGCCCACGCCCAACACGTCGCCGGAGCGAACAAACTCCAGGGCCGCTTCGGCGACCTGCCGTTTCTGCGCCTCGCTGCTCATGGTTTCCGGACGCCCCACTGTGGAACCCGCAACCGGAGTCGGGACCGTCGCCAACTCAGATTACGAGCTGCTCGATTCGACGTATTCGATCCTTGATCGGTGGATGGGTCGAGAAGAGCCCCTTGACCCGTTTCTCCCAGCGCTTGATCGGCTGCACAATATACAGGTGCGCAGTAGCTCGATTGGCCACCTCCAGCACCTCTCGATCTTCCCCAAGCTTGCGCAGCGCGGCAATCATAGCGTCAGGATTGCGCGTCAGCTCAACCGCGCCAACGTCGGCGAGGTACTCGCGCTCGCGCGACGCAGCGAGCTGGATGAGCCTGGCGAGCACCGGCGCGGCCAGCGACAGTAGAACCGCCAAGATGAGCAGCACCGCCCCGCCACCGCCGTCGCGGGAGCCGCTGCGAGAGCCCCTAGACATGCCCCGATAGCGCACACTTCGCCAGGAGAAATCGGTGATCAGAACGACCGTTCCGACGAGTGTCGCCAACAGCATCGCCAACCGGATGTCGAAGTGGCGAACATGGGACAGCTCGTGAGCCAGCACGGCCTGTAGCTCGTCACGCGAAAGATGCTGCCGCAGCCCGGTGGTGATGGCCACCGAGGCATGCTCCGGATCACGCCCGGTTGCGAAGGCGTTCAGCGCCGTGTCGTCAATCAAGTAGACTGCCGGCGCCGGCACTCCGGCGCCGATCGCCAACTCGTCGACGACGTTGTGCAGCTGCAAATCCTGATCGCGGCTGACCTTGCGTGCGCCGCTCATTCCGAGAATCGCAGCGCTGCCGCCGTAGTAACTCCAGGTCGCCACCAGCGCCGCACCGCCGCTTCCCGCCAAGGCGAGCGGCAGCGCCAGCCTCACTCCCGAGTCCAACAAACCTGCGCCCAGGACACCCACCAGCAGGCCGATGAAGAGTACGAACGCGATCACCAGCAAGGCGCTGTTGCGTCGGTTTCGGGCGATCAGATCGTGGTAGGTCACCCGCGCCTGCTCCCTGGCTCAGCCGCGCTCAGAACTTGACTTGCGGAGCCTCCCGCTGCTCCGCTTCCTCGAGCTCGAAGAAATCGCGGCGCTGGAAGCCGAACATCCCCGCGAAGATCGCGTCGGGGAAGCTCTGAGTGCGCGTGTTGTATCCACGGACGTTGTCGTTGTAATGCTGGCGCGCGAACGCGATCTTGTTCTCGGTAGACGACAGCTCCTCCTGCAGCTGGCCAAAATTCTGGTTCGCCTTGAGATCCGGATAGGCCTCCGACAAAGCGAACAACTGCCGCAGCGCGCCGCTGATCATGTTCTCGGCTTGAGCCTGCTCTTCGACGGTGCCCGCATCGATTCCCGCCTGCCGAGCCTCAACCACCGCTTCGAACGTCTCGCGCTCGTGGCTGGCATAGGCCTTGACGGTCTCCACCAGGTTGGGAATCAGGTCATAGCGCCGTTTGAGCTGCACATCGATCGACGCCCATGCATCCTCGCAGCGCACTTTCAGCCGCACCAGCCGGTTGTAGACACTGACCAGCCAGGCGCCGACGGCGGCCAGGAGTCCCAGAAGACCGAGGAAGCCAAACATACGTCACTCCTTGGCGGCGGCCACCGGTTCGGTACTCTCGACGGCATCGCTCGATTCGTCGGCGGCGATCTCCTTCGCGTCCAGGAAGGGGATCTCACGCCGCAATTGGGCCCCCACCTTCTCGATCGGATGATCGTGCTCGCGGGCGCGACGGGCCTTGAATTCCGCCAGCCCGGTGCGGTTCTCCTCGACCCAGCCGCGAGCGTACGTGCCGTCACGCACATCCGCGAGAATCCGGCGCATCTCGGCACGCGTCTCGTCGGTCACCAGGCGCGAGCCACCTTGGTAGCCGCCGTGCTCGGCGGTATCCGAGACGCTGTACCACATGTAGCTCAGGCCGCCCTGATACATCAGGTCGACGATGAGCTTGAGCTCGTGCAGGCACTCGAAGTATGCGATCTCCGGCTGATACCCGGCCTCTACAAGGGTCTCGAACCCGGCCCGAACGAGCGCTGACGTGCCGCCGCACAGCACCGCCTGCTCTCCGAAGAGATCGGTCTCGGTCTCCTCGGCGAACGTGGTCTCGACCACCCCTGCCCGCGCGCAGCCGATTCCGGCAGCATAGGCAAGCGCGTTCTGCAGAGCACGGCCACTGGAATCGCGCTCGACGGCCACCAGCCCCGGCGTGCCGGCTCCCTCCTGAAACAGCTCGCGCACCCGGTGTCCCGGCGACTTCGGTGCCACCATCGATACGTCGATTCCCTCGGCCGGGTCGATGAGCCCGTAACGAATGTTGAAGCCGTGCGCGAACATGAGGGTGTCGCCGGTCTTCATGAATGGCGCGATCTGGTTGTTGTAAATGTCTGCCTGGCAGGTGTCCGGCGCCAGGATCATCACCACATCGGCCTGCTCCGCCGCCTCTTCGATGCTCGCTACCGAAAGACCGGCAGCGGTCGCCTCCGCATGGCTGGAGCTGCCATCTCTCGAACCGACGATGACCCGCACCCCTGAATCGTGGAGGTTTAGGGCGTGCGCATGCCCTTGGCTACCGTAGCCGATGATC
>DASCOT010000124.1:0-5671 GCA_036012155.1 Acidobacteriota bacterium
CGCGGTTCCCGAAACCACGCCGAGATGACCTTCTCGAGCCACCGCGCGGGCCAGTTGCCAACCGGACACTCCAGCACCCATGCCCCCTTGAATAAGGACTGGATGGGCTACCGGAGGTCTGGTCAGCGAAGTTGATTCAGCGGCTGGCATCAGTCAGGTGTCCACACATAGATCCTGCGACGCCAGAGAATAGCTGATATTCAGACTGTTGTATAGTTTTATATGATCGTCAGACGTGGCGCGCATCCGACAACCTCGCCGATCTCCTCGGCAGCTGCATCGCCGCCGTCGCGCAAGGCCTCGACCAGCGCATCGGCGCGCTGCTCGGCTACGAAGATCAACAACCCCCCAGAGGTCTGCGGGTCGAATATGAGCTCGCGTTGGTGGTCGTCGAGACCGGCGCGATCCTCGAATTCATGCGCCGCCAGGCGATTCTTCGCGGCCCCTCGCGTCGAGACACCGGCTGCGGCCATCTCGTAGAAGCCCGAATACGCCGCCAGGCGTTCGAAATCGATCCGTACACCGACCCCGGACGCCCGCGCTACCTCGAGCGCGTGGTTGGCCAGACCGAATCCGGTGACGTCGGTGCAAGCAGTAGCGCCGAGCTCGATCGCCAGGTGCGAGGCTGTCGCGTTGAGCCGCTCCATGCTCCCGAGAGCGGGCTCCAGCGCTGCCTCGTCGAGCTTGCCGGCACGGAACCCGTTCACCACGACACCGCTACCGAGGGGCTTGGTCAAGACGATGCGTTGCCCAGGTTCGGCGCCCGCATTAGTCAGGATCCCAGCGGGATCGACGTTGCCTACGACCGCAAGTCCGAACTTGAGCTCTCGGTCGGCCACCGAATGCCCCCCCAGAATGGCGCCGCCGGCGTCGGCGACCGCGTCCGATGCTCCCCGGAGTATCGCCGTGAACACCTCGCTGGGTGCCTTGTCCTCGGGAAAACAACACAGGTTGAGCGCAAAGAGCACCTCGCCGCCCATCGCGAAGACATCCGACATCGAGTTGGCGGCAGCGACGCGACCGAAGCGGTACGGATCGTCGCACACCGGCGTGATGAAGTCGGCCGTGGCCACCAACGCCGCGTCTCCGAACGCGAAAGCCCCGGCGTCGTCAGCTGTTTCTGGACCCACGAGAACACGCGGGTCGCGCCCCTGCAGACCAGCCAATGGCTCCAATATCTCGGCAAGGTCGCCCGGACCCAGTTTTGCAGCTCAGCCGCCCGAGGTGGCGAGGTCGGTGAGTCGGAACTTGCGATGCAACATGCTCATGTGCGAGTGGGCTCGACGGTGTCGGAGAGAGAGCGGCGAGATCCATGCCGGAGCCGTGGCCCGAGAAGCGAACCCCCCGGACCGAGCCGCGAAGACGCCACCTCCCCTGCTTGGGACCTAGTGTCAGGGACAAGCGGCGCCATAATCAACCGCTGCAACGCCACGCGCCCGCCGCTCCATGGGCCAGCCTACACCCGGGGCAAGAACACTGACGCAAGGTCGGGGGCGAAGCAGGGCTCGGTGACCACCGTACAGGGTGCATGCCGCTACTGCGGGATGGTGACTTCGACAGCCAATCGCGGATCCCCCGGTACCAGGCCGCCCCGGAGGAGAACAATGCTGCGCGATTCGAGGCCAGCCGCAATCCTGACGGTGCTAGCGAAGCGCCGTGATCCCAGCACCGGGGTGGCATCGACCCAGTTGCCCAGCTCGAAGCGCCAGTACCGATCCGGCTCCGGGCGCTCGGGTCGGAGCGAACCGGTCGCCAAATAGATATCAACCCCGCCCTCGGCGCGGCGCAGGGTAGCCACGTCGAGAACCGAGGCGCCGATACTCGGGAGGGCATCGAGGTCAGGTTGGAGCCGGCCACCGTCGTTGCGCCATAGCTCAACCGTGGGGCGCGCGGTCTGGGGCGAGAGATGCCACGCGGCGGCCCGGTCGGGATCGACCCGGTGCGCAACCAACAGGTCGACGTCGGAATCACCATCGACGTCTGCCAACAATGCAGCTGTCAACCACGTCGCGACCTGCAGGTCGGTACGCTCATAGGTTCCAGACACCGTTCCCCGGTACAGACGAGCCCCAACGACAGTGCGCGAGTCGCTTTGGGTCGACAAGGTCAGGTTGCCGAGCAGCAGGTCGTCGAGTCCGTCGGCGTCGACGTCGCCCGCCGCCAGCACGGAGCCCAAGGGCTCCTCGAGACCGCCGAGATCGACCTGGACCCAGTCGCCGGCGCGCGCAGCGAATCGCCTCAGTGGGCGCCCTCCGCCGCCGACCACGAGCAACTCGACGCCGGCTGCCGTGCGCACGAAGACAGCCCTCCAGGGGTTCGCTCGACCGCCCGCCGCGGCGGTTGCGGTTCCCCAACCCTGGGCGACGGCACCACCCGGAAGCTCGACCTCCTGCTCCTCCGAGGCGACAGCCAGGCGCGCCGGCGCGTCGGGCGCCGCTGCCCAGACCTTCAGGTCGGTGGCACCGTCGCCGTCCAGATCGATCTCTGCGACAAGCCCCGCCTCGGCGATGGGAGCCTTGCTCGGCGAGTACCGTGCCTTGCTGGTGATAGTGCGCGTCGTGGCCTCACTACGCAGTGTTGGCAGCGCCCCGGATGCACCCTGCGCCGGGCCCGTGGGCAGCTCGGCGCCGACGGCGGCAGCAAGCAGCAACAGCGCCCCCACCTCGCACTCGGCTGCCCGGCACGTAGCGCTCACGGCTCGCTGCAGAGCAGCGGCCAACTGCTGTTCGTCGCCCGCCCGATGAGCCAACCAGACGCGCAGTAGGTGGGCATCGAGATCGGCGGAATGCTGTCCCAGAGCCGCGCTGAGCGCCGCCGCTGCAGCCTCGTTGTTTCCCGAGTAGGCTGCCCATCGGGCCTCCAGAACACGAGCCCCCGAGTTCGTCGGATTGTTGGCCACCGCGACGCCAATCGCATCCGAGGCAGCTCTTGGATCAGCGAGCCATCCGATCGCGGGCTCGCCGTACACCGAGCTGAGCTGTTGCCAGGCGCGGGGGACTCGAGGCTCGATCCTGGTGAGGATCTCGAGGTGTTCGCGTGCACCGGTCACATCGAGCTGCCGGTACAGCAACTGAGCAAGAAAGTGCAGCGAATCGCCATGCTCCGGATCCAGGCTCAGGGCCTGGCGGTATGCGGCGATCGCCGCCGTGTCGGCGCCCGAAGTGCGCGCTGCGGTGGCCTCGCGATACTGGCGCCAGAAGAGCTGGCGTGGGTCTTCGGCGGCAGCGCCCGCGGCTCTCTCAGCCGATACCGCGCTTTGACCAGCCGGCTCGGAGCCGCATCCGGAGCCGAGCAACAGCGTCGCGATCAGCGCGGCGCCGAGGCGCCCGCTCATCGTGCGAGGATGGTTCCGGTGCCACGATCCAGCACCACTGATTGGTCAGCAGCGAGCTCCAGCCATACCTCTTCGGTGCCATCGGGCCAGCGCACCTGCACCTCCACCAGGTCGGTCTGGCCAACACCGAAATGTCTGGTGGTGGGTTCCTGCGACAGGTAGGAAGAGTTGGCGCCCACAGCACCGAGTTGCGTCGCGATGTCGGTCACGACGCGGATCAGTGCCCCGAGAGCCCGGCGATTGCCACCGGGCTGCCGCAGGTCGATTTCGATCCAGTGACCGTTCACTGGTCCCTGGTTCTCGAGCAACAACAGGGGCCCGCCGTTCACCGAGACCGCGAGGTCGACATCACCGTCACGATCCCAGTCAGCTGCCGCCGCTCCACGGGCCACCCAGGGGTGCGCCAGCCCCGGCCCCGCGATCAGCGTGGCGTCGTAGTAACCGTCCAGGCCGCGATTCCAGAACAGCTGCATCTTCTGCGGAACCAGCAACTCGTCGTTGTCGCGCTGCTCCAACGTGCTGCCGTTCGCCACGAACAGGTCGACCCAGCCATCGTTGTCGTAATCCAGAAAGGCAGTACCCCAGCCGACAGAGCTCAGCCCGGTGTGGCCGAGCCCGACCATGTCGGCAACGTCGCCAAACATCATCCGCTCGGGACCCATCTCTGAAAGGTGGTTGGTGTACAGGGCGTTCTCCTGCGCCAGCCAATGGGTAACGAAGAAATCCAGGTCACCGTCGCGGTCGTAGTCGGCCACCGCGAGCCCCATCGCTCCGCGGTAGTCGGCGGTCAGCGAGTCGGCCGAGATGTCGTCGAAGGTCCCGTCACCGCGGTTGCGGTATAGCGCGTTGTCCGAGATGTCGTTGGCCACATACAGGTCGAGATCACCATCGAGATCGTAGTCGGCCCATGCCGCCGACAGGCTGCGGCCGGTCGGATTGTCGACCAGGGCTACCGACGCCACTTCCTCGAAAGAGCCGTCGCCGCGATTGCGGTAGAGGAAATTCGGTGCCGGCTCATACGAGGAGGGGTTGAGAGTGAACGGAATGCTCTGGCCGAACTGCAACGACAGCTCCGGTGACGCGATCGACTCGTCGAAACGAACATAGTTGGTGACGTACAGATCGAGGTCCTGGTCGCCGTCGTAATCGGCCCAGCTGGCGCCTCCGCTGAACGCGCCGCCACCGGCAACTCCGACCTTCTCGGTGACATCGGTGAAGCTACACTGACCATCGTTCTCCAGTAGAAGATTCGGGCCGTACTGTGAGACGAACAGGTCCTGGTCACCATCGCCATCGTAGTCGCCCCATGCAGCGGCCATGCCGAACTCTCGGATGTCGGCGCTTGCGGCGGCGGCTACCTCGTCAAACCGGCCGTCGCCCCGGTTCAGATACAGAGCGTTGCCCGGTAGCCCGGCGATCTGCTGCTCGGTCAGATCGATCGGTCCGACGAAGTTGACCGCATAGAGGTCGGGCAGATCGTCGCCGTTGCAGTCGCCCCACGCGATCCCCGAACCCATGTCCTCGGGGAGCCGGTGGGTACGGGTACCGGCGAAGTGCCTAAAGGGCGGCTGCAGCTGCTGCCCGCGATCGACGAACTGAGCTTCAGGCGCGCCCTCCGGCAAATCGCGCGCCAGCACGTCCTCGATGCCGTCGCTCGCTACGTCGCTGCTTCGCAGGCTCTCCCTGCTCACAATGATCCCGACGATCAACGCGACAACCAGCAGCGATCCCAGGACAGTGCGACGAAGGAGCCGCTGGCGCCGGCTCATGCTCAGCTGCCGCCCAGAAGCTCGGGCGACGCCTCGACGATCGTGATGCTGGCCTCGGCCGACGACATGTCGGTGATCGTCGACTCGAGATCCTCGTCGGGAAACAGGAAGTTCAGGAAGTACTGATCGACCTTGCGATAACGGAGACGAGCGCTCACCTTCAGCTCGCGGACACCTGCCCCCGGTTCGACGCGCACGTCGGCGGGGGCCAATGCCTGCTCGGGCTCGACCTGCTGGGCCGCCGACACGGCCTCCGGCGGCAGAAGAATGCTCAGGTCGGGACAGAAGAACTGGTAGCTGGTGACATCGGAGTAGCCTGGAAACAGCGTGCGCTTGAAGCGCGCCCCTACCATCTCCCAGAGGTTGTGGCGATCGATGAGGTTGCCGAACTGGTCGATCCCTTCAGCCTTGAAGACGGTAGCGTCGGAAATCAGGAAGTTGTTTTCGTCCAGGCCGCCGGAGGCGAACACCAACCGACCTTGATCGTCGTGCACCTCGACTTCAATCCACGCCTGAATGATGTCCAACGGGCCCGTCGGGAAATCGTGGCCGGCCTTGTTGTTGAGCG
>DASCOT010000125.1:0-9202 GCA_036012155.1 Acidobacteriota bacterium
GGTTCGAGAAGCGTCGAACAGGCCGCCCAGATCGCCAGCGGCTGGCTCCCCCTGTGGACGCCGTTCCAAAATCTTCCGGCGCTCGTCGACGGATTCCATGAGGCAGCGTCTGAGGCCGGGCGAACAGACGACCTCCCGCTGGTGCGCTCACCCGGCACGCTTTACGTGACTGATACCGACAGCGTCGAACGGACTCGGCAGGCTGTCACTCGGAAGTTCGCCTACTACATCAGCCGGATGGGGATGGCGTACTACAACCACGTCTCGCGTCTCGGGTATGGATCCGAGGCGGAGGTCATCAAAGCAGCGTTCGATTCCGATGGGTCTGCAGGCGGGACCGAAGCGGTCCCCGCCGATCTACAGCAGAATCTCTGCCTCGTGACCGACTCGATCGAGGCAGCGAGGGACTGGCTCGCGGAGCAGGATGAAGCAGGCGTGGCAATCCATCTGGTCAACGTGCACGCGACATCTCCGGATGAGGCATCCCGAACCTACGAACGTCTGATCGGATGATGCATGTGAGGGCGGAGGAAGCTGCGTGAGCATTGAAATTGCCGACCACTTCAGCGTTCAGGCGCCGATCGAGCGCGTCTGGGACTTCATGCTCGACCCGGATGCGGTCGTGCGGTGCATGCCCGGAGCCGCGCTCGACGAAATCGAAGACGAGGAGACGTTCCTCGGAAGCGTGAAGGTGAAGATCGGTCCGATCGTGACGAACTACAAGGGACGCGTCCGATTCCTTGAGCGGGACCCCATATCCCACGTGATCCGCCTCTCAGCAGAGGGTCGAGATTCAGGGGGAGGCACCGCGCGAGGCGAGATGTCGAGCGCGCTGACCGATGCAGCGGATGGTTCGACCGACATCGAGGTGACCGCCAGCGTTGTGCTTACGGGCCGCGTCATGCAATTCGGTCGCTCGATCCACGAAGGCGTCGCGCGCCAGCTCTTCGCAGAGTTTCAGAAGCGAATTACTGAGCATCTTGAGACAGCCGGGAGTCAGCAGGAACGAGCAGAGCCGGGAGCCGATAGCGATGCGCTGCCGATCGCCTCGCTGGCCGCGTCAGCCGCAGCTTCGGCAATCACTTCTCCCCTGCGGAAGTTGCTTGGAAAGACCGAGGCCGACGATTCGCCTCCCGCGTCGACGATCGAAGGAGATCAGGAATGAAAGAGGCGCGGCAAGTCAGCCTGACCGTGAATGGCCGCGAGTACGAAAGAGCGGTAGAGCCACGGATGACGCTGGCCGACTTCCTGCGCGATGAACTGGACCTGACCGGTACTCGCGTCGGCTGTGAGCATGGCGTCTGCGGCGCCTGCACAATTCATCTTGATGGGCGATCCGTACGCGCCTGCCTGATCTTCGCAATCCAGTGCGACGGCTCCGAGATCACGACCGTTGAAGGGCTGGCAGAGGGTGACGAACTGCATCCGCTCCAGCAGGCGTGGATGGACCACTACAGCCTCCAGTGCGGGTTCTGCACGACCGGGTTCCTGATGAGTGCGGTCGAGTTCCTGCGCGACGCCGACGGGCCCACCGAAGCTGACGTGCGCGAAGCGCTCTCCGGCAATCTCTGCCGCTGTACGGGCTACCAGGCGATCGTCGACGCTGTGCTCGATGTCGCGGCACAGCAGCCACGAGCCTAGCCGCCGGGTCCATCTCCCAAGATTGCTCGCGCCATCGTTGTCCGATGGACCTCGTTTGGTCCGTCGCCAATCCGTCTGATTCGTACCTCGCGATACCAGCGTTCGAGCGACAGGTCCTTGCTCATCCCCAGCCCGCCAAGGATCTGCATGGATCGGTCGACCACCCGGCCAGCGCCCTCACTACAGAGCAGCTTTGCCATCGCCGATTCGAAGCCGAACGACTGCCCTCGGTCAGCGCGATCGGCGGCTGCGAGCACCGCCCAGCGACCGTTTCGAATATCAATCTGGTTGTCGACCAGCATCCATTGGATCGCCTGACGGTTCGCCAACGGCTCACCAAAAGTGACCCGTTGCTTCGCCCATTCGACGGCCATCTCGTTGGCAGCGACCGCGACTCCGACTCCGTTGGCGGCGGACAGCACTCGGGTCTGTCCACGAACCGGACTGTCGAGCGTGAAGGCGCCGCCGACTTCGCCCAACAAGTTCTCATGCGGCACCCGTACGTCGATGAACGACAACTCCGTCACCGCGTGCGAACGAAGGACGTGCACGAACCGGTCCATCCGAAACCCCGGTGTGTCCGTGTCCACGATGAACAGGGAGAGCCCACGACGCCCCTCGCCCGGCCCCGTGCGCACGTAGATCACTCCGTAGTCGGCCGTGTCGGGAGAGGTATTCCACAGCTTGCTCCCGTTGATGACCCATTCGTCCCCATCACGCACGGCGCGGGTCTGAATCGCGCCACCCAGATCGGAACCGCCACTCGCCTCGCTCATTCCGACAAAGCTGCGCTTCTCCCCACGCAGAGTCGGGTAGAGGTACTCCTCCTGTTGGCGCTCAGTCCCGCTGTACAGATGCAACGGTGGATTGCTGCCAAACACCCCATACGCGGGCGAGTACACTCCCGCTCGATGTTGCGACAGTTCCTCGGCGACGAGTGCCTGAGTCACAACGTCCAGCCCCGGCCCGCCGTACTCGACGGGCACACCCATCTGGTAGAGCCCCATCTCTCGCGTCATGGCGGTGAGGCGCGCTGTATCGTCCGCCTGCAGCGCGAACGCATCAGGGTCCAGATCGGCTTCCAGCGGTCGAATCTCCTCGCGGATGAATCGCCGTACCGACTGGACGATGATCCGCTGCTCGTCACTCAGCTCAAGATCCACGATGTCTCCGAGGAACTGAGCACGTGCGCTGACGGCGACGCGCGGATCCGAGTGAGCCAGCGCCGATGCTACATTACCGAACCCGCTGGACCGAAGCAGACAGACGCACCTGATCAGCGCCCTCGCGACGACCTCCACGGCCGCGGTCGGCTGCAAGCTCGGGGTGTCTCGATCTGTGCAAGCGGTGGCCACGACCACAAGAAGGCGTGCCAGGGCAGCCGCAATACTTAGCGCTTTTCGCGAATCATGGGCTGCATCGGTGGCGCCGCCCCGACCTCGATCCTCCCCATCACCACGAACCCGTGACGTTCGTACAGGGGGATGTTCGCTGGATCCGATGACTCGAGATAGGCGCGCGTGCCTTGTTCGTCGCACAATTGCAGAGCGTGTTCTAGCAGAGCGGAACCCAACCCTCTGCGCTGGCTGGTCGCGTCAACTCCGATAAAGGGCAGATACCACAGTGGCTCGTCGTGCGGATGGTACTTATCCATCTCCTCCATTACACCGAAGAAGTCTTCGATCTTGTCCGCGCGCATTGTTGTTTCGATGAGGGCACCGGCGGCTTCGCCATCCGCCACGCTGCCCGGTGACAACCAGATCGACGCCCCAGCAAATTCGGACACCGAGTACGCCGTGCCGTCAGAAATTCCCGCTCCGCAGCAGGTGGCGACGAGCTCGGGAAACGCGCTCAGATAGTTTTCGGCGTCGGGATAGGCCCTCCGAAAGAACGGGTCGGCAATGAACGCCGCAGTGATAGTGGCCAGCGCTTTGCTGGTGTCCGATGAGTCGATCGTTGTAACGGCAGGCGGGTCGCTCATGGCAGCCAGACTGGCTCGTCATGCGCGAGCGGCACCGCCGGGCGCTCCCATCGTGCGGGCGTCCGCGAGAGCTGCGCCACCGGCGCGAGGTAGGTGAGGCGCCCGAACACCGACTCAGTCGTCGTGCTCAACGCCGCGATTTCCGCCGCGCCGAGGTCATCGTCCGCCGCGCGCATCGCGTCGACGGCGACGCGGGGCAGCGAGGCGACCCAGCGGCCGGTCTGCGCGAGCGAGACTCGCACCATGTAGCTTCCACCCTCGGTCGCACGCCGTCGCAGCGCAGTCATTACGCCGAAGGCAGCGACGTAGCCGGTGATGTAGTCGAGCGCGGAGACGGGCAGCAGGCGCGGCGCGCTATCCGCGGCATCGTCGGCGTACTCGTCGGAAAAGCCGCTGACGGACTGCACTAGCGTGTCGAAGCCGCGTCGGTCGCTCCACGGCCCCGCGTGGCCGAAGGCACTCAGCGTCACGTAGATGATCCCCGGGCGCGCCTCCGCGAGCGCCTGCGCAGAGAAGCCGCGACTTTCGAGCGAGCCGGGCCGGTAGCCCTGCGAGAAGACGTCCGCGTCGCGCGCGAGTGTGCGCAGTTGCTCGGTGCCGTCGGCTGTCTCGAGGTCGAGCACAACCGATCGCTTGCCGTGGCCGGTGTCGATCGTGTGCAGCCCATGCTCCGGCAGGTGGCTGTTGCCGATGCGCAGCACGTCCGCGCCGTGCTCCGCGAGCGTGCGTGCGCAGATCGGCCCCGCAAGCACGCGCGTGAGGTCGAGCACGCGGACGCCGGAGAGCGGACGGGCGCCACTGCCTGCGGGCTCGGGCGGGCTCTCACCGATCTTCATCACCTCGAAGAGCGGCAGCTTCGCGATCGCGTTCGCCTGATCGCCCTGCACCCACTCGTCGGAGCTGCGCACCAACCCGGCGCATGCGCCCTCCGCGACGACGGCGCTCTCCAGCTCGGCCGCGTCCCAGTTCGCGACCGCGGCCGCGAACCCCTCGCGGTCATCGGAGCAGTCGAGCAGCGCGCGGATGCGCTCGCGGTGGTGGGCGAAGTTGCAGTGCAGGTAGATCCAGCGTCCATCGCGTGCCGGGTACATGCCGGCGACATCGGATCGTACATTCGGCGCGATCTGCTCCAGCGAATCGCTCTCCGACTCGATGCGCAAATACGTTCCGCTGCGCATCGCCGCGCTGGCCGCACGCACGTCGACGCTGACGTCCTGTTCACCGCCATTGCCCAGCGCCCAGAGATCCGCAGCGGCGAGCCCGGCTGCCGCGATCGATGCCGCCCCGGCGCTGCCGATGCGAAATGGCAGCGGGAAGACGGGGTCCGCGCCCTGGATCGCGACGCGCTCAGCGCGCGGGTCGCGACCGGCAACGGCCAGCAACTCATCGAGCAATGCGCGGGGTGTTGCCTCGTCGGCTGTTCGCGATGTCATGCCGTAACTCCTGCTTGGTCGCGCGTCACCCGTGGCGTCTCGTCGCGCATTCTACGCGCGGCAGCGGCGCGCGCCGCCGCGTGTCGTGATGCGCGCCAGGGAGCACCGGCGAGGATCGGAGCACGCCATGTCCAAGGCACACCGGCTATCCTTCGACGCGTACCGCGAGTGCGTGGATGTGAGGAGCAACTCTGTGGAGCGTGTCCCGCTCGGGAGCACCGGTCTAGAGACCAGCAGGCTCGGCATCGGCCTGGCCGAGATCGGCAGCGAGCTTTCGTTCGAAGAGATCGAGCAAGCCGGGGAACTGCTGAACGAGGCGCTCGATCGCGGCATCAACTTCCTCGACACGGCGGCGTGAAGTTCGTTTAGGACGGACTGGTGTTTGAACCTTCAACACCTTGCTCAGAAGGCAGATGGTCTGAGCTGTCGACACGAAGAAGGCCCGCCAGTTGTCGGACCTCACCTCTGTCACCATGCATTGGAGCGGGAGAAGGGATTCGAACCCTCGACCCTCTGCTTGGGAAGCGCTGGGGGGGCATTTCGCGAATTTCGCGACTACCCTGGGAACCCTCGCCGAATCTGAAGTGGCAGTGGGATGGCGGGCATTTCGGGGCTCCTTAATGTCGGCGGAGTGACGGTGCGGTGTCGGTGGTCAGGTTCAGCACTTCAGGGAGATCGAATCTTGCACCACTCAGGTTCCACGCGGTGGGTCGATCTGCGCTGTCTCCTGCGGACCCGTCGGTGACGTTAGGTTGCCGGAAACACTATGATCGTGGTCGTGATAGCTTTTCGAGCCTTTACGGGCTCCCCGATCGTCGTATCGTTGCTTGGCGGCGTTCTGCTACTGACGGCATGGCTGCTGGGCGCGTGCGGCTCGATAGGCTCTAAGCTCCCCGACCTGACTCCGGTCGCCGAAGAGGCGAGGCAGGCCGCGTCGAGCGCCACGATCGCGATCTCTTCCGAGGGCGCGCGAGTCTACACTGTGAACTCCGACGCTGGATCGATCACTGCGATCGACGCGACGACAGACAGGCTGCTATGGGAGCTGCCCGTCGGCGCTGAGCCGCGCTCCATCGCGTTGGACCCTCGCGGCGCGCGCGCGTACGTCAGCGACTTCGTTGGAGGCACGGTCAGCGTCGTGGACCTGAATGACGCCACGGTGTTAGTTACGTTCACCACCGCCAGCCGTCCATACGGCATCGTCGTGAGCCCCGGCGGGCGAGTGCTCTACGTCGCGGAGTCGGGTGCCCATGCTGTCGCGCTGTTTGACACCGGTACCCTCGAACGCCTGGCCACGGTCGCGGTCGAGGAAAACCCTCGCGGACTCGCCATCTCGTCGGATGGGACGCGGCTCTACGTCACGCATTTCCTGAGCGGACACGTCTCGGTGATCGATGTCGACTCGAGAGAGGTCGTCGACATCGTCAGCACCGGTGCGGAGAGCAACGCAGCGCAGTTCATCGCAATCGCCCCGGCCGGCGGGAAGGCATACTTGCCGCATATCCGCTCGCGCGTCTCGAATGCCAATCTCCAGTTCGACACCACAATCGCGCCGCTTGTCTCGGTGATCGACCTCGACGCCAACAGATTGCTGCGGAAGGAGTTGCTCGGGCTCGATGCGATCGACCAGCCGGTGAATATGCCTTTCGCTGTCGCGTTCTCGCCCGACGGTAGGCTGATCTACGTCGTCAACTCTGGCAGCAATGATCTCTCGATAGTCGACCTGGAGACCGGCCTCGGCACTGGGCACATCGAGGTCGGCGATAATCCCCGGGGCATCGTGCTGACGGGCGACGCCACCCGTGCCTACGTCCGCAACGCACTCTCGGACGATGTCTCGGTCCTCGACCTAGTTTCGCTGACGGAGATCAGCCGCATCCCGGTGACCGAAAGTCCGCTGCCACCGGAGGTGAGGCGAGGCAAAGCGCTGTTCTTCAGCTCCGACAGGCCCGAGCTGGCGCGCGACCAGTGGGTGAGCTGCGCGAGTTGCCACCTCGATGGTCTGAACGACGGCCGCACGTGGCCGTTCGACGATGGGCCTCGCAACACGCCGGTGATCCTCGGGCTTGCCGACTCCGCACCTTTCCACTGGTCCGGCGACCGGATCGACCTGTTCGACTTCCAGAAGACGATCATCGACGTACAGGGAGGTACCGGAATTAGCGATGAGGAGACCACGGATCTGGCCGCGTTCCTCGGATTCGGGGATTTCGCACCGAGCTCCGCACCGCTGGCCGATGACTCGCCAACCTCGGCTGCTGCCCTTGGTCAGGAGCTGTTCGACGCTGCCGGCTGCGCCGCCTGCCACAGCGGCGACGCGCTCACCGACCGGCTGCTCCACGATGTCGGCACCGGCGTCGACCCGCGCGAGACCAGAGGTTCCGCGTTCGATACGCCCTCGCTACTAGGGATTCGCGACTCGGCGCCGTACCTCCATGACGGACGGGCGACCACGCTGCACGAGCTACTGACAATTCTCAACATCGATGATGGCCACGGAGTGACATCGAATCTGACTGACGAGCAACTCGACGCGTTGGTCGCGTATCTGAGGTCGCTACCATAGACGGCAATCAGTTCAGGTTGTAGACGTCCTCGCCCACGAGGGTGAGCAGCTTAGCCGCGTTGGCCGGGGCGCCTGAGGCGTCGCGACCTGACAGGTAAATCGTGACCATCACCTCGTCGGCAAGACCGGATTGCATGTCCTGGCGGCGCGTGAGATCGATGTTGGGGAAGTCCGCGCTGAGACGGACCGGGTCGTAGACGACTTCAACGCTGCCGTTGGCCTCGGTGGCCTGGCCCGTCTCAAGGACGAAGCCCGGCATGCGAATCACGTAGTGGGCCTCAACGTCGCTCCACCCGGCGGGACTCTGGAGGAAGAAGTGGATTGGTTCGACCTCGGCGTCGTCTAGCCTGCCGCTCAGCCCGAGGTCCGCGACGGTGAAGTGATCGAGACCGGCATTCAGGGTAGGCGCGGCGGCATCAACCACGAAGAAGCGGTAGCTGCCGCCATCCGAGCCGAGCACCCCACCGGTGGGGAACGGCGGTTCGACCGGGCCCGCGGAGGTGTTGCCATCGTGGAGGACTTCGACGTGGACGGTCCAGATGCCAGATTCGTCGACGGAGAAGGCGCCACGCGAATCGGCGTAGTAGCCGATCGTGTTGGCCAGACCGGCTCCGCCGAACGTGGCGCCGCTGGGGCTGCTGACGGTATAGCTCACTTTTGAGGCGAGTGGCGGGCCGATCTGGCCGGCAAAGGCGAGGCGGTCACCCACTTCGAAGACCGCGCCGGGGTGGACCGACGTCGGCAGGAACAAGATATCGACCTCCTCGCCCTTTATCGTCAAGATCGGCCCGCCGGACGGCCCACCTGCAGCGCCCTGGAAGGGCGGGAAGACGCGGGAGCCACGCGGATCAGAATCTGGGATCTGGACCCACTGGGAGGCGTAGATCGCGACTTCGCCGATGCCCAGATCAAGACGCCTGAAGACCGCGGCGCCGAACTGCCATTTCAGGTCGTTAGGGCGGTCGCCGGACGCCCCGATGCCTTGCTGCAGGAGATACGTTTCGTCGAAACGCCAGTAGGTGCCTGATGAGACGTCGGTTCCGATCGTCTCGCGAACTCGGATTCCGGGGCGCTCGACGGCTCGGTAGGCGTACGCCAGTTGATCGATCCGGTCGGGATCGGTGGTGGGACTCAGACCCGTCGAGGTACTGATTCCGAGCGGCAGCGCGTCGAGAGCGACGCGTAGCGCGGGGTCATCCTCAACGTCGATCTGGTCGAAGCGCGCCTCGATCAGCGCCTCGATCGCGCCAACGGTGTCTTGGACGGAGATGCGGGCCTGCGTTGCATCATCGTTCGACGACCACAGGACGTCCCCAGAGTGGTACGGGAAGGAGATGTGGCTACCACCCTCGGCGGAGATCCCCGTGGATGAGCGGGTGAACCAGGCAGCACGTTCTTCCGCTGGCTGCGCATCGATGCCGCGACGGCCGTGGGCGATCAGGGCGCCGTCCGGCGTGGCGATGCCGCTGCCCCACGTACGTGTCGCCATCCAGAGCTTGCCCTCTGTGTCGGTGTAGGAAGCGTGGATCGTCGATACGTACTCGCCAGCGACATCAAGCGAGAAGGCGTCGGCCACGCCGA
>DASCOT010000126.1:0-55345 GCA_036012155.1 Acidobacteriota bacterium
TGACAGCCTGCTGAGCTACACCGACACGAAGTCGGCCTGGATCCGGCACGGCTGATGGCATACGAGACCATCGAATACGAGCGTCGCGGTCCGGTCGGCATCATTACACTGAATCGGCCGCATGTTTCCAACGCCATCAACGGGCAGATGCTCGACGACCTCAACGCGGTGCTCGATCACCTCGAGGGCGACGACGACGTTCGTGTGGTCGTCTTGCAAGGGGCCGGGCGCGGGTTTTGCTCTGGGTTCGATCTGAAGGACGAGGCGGAGGCCGGGAGAGTCAACGTCGTCGAGCTGGCGCCGGTGCTGCAGCACGACTTCGACTCGATCATGCGGTTCTGGAACTTCCCCAAGCCGACGATCTCGGCGTTGCACGGCTATGCCATTGCCGGTGGCTGCAACCTCGCTCTCGCCTGTGACCTCACGATCGCCGACGAGACCCTCCGGCTCGGCGAGCCTGAGCTGCGCTTCGGTGCCGCGGTGGTGGTGATGTTGCTGCCCTGGATCACCGGGCCCAAGCAGGCGAAGGAGCTGTACCTCACCGGCGATGATCGCGTCTCTGCAGCGCGCTGCCTGGAGATGGGGCTCGTCAACAAGGTGGTTCCCAAGGGCGAGCATCTCGATGCTGCCATCCAGATGGCGCGCAAGATCGCGGTTATCGATACTTTCTCGGTGGCGGTTACCAAGAAATCGGTCAACCGCTCCTACGACATCAAGGGGATGCGCGCGGCTCTCGCAGATGCGCATGATCTGGGTGTGCACATCGAGGCCGCGGTGCTCCCGGAGCGCGAGGAGTTCATGGCCATCGCTCGCAAGGATGGCCTGAAGGCGGCGCTTGCCTGGCGCGATGCGCGGTTCGAGGACACCGACTAAGGAGTGGTTTGGCCGTCGCCGCTTCGCAGGCCATTCGGTTTCGCGAAGGCCGGGCTCGCCCTCGAGCAGCGTCGCCTGCGCGTCTTCGGCGAGACTCTGCCGGCTCAGGTGCGAGAGGGCTCCGACGGCGAGTGGCAAACCGGGTGGGTTCCGCCGCGCTCCCCTGCAACGCCGGCGTCGTACGTGGTACAGATCCGGTTGAACAAGCTCCCCCCACTGTCTGCATCGCCCGGTCTCCGGAGGCCCTTATGCTCAGCCGAAAAGCAAGCTGGTTCCTGATCGCCATCGTAACGGTGGTCATCACATTCCCGAGTGGAGTTGCAGGCTGGGCGTCGGCGGTCTCGGAAGGTGCCCCTCAGGAGTCCGGCTACGAGGTGCGCAAGGACCGCAGCAACATGGTGCCGATGCGCGACGGGACGCTGCTGTCGACCGACATCTACTTCCCGGATGGCGCCGAGGGGGCCTTGTCGACCGTCCTGATCCGCACGCCCTACAACAAGGAGAACACGTACCCGTATCGCCGCACCCGGGATGCTGATGATCCCGGCTGGATCCCGACGTTCGTCTCCGAGGGATACGCGGTCGTGGTGCAGGACATCCGCGGTCGCTTCGAATCGGAGGGTCGCTACCGGGTCCGCTACTCGGACCGCGACGATGGCTACGACACGGTCGAGTGGCTGATCAACCAGCCGTGGTCGAACCAGAAGGTCGCGAGCTTCGGCTGCTCGTATCTGGGCGAGACGCAGTTGGCTCTGTCGGCTTCCAAGCACCCCAATCACGTTGCGGCGATGCCGCAAGCGCCGTCAGCCGCCTACTACTCCCCGGGTCGGCCATGGACGTCGTTCGATGGCGGCGTATTCGAGCTCGCCCAGACCGCCGGGTGGTTCCTCAACAGCGGCACCACCGTGTTCATGCAGCCGCCGGACCACGTCGATCGCGAGGAGTGGTTCAAAGGCAATATGGCTCGTAAGTTCATGGTCTATCCGGACGCGGGACGTGAGAATGCCTTTGAGGCGTACCAGCACCTGCCGGTCGTCGACATCGTCAAGAACCAGGGCATGACGCACACTGATTACGAGGACTATGCGTCGAACCCGCCGGAGTCTGATTACTTCTACGACAACGACTTCATCCGTTCCAATGACACCTTCGATACGGCGGCGCTGTACATCGACTCTTGGTATGACTTCGGGGTCGACGAGACGTTGACCATGTTCAACCAGATGCGTGGCCAGGCGGTCAGCGAGCATGCCCGCGACAACCAGTTCGTCATCGTCGCCCCCTCGACCCATTGCAGTTGGGAGCGCGCTACCGAGAACACCATCATCGGCGAGCGTGAGCTGGGCGATGCGCGTAAGGACTTCCAGGACATCTACATGCGCTGGATGGCGCGCTGGCTGAAGGGCGAGGACAACGGCATCACCGAGATGCCGCGAGTGCAGTACTACCTGATGGGCGCCAACAAGTGGCGTAGCGACGACTACTGGCCGCCCGCAGGCACGACCAACGAGAAGATCTACCTGCACTCGGGCGGCCGCGCCAATAGCCGCTTCGGCGACGGCGGATTATCCTGGACGATGCCGGGCGGCGATCAGCCGGCCGATCGGTTTACCTACGATCCGGGAACCCCCGTGCCGACCCGCGGCGGCAACACCTGCTGCACCGGGTTTCCCGAAGCCTCCGGCGGCTACGACCAGTCGACCAACGAGATGCGAGCCGACATCCTGGTGTACACCTCCGAGCCGCTCGAGGAGGGCATCGAAGTCACCGGTGACCTTGGCGCGGTGCTCTATGTGGGATCCGACGCCAAGGACACCGACTTCACCATCAAGCTCGTCGACTTGTATCCGGACGGCCGCGCCTTCAACATCCAGGAAGCGGCACGGCGCATGCGCTATCGCGACAATCTCTCCGTTCCGGTGTGGATGGAGGAGGGCGAGGTGTACGAGATCGAGCTCGACATGCACGCCTCGTCCAACTACTTCGCCAAGGGCCACCGCATCCGCGTCGAGGTATCGAGCAGCAATTTCCCGCGCTGGAGCCGCAACCTGAACACTGGCGGCAACAACTACGACGAGATCGAGTGGGTGGTGGCGAACCAGATCGTCCACCACTCCGCCGAGTACCCGTCGCACGTGATCCTGCCGATCGTCAGGTCGGGAGCGATGGCCGACGACGAGTAGCAGGTCAGTACGGCAACCGCGGCGGACGCTGGTTTGGTCGTCGTGGAGAACGACGCGGTGAGGCACTCGCCCGGCGTGTGCTCGTCGTCTCCGTCGCTGTTCCTGCACCATAGGCTGGGAACGTGATACAGATTCGCCAACCGACCCCTGTCTACCAGAATTGCGTAGCCTCGGAGGCACCCGTGCCCGGAAAGAAAGCAAGCTGGTCTTTGATCGTTATCGCCGCGCTGGTCATTGCTGTTTCCGCTCCCGGTGGTGCCGCCAGCTGGGCTTCCCAGGACGGCTACGAGGTGCGCCGCGACCGCAGCAACATGGTGCCGATGCGCGACGGCGTGCGCCTGTCGACCGACCTGTACTTTCCCGAGGGCGCCGAGGGGCCACACTCGACCGTCCTGATTCGTACGCCGTACAACAAGGAAGGCAGCAATCGCGGCAACACGATTCCGATGTTCGTGGACAAGGGTTACGTGGTGGCGGTGCAAGACATCCGCGGTCGCTACGAATCGGAAGGCAATTACCGCTTGCGGTATTCGGACCGCGAGGACGGCTACGACACCGTCGACTGGCTGATCAAGCAGCCCTGGTCGAACCAGAAGGTGGGGTCGTTCGGCTGCTCGTATCTGGGTGAGACGCAGCTGGCGCTATCGGCCTCCAAGCACCCCAACCACATCGCCGCGATGCCGCAAGCACCGTCGTCGGCCTACTACCCGCCCGGTCGCCCCTGGGCGTCGTACGACGGGGGTGTATTCGAGCTCGCACAGACCGCCGGCTGGTTCATGGGTGCCGGTAGCAAGGTGTTCCTGCAGCCCCCCGACTGGGTCGATCGCGAGGAGTGGTTCAAGGGCGAGATGGCGCGCAAGTTCGAGAACTACGCCGATCCGCGTCGTGGCACTGAAGATGGCGGCCGCCGCAGCCGCGTCGGCGCCTTCGATGCGCTGCCGGTGATCGACCTGGTCAAGAACACCGGCATGACGCACACGGACTACGAGGAGTACCTCACCAATCCGCCGGAATCCGACTATTTCTATGACAACGACTTCATCCGCTCCGATGACACCTTCGACACGCCGGCGCTATACATAGACTCCTGGTACGACTTCGGGGTCGACGAGACGCTGACGATGTTCAACCAGATGCGCGACAACGCGGTGAGCGAGCACGCGCGCCAAAACCAGTTCGTCATCGTCGCTCCGTCGACCCACTGCGGCTGGGCGCGTGCCACCAAAAACACCATCATCGGCGAGCGCGAGCTCGGCGACGCCCGCAAGGACTTTCTCGACATCTACATGCGCTGGATGGCGCACTGGCTCGAAGGTGAGGACAACGGCATCACCGACATGCCGCGCGTGCAGTACTACCTGATGGGGGCCAACGAGTGGCGCGAGTCCGACGTGTGGCCGCCGCAGGGCACCACCGACACCAAGATCTACTTGCACTCCGGAGGCCGGGCGAACAGCCGCTTCGGCGACGGCACGCTCTCGTGGAGCGCCCCGAGCGGCGATCAGCCGGCCGATCGGTACGCCTACGATCCGGGCACGCCGGTGCCGACCCGTGGTGGCAATACGTGTTGCACAGGGCTGCCCGATGGCTCCGGCGCCTATGATCAGTCCAACAACGAGATGCGCGCCGACGTTCTCGTCTACACGTCTGAACCGCTCGAGGAAGGCATCGAGATGAGCGGCGACATCAGCGCCGTGCTCTACGTTGGATCCGACGCCAAGGACACCGACTTCATGCTCAAGCTCGTTGACGTGTATCCGGATGGACGCGCCTTCAACCTCCAGTCGGGCGCGCGCCGGGTGCGCTACCGCGACAACGATTCTGTCCCCGAATGGATGGAGGAGGGCGAGGTCTACGAGATCCGGCTCGACCTGCATTCCTCGTCCAACTACTTCGGCAAAGGGCACCGGATCCGTGTCGACGTGACGAGCAGTGACTTTCCGCGCTTCGACCGCAACCTCAACACTGGCGGCAACAACTACGACGAGACCGAATGGGTGGTGGCCAACCAGATCGTGCACCACTCGGCACAGTACCCGTCACACGTGAGCCTGCCGATCGTCAGGTCTGCCGCGGTCGCCGCCGACGAGGAGTGAGTCGGGGAGCCCTTACGAACCGCTGGCTCGGCACGCGGAGCTCGGTGCGGCGTTGTCTGCGTCAGACGGGATCGCGTCGCAACGGCTGCGCCATACAGTGCACGCCGCCGCCACCCTTGGTGAACATCGACACGTCGGGGTCGTAGACCTCGAAGCCCATGGCGCGTAGCCGGGTGTTCAAGTCGGTGCTGTCGGCGGTGGACAAGATGCGATCGTTGCCAAGCGACATGACATTGCATCCCAGCGTCATGGTGTCCTGAAAGCTCACCGGCACGATCTCGATGCCCTTGCCCTCGAGCCAGGCGACGATCGACGGATCGGTGGTCTCGAGGCACACGGCGCAGGCCTTCTCGGCCAGCATGCAGACCATCAGGTCGATGTGTACGTAGAACGGATCGATGGGCGCGTAACGAACCTCCCACCCTTCGGCCTCCATCCAGCCGCCGATCTGCTTCGCAGCAACCTCCTCGCAGCGGAACCCCGTGTAGCCGATGAGCACGCACTCAGGGCCAATGATGTTGAAGTCGCCGCCCTCGAAGTTGCCGGCAGAGACCATGTCGTACATGGGGATTCCTGCCCCCGCATAGAAGCGCATCACGGCGGCGTACTCGCCCCGCCGGCGGGGGTTGGCAAGCTGACAGACCACCGCGCCGTACGGCGTCATGAAGTTGGAGTCGCGCGCGTATACTTGATACGGTGTCGATTCGTCGACGTCGAGCAGATGGACGTTGACGCCGGCTGATCGATACGCCTCGATCATCTCGCCGTGTTGCCGGATCGCCAGGTTGCTGTCGAACTCCTCGCCGGACTCCAAAGTGGCGCGCGAGATCGAGCTGAATTGGGCGTTGTCGGCCATCCAGTAGAAGCTGTCAGGTGGTCCGAGCAGCACGTCGCGCAGTACGCCGTACTCGGAGTTGACGCCCCAGTCGTCGAGGGTCGGCGTGCTACCGGCGGAGAGTCGCGTTCTGAATGGCATTTGGCTCATCGGTCGCTCGCGATCGGATCGAAGTTCGATTTTGGAAGAACCGTGCGCTGTCAGAGATTCTGGCTGGTGCGCTCCGTATACTCGCACGGTTCGCGTCGACGGTGGGTGGCCGTTACCATCCGCGCACGGTGGAACCTCGCCGCCTGCTGGCGGGAGGACCGACGGCGACGCGAATCAGGTCTGGAAGGAAGCGTGACGGCATGGAATTTCAGCTGAGTGACGAGCAGGAGATGGTCGTCGAGACCGTGCGGGCCTTCGTCGAGAAGGAGCTCATCCCGCACGAGGAAGAAGTCGAGCGCACTAGCGAGCTGTCGGACGAGCTGCGCCAGCAGATTCGCAAGGCTGCGATGGACGCCGGGCTCTGGGCCGCCAATATGCCCGAGGAGATCGGCGGCGGTGGGCTCGACACGGTGACCCACATGCTGCTGGAGCGCGAGCTCGGTCGCACCAACCTGGCTCTGCACTGGGAGGTCTACCGGCCGAGCAATATCCTGCAGGCGTGCAAGGGCGAGCAGGTCGAGGAGTACCTGCTGCCGTGTGTTCGAGGCGAACGCTTCGATTGCTTCGCGATGAGTGAGCCCGACGCCGGCTCCGATGTTCGAGGAATAGCGACCCGCGCCGTCCGAGACGGCGACGACTGGATCATCAACGGCTCCAAGCACTTCGCCTCCTACGCCGATGTGGCCGACTTCATGATCTTGTTCGTTGCTACCGGCGTCGACGAGACACCGCGTGGCCCCAGGAGCCGAATCAGCGCGTTCCTGGTCGACAAGGGCACCGCGGGGTTCACGTGGCATCGAGGCTCGCAGGCGGTGGGGCTACGCGGATTCCATCACTGCGAGTTGTTTTTCGACGACTGTCGCGTTCCCGCCTCGAAGATGCTCGGCGACGAGGGTGAGGGATTCGAACTTGCCAACACGTGGCTCTCGGCGGGTCGTGTGGGCACCGCGGCCAACTCGGTTGGCAAGGCTCGGCGCGCTTTGGAAATCGCTACCGAATGGGCTGCCACGCGCAAGCAGTTCGGGCAATCGATCGGCCGCTTCCAAGGCATTTCGTTCAAGCTCGCCGATATGGCGACCGAGCTCGAGGCGGCCGAGTTGCTGATGTTCCGAGCCGCCTGGAAGCACGACCAGGGGACGATGACCGATCAAGACGCCGCCATGGCCAAGCTCTACTGCAGCGAGATGCTGGGTCGTGTGACCGACGAGGCGGTGCAGATCTTCGGCGGTATGGGCCTGGTTTCTGAGTTGCCGCTCGAGCGCATGTGGCGCGACGCCCGCATCGAGCGCATCTGGGAGGGGACCAGCGAGATCCAGCGCCACATCATAGGGCGCATGATGTTACGGCCCCACGAACAGCGCGCTGGATCGTAGCCGCATGCCCTCGCTCCCGACGACCTCGGCACGGCGGCAAGCGTCCTCGGATGTGGGGTTGCGTTGAGCGCTGCCGATGGCTTGCGCGTCGACGGCGATCGCTTGCTGTCGAGCCTGATGGAGATGGCGTTGATCGGCGCTACACGAAAGGGCGGCGTCGACCGACAGGCGCTTACCGACGGTGACAAGGCGGCGCGCGACCTGTTCACAGCGTGGTGCGAGTCGGCGGGCTGTAGCGTGACCGTCGATGCCATGGGCAACATGTTCGCGCGCCGACCCGGTCGCGATGAGGATCTGCCCCCGGTCGCGATGGCTAGCCATCTCGACAGTCAGCCCACAGGTGGGAAGTACGACGGAGCCTACGGCGTACTTGCCGGCCTCGAGGCGGTACGGACGCTCAACGACGCTGGCCTCCAGACAACGGCGCCGCTCGAAGTCATCAACTGGACCAATGAGGAGGGTGCACGGTTCGCCCCGGCGATGATCTCGTCGGGCGTGTTTGCCGGTGTGTTCGAGCCCGAGTACGCCTGGGCGCGCACGGATCCTGACGGGGTGACCCTCGGCGAGGAGCTCGATCGGATCGGCTATCGCGGCGACCTGGCGGTCGGCGACCATCCGCTAGGCGCATGCTTCGAGCTGCACATCGAGCAAGGGCCGATTCTCGAGCAAGCCCAGACACCGGTTGGTATCGTGACCGGCGTTCAGGGGATGCGGTGGTACGACGTCGTGATGACGGGCCAAGAGTCGCATGCCGGCCCTACGCCGATGGAGATGCGTCGCGACGCGCTCGCCGGGTCGGTCGCGTTGCTTTCGCGCATCTACTCGCTGGCCACGGATCGGGCTCCTGCGGGTAGAGCAACGATCGGCGAGCTGCATACCGGCAAGGGCTCGCGCAACACGGTACCGGGGAGCGTGAGCTTCACCGTGGACATGCGTCATCCGGTGGAAGCGGAACTCGAGGCGATGGATGCGGGACTCCGCGCCGCCGCCGCTGAGGTGGCGACAGCCGGGCGGCTGGGCCATTCCATCGACAACATCTGGTCGGCGGCTCCGGTGGCCTTCGACGAGGGCTGTATCGAGGCGGTGCGACAAGCGGCCAGCACCGTCGGGTGTACCGCGCTGGAGGTCGTCAGCGGCGCCGGTCACGATGCGGTGTACGTCTCCCGCGTTGCTCCCACGAGCATGATCTTCGTGCCCTGCAGGGACGGCATCAGCCACAACGAGGCCGAGCACGCCGAGCCCGAGGATCTCGAGGCTGGCGCCAACGTACTACTGCATGCGGCGATGGCACGTGCCGGAGTCGCCGGCTAGACGTCGGGTTTGGTCGCCCGCAAGTGGGTCGGGCGCAGCTCGCCGCTGTCGAGCACCACCGTCATGGCGCGCCAGGCTTCGATCTCGCGAAGTGCGTTGTCGTCACCGAGTAGCTCGTGTATCAGCTCGTTGAGGTCGCCGCCCGCCGCCATGCGCGCGTGCTCCTTCTGCGCCAGCTCGCGATACCAGGCGTTGCGATCGGTGAGCTTCTCCGAACCGAAGCCACTAGCTGCAAACGCCTTCTGGTAATCCTGCGGTGAGGCGGGTACGAATCCGAGGCCCTCGGTCTCGATCCAGTGGAGCATCTCCGGCGTCGGCGGCTCGTCGTCGCGTCGCAGCCAGTCGCTGCCGACGAAGATCCCACCCGCTCGGAGCACCCGGAAGACGTCGTCGAGGAATGTCGCTTTGTCGGGGATATGGAGGATAGCGTCCCTGCTGAAGACGACGTCGAACGACGCGTCATCGAACGGTAATGGTCCGGGATCCACGGTTCTGAAATCGAGCTGCCGGCCAAGGCCCTCGTGCTCTGCTCGGGTGAGGGCGCGATCGATCAATCTGGGGTTCACGTCGATGCCGAGCACGCTCGCCGCACCATGCCCGCGAACGAGCTCCACGTCGACGCCGCCGGTTCCGCAGCCGACGTCCAGCACCTCGGCGTTGGTCAGGTTGACAGCATCGAGCAACAGAGCGACCTCCTCCGGGCCGCCCGGCGACATGTACCCGTCGCCCCAGACGAGCTCGAACAGGCCGATGAGATCGTCGTAGTCCATGGCGTCATCGTGGCTCATGCCGCCCAGCATAGCGGCTTGCCAGCATCACCGGGGTAGACTGCCGGCCATTGTTCCCAACCCGCATGGTGTGTGCCGATGAATCTCGAGAGTCTTTTCCGGAGCCGGAGCAACGACATTCCCACCCTCCATCGGATCGCTCATCGGTCGACGGGCGCAAAGGATCTCGCGCGGCTGTTGCGCTTAGGATCCGTACTTCTGGCCGCCGGGACTCTCGCCGCCTGCGGCACCTCCGACGAGGCGGCCGTCGACGCCGCATCTCCGAGCCAGGGGGATTCTGGAGGTGCCGAGGGCTCCGGCGGGTCTGGCGGCTCTGGGGGGCCTTTGAGCGGGCCCGGGGGAGACCTCAAGGGTCCCTACATGGAACGTACCCTGGGTGCGTCGGATGGCACCGAGCGCGTCTGGTTGCTGCGGCTGCCGGCCGGCTACAAGGAAGGAATGCTCGCCGACGTGGTGTTCAGCTTCCACGGCGCCGGCTCCAATGCACTCGCCCAGTTCACCTATAGCGACTTCATGGAACAGGCAGACCGAGACGGGGTCATCCTCGTGATGCCCAACGCCAACGACAGGGTCTATGCCGACGAGACGCATCGGCTTGCCGGCTACTGGAGCGGGGCGTGGGAGGCGAATCTACGGGAGCGGGATTTCGACATCGACCACGTCCTCGAGCTGGTCGACCTCCTGCGGAGCGAGTACAACACCGGCGATTTCTTCGCTACCGGCATGTCGGCCGGCGGTGACATGGTCTCGGCGTTGGCTTGCTTCCCCGACAGCCCGTTCAAAGCCTACGGGCCGGTCACGTACATGTACTACAACGAGGCGGAGTGCGGCTCTGCGCCACCGCGCCCGTTCATCTACTTCCACGGCACAGAGGACGCCACGGTGCCAATCCAGGGCTCGGACGACCCCTGGAACGATCCGCCGGTGTCGGAGGCGATGCAGCGGTGGGCCGATCACAATGGGTGCGAGGGGGGGCCGACCGAGCGGGCCGTCAGCGACGAGGTGACGCACATTTCGTGGGCTGGCTGCGACGCGAGCACCGAGTGGTACCGAATCGAGGGCGGCGGACACACCTGGCCGGGCGCCGTATACACCGATCGGCTCGGTTACACGACGGACGATATCTCGGCCAGCGATCTGATCTGGGAGGTGTTCCACCGATGAAGCGTCGCGATCGTGAGCTAGGGATGGGGCAAGAGATCAGCCGCCGGGATTTCATCGACGGCGCCGGGGTCGCGATTACCGGTTCAATGCTCTTTCCGTGGGCTCAGGCGCGCGCTTACGCCTCGGAGGGGGCGGCCCACTCAGCGCAGGACGCGGAGTATTACCCGCCGGCGCTCACGGGGATGCGCGGCAGCCATCCGGGATCGTTCGATGTCGCCCACGCCGTCCGTGACGGCAAGCGCTGGCAGCCCACTTCCAGCGGCGAGACCTACGACCTGGTGGTGGTGGGCGGTGGGATGAGCGGCCTGGCGGCGGCCTACTTCTTCCGGCAGGAGGCCGGCCCGAACGCCAAGATCCTGGTGATCGACAACCACGACGACTTCGGCGGACACGCCAAGCGCAACGAGTTCTCCTCTGGCGACCGCATGTTGCTGATCAACGGCGGCACCGTGGAGATCGAGGACTTCGCGGCCTACGGGGAGGCTGCGAAGGGGTTGATCAGCGAGCTCGGAATCGACCCCGAGCGCTACTCCGAGTACGTCGACCGAAGGATCTACCGCGAGCTCGGGTTGCAGCGTGGGGTGTTCTTCGATCGCGAAACGTTCGGTGCGGACCACCTGGCGGTAGGCCAGGGGTCGAAGCCGTGGCCGGAGTTCTTCTCCGGCGCGCCGTTGTCCGAGCAGGCCAAGAAGGATCTGATCCGACTGCATGAGGGTGGTATCGACTATCTGGAGGGCCTGTCGCCCGAGGAAAAGCGGGCCCGTCTGGAGGGCATGACATACCAGGAGTTCCTGCTCGACATCGCCAAGGTCGATGCCGGGGTGCTTCCGTATTTGCAATCGCGCGGCGACAGCTACTGGAATGTCCGCGTCGAATCGCTACCGATGCCGCCGGCAATCCGGTCAGGCTACCCGGGGCTCGAGGCGCTGGGCCTGGCGTCGCACGAGCGTAGCGGTGCGTACTTCCGGTTCCCCGATGGCAACGCATCGATCATCCGATTGATGGTGCGCTCGATGATTCCGGAGGTGGCCCCGGCGGGCGGCATGGAGGACATCGTCACGGCGCGCTTCGACTACTCGATGCTCGATCGTGAGGGGGCGCCGGTGCGCATTCGCCTCAACAGCACCGCCGTCCGCGTCGAGCACGTCGGAGATGCGAGGAGCGCCGACGCCGTCGACGTGAGCTATGTGCGCGGCGACGTCGCCCAGACGGTGCGCGCACGCCAGTGTGTGATGGCCTGCTACAACGCCGCGATTCCGCACCTGTGTCCGGAGCTTCCGGAGCCGCAGCGGAGGGCGCTGTCGTATGCGCTCAAGGCACCGCTGGTGTACACCCGGGTGCTGCTGCGCGACTGGACATCGTTTGCCAAGCTGAAGCTGCTCAGCGCTCACTGTCCGGGTGGGTATCACACTGGAGTACGTCTGGGCGATCCGGTGAGCATGGGTGCCTACGAATGCCCGCGAACACCGGAGGATCCGATGGTGCTGCAGCTTACCCGCACGCCGCTGAGCCCGGGTTTGCCGATCCCCGACCAGTGGAAGGCAGGCCGCTGGGACCTAATGACCACGTCCTTCGAGACCTTCGAGCGCGAGATCCGCGATCAGCTGGGCCGCATGCTCTCGGGGGGTGGATTCGATCCGGCGCGCGATATCGAGGCGATCACCGTCAACCGCTGGCCGCACGGCTACGCCTGGGGCTACGACCCCGACAGCGGCGACATCTACTGGACCACCGAGGAGTGGCCGGAAGAGAAGCGGACCTGGGAGCGCGGTCGACGAACGTTCGGTCGCATCGCCATCGCCAATTCAGACGCGGGCGCCATTGCCATGACCGAAGAAGCGATCGGGCAAGCTCACCGCGCCGTGCACGAGTTGCTGTCGGACTAAACGGGGTTGGGCGCCGCTTCGATGCGGCGTCGCCGCAGTCTGCCGTTGGCATAGATGCCGACGCCGATTAGCGTCAGCACCCCGAGCATGCCGAACACGGTGACGTAAAAGAACGTCTTGTCTTCGACCAACTCGCCGGGGATGAGGGCGAAAACGAAGGATGCAACAGTGACGACGAGCCCGGCGCCGCCGGCGAAGTAGGCGCCGTACGGAGCGAACGGCGCGCGCTGAATGTCGTCCGCCGCCGGGTGACGCTGCATGACCAGCAGCGCGCCGAACATGTAGATGAACGGTATGAAGTAGACGACGATCTCCAGGCTGATGAAGACGCGATAGATCTGCTGCGCGGTGCCACCCATATTGCCGAGCACGATCAGCGCGGCCGTCGCAACGCCTAGGGTGATGATCGATACGTGCGGCGTGGCGTACTTCGGATGGAGCGTCCCGAAAGCTGGCGGCAGGTAACGATCGAGGCCGGCTACGAACGGCAAGCGTGCGCAGGTCGCCATCCACGCGCTCACCGTGCCGATGGCCGCGATGCATAGACACAGCGCCACGATCGAGCCTAGTAGACCGCCGACCGTCGTGCCGATCAGCTTGGTTCCGGCCACCCTTGCCGTGTCCGTGAGTCCGGTCAGTCCGCTGACCTGGTCCACCGGGAGCACCACCAGCATCGCCGACGAGATGAAGATGAACATGGCGAGCATCATCAGGCCGGCGGTAGCCAAGGCGCGCGGCACATTGCGTCGGGGATCCTGCACTTCCTCGCTCATGATCGACGCAGATTCGAGCCCGGTGAAGCCGTAGGCGACCGCGGCGAGCAAGATGACGTCGGATAGCCCTCCGAAGCTCGGCGTTACGGTGCTCGGGGAGAACTCACTGGCGGCGCCGAAGTTCAACCATGCCAGGAAGCCCAGCACCATCACGATCAGCCCCGGCACCCACATGTTCAGATAGCCGCTGGCGTTGTGCAGGCGCTTGGCGATGTCGAGGCCGAGGACGTTGACTACCACGACGAGCACGATGCCGGCGAGCGAGAATGTCGCCAGGAAACGGGGATCCTCGGCGAGGTATGACCAACCCGGAACCACGAACGCCGCGTTGCTGGCGGAGAACAGCAGCACCGCCGGGAAATAGACGAGGTTGGTGGCCCAGTAGAACCATGCCGTGATGAAGCCGTGAAAATCGCCGAAGGCACGCTTTGCCCAGATGTAGATACCACCCTCGTCAGGATGCCGAGAGGTTAGCTCGACAACGGTCAGGGCTTGAGGGACGTAGAAGAGCGCGAATCCCAGCACCCACAGCACCACCACGCTCGGACCGTTCTCGGTCGATAGCGCTACGACGCGCATGGTGACGATGCAGGCGATGTAGAAGAGCACCAGGTCACGAAATCCCATGACCTTCTTGAGCTTGCTCTTCTCGGCGCGCGCCAGCTCGGCGATCTTCTGGTCGGCGATCGTCTGCCCGCTCATCCGGTCAACAACGCGTCACCTGCGTCTCCTCGGTTGGCCTGCGGATGCTCTCGGCCGGTCAGTTACCCGTTACATCTGAGCCGCACGCTCCTGCTCGATCAAGGCACGGCGGAGGA
This sequence comes from Acidobacteriota bacterium, assembly GCA_036012155.1. Classification (GTDB taxonomy): domain Bacteria; phylum Acidobacteriota; class UBA890; order UBA890; family WLXD01; genus DASCOT01. The sequence continues at coordinate 14,251 of DASCOT010000126.1, forward strand.
TCTTTCCCGACGCCGATTTCGGAATCGCGTCGATGAACTCGACGATGCGGATCTTCTTATGTGGCGCAACCTGCTCGGCAATGAAGCTCTGCAGCTGTTGCGCCAGCTCGTCGCTCGCTTCGGCCTCGCCGGCCTTGGGCACCACGAACGCCTTGGGGAGCTCGCCGGCCTCTTCGTCGGGAACGCCGATCACCGCGACGTCGGCGACGGCGTCGTGGGTAAGGAGCAACGACTCGAGCTCGGCGGGAGCCACCTGGAAGCCCTTGTACTTGATGAGCTCCTTGACCCGATCGACCACCCATACGTAGCCGTTCTCGTCGGCGAAGGCGATGTCGCCCGTATGCAGCCAACCATCCTCGTCGATGCACGCCGCTGTTGCCTCGGGGTTGTTCAGGTAACCGGCCATGAGGTGCGGACCGCGCTGGCACAACTCGCCGCGTTTGTGTGGGCCGAGCGCCTCGCCGGTCTCGACGTCGACGATCGTCGACTCGGCGTTGGGAACGCAGGGGCCTACCGAGGTCGGATCGATGGTCTCCGGCGGATCGGCGTTCATGTGCCCGACCGGGCTGAGCTCGGTCATGCCCCATGCCTGGTTGATGCGCGCCCCGAGACGTTCGTACACGTCGTCGGCGACATCCTGCCCGAGCGGTGCGGCGCCACAGATGATCTGGCGCACGTTCGGAATCGAGTAGTTGTCGACCACTGGATGCTTCGAAAGCAGCAGCGCGATCGGCGGCACCACATGCAGGTAGCTGACCTTGTAGCGCTCGAGCATGGCGAGGAACTTCTCCAGGTCGAACCGCGACGTGGTCACCATCGTGCAGCCGAGCTTCAACGAGTACAGCATCATGATCATGCCGTAAATGTGGAAGAACGGCAGAACTCCCATCAGCACGTCGTCCTCGGTGGCGCGATACGTGGTCTCGGGCGCGACACCGCGGATCTGGCAGAGGTTGGCCACCAAGTTGTGGTGCGTCAGCATGACGCCCTTGGCTACACCGGTCGTGCCGCTCGAATAGGGCAGCGCGGCAAGGTCGGTCATCGGGTCGACGGCGACGGTCGGGAACTCAACACCGTCCGTATCGTCAGCGCACATCAGATCGGCGAACGGAGTGGCGTCGTCGGCGTCGCCGAACACGAACATCTCGCGGATCCCGGCGCCGTTCGCAGCGGCGCGAGCCGTGTCGAGGAACTGTGGGTCGGTGATCACTGCCCGTGCCCCGGAGTTCTCCAGCTGGTGCCGGAGCTCGCCTTCGGTGTATAGCGGGTTGACGGTGGTGACCGTGCCACCCAGCTTGCATATGGCCAAGAACGCGGCCGCGTATTCGGGGCAGTTGGGACTGTAGAAGGCGACGACATCGCCTTTGCTGAAGCCTCGTGCTTGCAGGCTTGCCGCCACCGTCGAGACGGCGTCGACGAAACCCGTGTAGCTGATGGCCTCGTCCGTGGCGCTGTTGATGAACGCAGGCTTGTCGCCGCGCTGGCGTGCTTCGCGCAGCACGAAGTCGGTCAGCGACTCGACGGGAATCTCGACATCTGGAAATGGGCTGCGGTGAATCATGGCGCCGTACGATACCGTACCGAGGGCTCAGGATCCCCCCTCGGCGACGCTGGTGTCATCTCTGGAAGTTTGTTACACCGGGTGTCGTCATGGAGCCCCACACTCGTAACTGTCTGCTGGCTGGCAAGCGCCGACTCGGGATTCGCCCTCCGATATGCGCTCTTCTCGTGATCGCGCTGTTGCTGGGAACGGCGGCGAGCTTGGCGCTGGCGCATACCAACCCGCTCGGCCTCATCGAGATCGAATGGCCCATGCCGGGGTTCTCACGCACCCTGTCGGGTGGGTACCCGGATTCCCTCGGACTGTTCGCGTTCCCCCGTCGCGTGCTTCCGCGGCTCGTAGAGGTCGATGGGCGTCGTTGCGTCGAGGCCAGCTTCATCGCCCTCGATGTGGACGACGACCTGGCGTTCGACATCGACGAGACGGTGGAGCTCGAGTTGCTCTTCGACAGCACTGCATCCGGCACCGTCACGCTCTCCTACGATCGAAGCGCGCGGAGCGCGTCGACCCTGCGGCTTGCGCGACCCGAGGCCGGGGGCGGGCGGTGGCGGCGCGAAGTTCTCACGCTAGAGCGGGCGCGGTTTGCCAACCGGGGAATGGCGGGTACCGACCTGGCGCTGTCTGCCGCCGGAGCCAATCGGCGCCGGGAGACCGATGAGCCAAACACGCTGAGCCTGTGCTCCGCCACTCTGAGGCGCTCGAACACGACACCGGAGCCTGGTGCCTCGGGGCACGTTCAGCTCAGCCTGATCGACGCGGCGACGGGCGCGGCGACCGCGGCTCGGCTCGGCCTCTACGACGCCACCGGCCGGATGCCGCTGCCGAGCGATGACGCGCTGATCGTCGACTTCTACGACGATCAGGTCCGGCAGATCTTTCTGCGTGGCGACACGTTCGGTCTTTCGCAACCCTGGCCATCCGACAACCGGCATGTGTTCTACGCCGACGGCCAATATCAGGCAGAGGTCCCAGCTGGCCTGTATGACCTGGTGGCGTCCAAGGGGCCTGAGTACCGGATCGTGCAACGATCCCTCAAGGTCGAGGCCGGCCGCGAGCTCGAAGTCGATGTCGCGATACCGCGCTGGGACGATATGGGCGCCCGGGACTGGTACTCGGGCGATGCCCATATCCACATCGAGCGCGACGCCGAGTCGGACAATGACCGCATCAGCGCCTACCTCCGTGCCGAGGACGTGCACGTTGCCAACACGTTGCAGATGCACAACCCCGGTGCGACCCACTTCCCGCAATATGCCTGGGGCATCGACGGACAGCACCGGGTGGGTGACCATCTGGTGGTGCCCGGCATCGAGGGGCCGCGCACCGCGCAGCGCGGCCACACGATCTCACTCAACATCCTCGAGCCGGTCCACCGCCGCGATCGGTACTTCCTCTACCACGAGGCGTTCCAGGAGTACGCGCGGCAAGGCGGTCTCAGCGGCTACGCGCACGTCGGGCAAGAGGAGTTCAACGGCTCTTCGGGCCTGGCGCTCGATGTGCCGTTCGGGCTGGTCGACTTTGTCGAGGTTCTGCAGGGCGGGTCGCTGTATACCGAGCTCTGGTACGAGTTCCTGAACCTCGGCTATCAGATCACGCCGCTGGCGGGATCCGATTTTCCGTACTACGACCAGGCCGGTGCAGTGCGCAGCTACGCTAAGGTGGAGGGAGACTTCACCACCCAGACCTGGTTCGGGGCGCTGGAGGCCGGCCGTACGTTCGTCACCAACGGGCCGATGCTCTCCTTCGAGGTCGATGGCCACGAGATGGGATCGACGGTGCGCGCCGCGCGCGGTGACCGCGTCAGGGTCACAGCGACAGCGCGTATCAATCCCGATCTCGACGATCTCGACCGCTTGGAGCTGGTGGCGCACGGCGAGGTCGTGGCGATGGTCTCCGAGGTCGAGGCCGATGGGTCGCTGAGCTTGAGCCACGAGCTGGTCGCATCGCAAGGAGTCTGGCTGGCCGTCCGCGCTTCCGGCAAGGCACAGGCCATCGCTCATTCGGCGCCGGTCTACTTGTACGTCGACGGTTCGGGGTCCTGGAGTGCTGCGAAGGCCCCAGCCTTGATCGATACGATGCGCGTCCGATTGAGCCGTTTGGTGGATTCTCCTGTTGTCCCGGTCCATGAGCTGGAGTTCTGGGAGATTGGCGCTGACTTCGAGGCGCTGTGGGAGCGCCAACGTCCCCGAATCCGCGAACGCGCCGCGGAGGCGAACCGCCGCTACGATGACCGCTTGCGCGCGATCCGAGCGCAGCGTTGACGCCGCGGGCCGCCCAGGTCAGCGTCTGGGAGGGAATCGAGAACGGACCGCCCACGCTGCGATACACCGCTACGCGAAGGAGGAGATCAACATGACGATGCTGCCAGGTCTCAGGATGTGTACGACGGGAGCGCTGCCCGGCTGGTGGCGGTTGCCCGCGAAGCGCATTCTCCCTATTGCGGTGATCATGCTGGTTGCCGCGGCGAACCCGGCCTGGGCGAGCTACTGCGTGTACGTAGGCAAGAACCTGACGATCGACGGTAGCGTGTTCCTCGGCGGCTACGGCGACGAGCCTTCGAGTCACTGGCTGGAGATCGTACCGTCGGGCACGTTTCCGCCAGGCGCGATGATCTGGGTGGGCGTGACCGAGCGGGCCAATTTCCCCGGCGTGCTGAAGCAGATCCCGCAGGTAGCGCGGACGGCGAAGTACATCACGATGAACTACTCGGAGTACTCGGGCTTTCCGGCGCCGCTCACCAACGGCGGGCTCAACGAGCACGGCGTCGCGGCGCGCGACGTGTGGTCGCCCTCGCGACGCGAGCTGCAGGGCATGACCCCGAATCCGCAGACCGGAGGTCCCAACTACAGCGACCTGGCGCGCATCGTCATGGAGCGTGCCCACACTGCACGTGAGGCCGTCGAGATCATCGGTGCGCTGATCGCCGAGCACGGATTCTCCACCTATGGTGGCAACTCCCACCTGTTTGCCGACGCCGACGAGGGTTGGGTGGTCATCGATTTCGCCGGCGGGCAGGGCCTATGGGCCGCTGAGCGGCTGGGGCCGGACGATGTCCGCGTGTCGCGGCCCGGTTATATCGGCGACTTCCCGGTCGACTTCGAGAATGACCCGGACTACATGGCCTCGCCCAACTTCGTCAGCTTCGCAATCGAGCAAGGTTGGTACGACCCCGATTCCGGCGAGCCATTCAACGTCAACAAGGTCTATGGCGACGGGCAGATGCGGCATCCTGCCGTCGAGATGATCGAGGAGCGCATGAAGGCGCTCGCCGGCAAGGTCGGCCTGACCGACATGATCGCCGCCGTCCGCACCACCGAGGTCACCGGAGATTCCGCCGGATACGGCCAGGTGGCACATCTACGCAAGGGCGTGCACCAGGAGCTCGGGGTGCTCTGGGTGGCCGCTACGACCTCGGTGACCGCACCGTTCATTCCGTTCCACATCGGTACCACGGATGTGCCCACCCAGCTCAAGAGGCATCGATACCTGACCGGCGGCGAGGCAACGCAGTACATGGTTGACGATGAGGAGCGTGGCATCGAGTCGACCCGCTTCGCGTTGCGCACCTACAAACGCCTGCTCTATCTGACCGAGGAGCACCAGGAAAAGTTCCTGCCGGAGGTCACCGAGGCGCTCGAGGCCTTCGAGGGGCGATTGATCGAGCGCCAGGAGAGTGTCGAGGAGACGGCGCTGAATCTCTTCGAGGCCGGGGAGCCGGAGCTCGCTCGACGGTACCTGACGTACTACAGCAGCACGGAGGCGCTCAACGGATGGCGTTTAGGAGAGGCGCTCGCCAACAGCATCGAGGCCCGGACCGAGGCGCTATACGGAATTCGTCAGTGAGGTCCCTGGCGGGTTCGCTGGTAGCCGCTGTCACGCTGTTTGCTGGATGCTCGCCGGCATTGCAGCTACCGGCGGACACCATCCTCGTCAACGGCAAGATCATCACCGTCGATCAGGACGACTCGATCGTCGAGGCGTTGGCGATTCGTGACGGCAAGATCGTGGCGGTGGGGTCGAAGAGCGACATCGAGCCGCTTGCCGGGGACACCACGCGTCGGATCGATTTGGGCGGCCTGACCGCAACTCCCGGCCTCATCGATACACACAACCACTTCGCTGTCGGTGCCGCCGGAGCGCTCTTCACCCTCGACGTGTCGTATCCAGCGGTCGAGTCGATCGCCGACGTCGTGGAGGCGGTTGGTGCCGCGGTTGCCGAGCGCGAGCCCGGCGAGTGGATCACCGGTGGCGGATGGGACGAGGGAAAGCTCGAGGAACGGCGGTACATTTATGCGAACGATCTGGATGCCGTGTCGCCGGACAATCCAGTCTGGCTGACGCACACGACGGCGCACTACAGCGTCGGTAACTCCCTGGCGCTCGATGTGGCCGGTATCACAAGCGATACGCCGGACCCGCCGGGAGGTCTGATCGACCGCGCGCCCGATGGCACGCCGACGGGCGTGTTCAAGGACACCGCGACATCTCTGGTGCGACGCCACATTCCCGCCCGCGACGATGATCGCTTGCGCGAGGCCATCGAGCGGTACGTTCCGGAGCTGCACAAAGAGGGAATGACGGCGGTCAAGGACCCGGAGATCCGTTTGCGTACCTGGCACGCGTACCAGTCAGTGCTCGCGTCGGGGAACCTCACCGCCCGAGTGTTCGTTCTGTGGCGGACGGGTCAAACCGTTGACGACACGCGGCGGCTGATCGAACAGGTCGGCCCGTTCACCAAACCATGGATATCCACCGGCGACGACATGTTGGTCTCGGGAGGCATCAAGCTTTACGCCGACGGTAGCGGCGGCGCGCGCACCGCCTGGCTGCACGATGAGTGGAATATGAACCTCACCGACGTCGATCACGGCAACTACGGCGTGCCGCGAGCCACGCCCGAGGTGCTTCGCGAGCAGATCATCGCCGTCCACGAGGCTGGCCTACACCTCGGCGTGCACTCCATAGGCGACCGCGCCATCGACCTGGTCGTCGATGCCTTCGCCGACGCGCTCGAAGCGAGTCCAGCGTATGGGCTGCGGCACAGCATCATCCACTCCAACATCCCGACCGACGCGGCGATGGACGAGATCGCTCGCCTGCAGGCCGATTACGACGCCGTGTATCCGGAGGTGCAGCCCGGCTTCACGTGGTGGATCGGTGACACCTATGCGGGCAACTTCGGCCCCCAACGGAATCAACGGCTGCTCGGCCTCAAGACCTACCTCGACCGAGGCATCCGCTGGGGCAGTGGCTCCGATTATGACGTTACGCCGTTTGCGGCGCGCTACGGCCTGTGGGCTTCGGTGGCTCGGGAGACGTTGATGGGCACCCACGGCCCAAATCCCTTCGGTACCGACGAGTCGATCGACATTCGCACGGCGTTGCGCTCCTACACGGCCTGGAACGCTCGGCAGCTGTTCATGGAAGACCGCATCGGTACTCTCGAGATCGGCAAGTACGCAGATATCGCGGTCTGGGATCGCGATATCTACTCCGTGGCCACCGCCGAGATCAAGGAGATGCGCTGTGAGCTGACGCTGGTCAACGGAGAGATCGTCTATCAGGCGCCCGAGACTCGTGTGGTGGTCGAGGTAGAGTGACCCGATGGAATCGAAGCACGCCAGCGTCGGGTCTCTGAAGAGATCGCCGTCTCTCACTTGGTTGCGGTCGCCCGAACGCGGTCGGTATAGGTCTCCGTTGATCGCGGCGCTCCTGGCTCTGGGCGGCGCAGTAGGGCCGATCGCGCCGCCGATACTTGAATCGCCCGAGACCATTCTTCACGGTGGCCGGATCTACACGGTCGATGTGGCTCGACCGTGGGCTGAGGCGATGGCCATCGAGGCAGGCAAGATCGTTGCCGTTGGCGACGACACCGAGGTACTCGGCCTGCGCCGCAGAACGACGGAGATCATCGACCTAGACGGTCGCATGGTGCTTCCCGGCTTCCATGATCCGCACGTCCACGTGGTCGAGGGGGGTGTCAACGAGCGTCTCTGTCTCCTTCCATGGCGGCGCCCATTGGCGACCTATGAGCAATCGGCTCGGAATTGCGCCAACCGCCAGCAAAGCCGTGACTGGGTGGTCGGGGCCGGAGTCTTCTTGTCGACCCTGCTGGAAGGGGACGAGTTGCCGATCGACGTGCTGGATCGTGCCGTGCCCGACCGGCCGGCGCTGATCCTCGACGACCTGGGGCACGGCGCGTGGGCCAACACTCTGGCGATGGCGGCAGCCGAGTACGGCAAGAGGAGCCCGGATCCAGCCGGCGGTCTCTTGCATCGCGATGCGGGTAGTGGGCGTCTGACGGGAATCGTCTTCGAGAACGCCCAACAGAAGCTGCGCGATGCGGCCTGGCCACCGACCGACGAGAACCTCGAAGAGACGTATCAGGGACTGATCGGCAGCCTCGCCGAGCTCAACATGCACGGGATCACGTCGGTCAGCGACGCCGGTGGCTACTGGACCCGCGGGCACCACGACGTGTGGGCGCGGGCCGAGGGCCGTGGTGAGCTCACGGTCCGCGCCAGCAACGCGCTGTACGTGTCTCCGGACCGCCCTTTCGAGGCTCAGATGGCCGACCTTCGGCGCCTGTATGCCAACGAACCCGGGAGCCTGTTGCGGTTCAACCAGGCCAAGATCTACATCGACGGCATCCTCGATCTGGGAACCTCGGCGCTGCTGAATCCCTATCTCGCAAGCGCGTCGCTCCCGAGTCCGTCACCGTCGGGATTCGTCTACTTCGAGCAGCATGTCCTCCAGGAGTACGTCCGGGCCCTCGACGAGATCGGGTTTCAGATGCACCTGCATGCCACCGGGGATCGCGGCGTGCGGCTGGCGCTTGACGCTTTGGAGGCGGCGCGGGCGCGCAACGGCGCGGCGGATCGCCGGCATCGCGTCAGCCATCTTTACCTGGTGGACGAAGAGGACCGACCAAGATTTCTCGAGCTCGGTGTGATCGCTGACCTGCAGATGCCCCCCGACGCCATCAACCGCGCCTATGCGCGCTACGTGAGCCGCCTGGTCGGGGATGACGTGGCCGGCGGATTGCTGCCGGTGCAGTCGTTGCTCGATGCGGGAGCCAAGACCGTTCTGAGCAGCGACTGGGACGCTGGCCCGCTCTCTCCGCTGGGCACTATCCAACGGGCGCTGACGCGTTTCGCCGAGCCGGTCGGGACGCTTGCCGGCGCCATTCGCATGCTTACGCTGGATGCCGCGTTCCTACTACACCAGGCCGATATCACGGGCTCGATCATGGTCGGCAAGCAGGCTGATCTTGTGGTGCTCGAGCGCAACCTGTTCGACATCCCGAAGACGCAGATCGAGGATGTACGGGTGCTGCTTACCCTGCTGAACGGCGAGAAGGTATTCCGGGCTGGCGGCTTCTGATTCTTACCGGCACTCAGGCGTCCGACTTGCGGCCCCGGGCTGGGCGGCTGGACGATCGCTACCAGTCGAACGAGCGCGTGACCTTCAACGTCAGCGAGCGATTGTGGCGACCGAAGCGAAGGCCGTCGTACTGACCCGCCTGGCGGTAGACAAGATAGATGTCGTCGCCGATGCGGTAGATGTAGCGCAGGCGCGCGAAGATCGAGAGATCGTTCGATACGTTGTTGTGCTGAACGAGCGCATCGGTCAGCCAGCGGTCCGAGAAACTGTAGTTGGCGCGCGAGCTGAACACGTTGGTGGTGAAGCTTCCGCCGGGCAGATCGATCTTGTTGTAGCTGAACGATGGAGCAAGGCGGAACTTCTCGTTGAACCGGAACGTCACCCGGGGCGACAGCGACACGATCGTCCCGTCGTAGAACTCTCCGAAGGTGGTGCTGAAGCTGCCGCTGACCCTTCGGCCGCTGAACGTGAAGAAGAATGCCTCGATGCTGTCGAAGCTGTACTCGCCAGGCGGAATGGTCACGTCGGGGTGGATCTCGAAGGGGAAGTCGAGGAGCTCGAACTCACTGGCGTAGCCGACGCTGAAGGAGTCTCCGGACTCGAGCTCGAGCCAGGCAGAGACGTCTCCTCGGCGGCTGACGAGCGTCCCGGTAGTGTCGTGGAAGGTCGACACGCTCACGTCGGCGAACACCCGCCGCATCCATGGAACGTTCGGCCGCGGGCCCCACGAAGCTCGGTAGTTGCGGCTGACGACATCGTCCCGCAGTACGAAGCCGAGATCGCTCTGAAAGCCGGGATCGACCCTCAGGATGTCGACGCTTGCGCCCCACAGGTCGCTGTTCCAACCGACTCGGAACTGCCCGGAGAACTTGCCTTCCTCAAGTTCGTCGTCGGTGGCCCGTGCACCGAATGCCGAGATGTTGAGGTTGTCGAAGAAGGTGAAGTTGGCGTTGGCTCCGATGACGGTATTCGTGGCTCCGTCGGGCCCCGCCACGTTGGTCACCAACGCTCCGATGCTCGATCGTTCGAGTATGTCCTGACGCCAGCGCAACGCCGAGTAGTTGCGCCCCGGGCCGAACTCCGATTCACTCGTCTGGACATTGAGAAGACCGATGTTGCCGCTGCCGAGCTTGCCGGTCATCTTGAAGCCGAAGTCGATCGGGGTTGGCTCCCCGCCATCGGACAGGCCGATGTTGCGTGAGTGGAACAGACGCAGCGTCGGGGATCCGAAGCCGCCGCCAAACCCGCCGCGCTGCTGGCCGAAGCTGAAGTTGTTGGCCCCTTCGAGGAAGAAGTCGCGCTTCTCGGGGAAGAAGAGAGAAAACCGCGTCAGGTTGACACGCTGCTGATCGACCTCGACCTGGGCGAAATCGGTGTTGTATGTGAGGTCGGCGGTCAGGTTCGATGTGACCTGGATCTTGAGATCGTCGATCCCGAACTGGTCGTTGAAGTCGTTGGTGCGGCCAGGGTCCTCGAACAGTGACGTGGCACCACCGAGAAAATAGGGCCTGAGCCGAAAGCGCTGGGTCACCGAGAGGTTTTCGAAGCCGCGCAGATCGCCCGCCTGGGAGACGGCGATGAAGCGGAAATCGCGGCGGTAGTTGCTCCACGCCACCTGCTCGTTCTTGTGGCGGATCTGACGCTCGAAGTCGACCCCCCAGTCGGACATACCGGACGAGAAGCGCAGAATCCCTAGCGGGATGACCATCTCGGCCTCCCAGCCGCGCGCGGTGATCTGCGCTGCTGCTTCCCAGGCCTCGTCCCAGTCGGAGTTGATCTGGCTCTCGTTACGGATGGTGGCGTCGTAGCGGGTCCCCAGCGCGTTCACCGTGAACAGGAACGCGCTGCGCCCATCGTTGAACGTATCCAGCACGACGCTGAAAGTGTCGTCAGAGCCGCTGAACCGGGAGCCCAACGCGTCGCGTCGCATCTCGCTGGCCAGTACCGAGCTCGGGCTTCTGTCGTATGCGATTACGCCTATGTAGAGATTCTCGTCGTCGTAGAGAATGCGGACCTCCGTACGCTCCGAGGCCGCCAGTCCTTCTTGCGGCTCACGTTGCAGGAAATCGCTGGCGACATCGGCGACCGCCCACGCTGAATCATCCACAATGCCGTCCATCACGGGCGCTTCCGCGGTGCGACCGACTCGCATGCTGGGCATCACGCCAGGGGTTCGTGGCGTGCGCGGCGTTGCCAGTATTCCGGTTGTGCCGATTGTCTCGGGCGCCAGGTTCGACGGCGGACTACTGCCATCGGGTGGATTGGACAGTGGCGTCGCGGAGCTGGCGCCACTGCCGGTACCTGCCAACCCCACCGACGGAGAGCCGACCGGCGCGCCGGCTGCACGAGCGCCCGACGACGTCACCATGCGCACCGGAATGACACGCCGCGGGGGGGTGGGTGATGTCACCGAGGTCCGCTGCGGCAGTACGTCGCCGCTTGGCGGCTGAACCCTGACGGGGGCGCCTGTGTCGGGCTCGTCAGACACCATGCGTACCGGTATGACGCGGCGCTGGCGGGTACGCGCCCTTGCCCGCTGCTCTTGCTGCTGCTCTTCTTGCGGCCCCTCCGGGCTGCGCCTGGGCCTCTCGGACGAGCCGTTACTCACGAGGCTTGGCTTCGCTGTCGAAGGAACGGCGCCCGCAAGCACGAGCACGACCCAGAGCACTGGCAGCAGCCAGCGGGCGCACGAGCGCCGGGCGAAGGAATTGCGCGAAACTACAGACACCGACAGCCCCATTGGTCGCTACGTTACAGCGTCCAGGCCCGCGTCCTCGACGGATGCTCTCGAGCCGCGGAGTGATCCGAGCCGATGGCGGACGAGAGGCGACAAGCGCGGCCGGACATAGGGGGAGCCAACCTGGGCGATCGGCACGGTATCACGCAGGTGCTCCGACCGAGCTCCGGTGACGCAACTCGAGGACCGCTGCACCAACGACGTTTGAGCTTGCTCAGTACGTTACAGTGGGGATTGGCGGGCCAGGCAAGTTCGTCAACTCTGAGCGCGCGGCTGGCCAAACCGGACCAGCGACGGCGGATGTTGTGCCGAAGTGGGCCGCACCGCAGCCGTGACCGACAGGCGCTGGCAGCGACGCCACACGAAGGAGAGCTAGGCCCGCATGAACAGACAGATCGAGCCTCGCGTCTTCTGGCCGGCGCTGATCGTCATTCTGACCCTGTGCTTCAGCGCCATGGCCCGGCCTGAAGACAGCGCCGTTGTGGTCAACCAGGCGCGAAACTGGGTGAGCTATAATTTCGGTTGGCTCTACCTGTTTTCGGGCATCGGGTGCTTCGCCCTACTCGGTTGGCTGACGTTCGGCCGCTTCGCGTCCGTGAAGCTCGGCAGGGCTGATGACGAGCCCGAGTTCTCGACATTCACCTGGATCGCCATGCTCTTCTGTGGCGGGATCGGGTCCAGCCTTACCTATTGGGCGCTGCTCGAGCCCATCTACTATCTGCAGACGCCACCGTTTGCACTCGAGAGCGGCTCGTCGCTGTCCTACGAGTGGGCCGCGATGTACGGCAATTTCCATTGGGGCCTTAGCGCATGGGCCTTCTGGGCCGTTCCGGCGATTGTCATCGGGTACTCGTACTACGTGCGCCGACAGCCGCGGCTTACTTTCAGTATGGCATCGAAGAGCGTGCTCGGACGGCATGCTACCGGTCCGATCGGGGTAGCCATGGACGTGGCGGTCATGTTCGGGATCATCGGCGGTGTAGGAACGTCGCTGGGCTTGGGGACGCCGCTGATCGCGGCGATCTCGGCCAAGATCCTCGGCATACCGCAAAGCGTCGGGCTCAACCTGGTGATCTTGTTCATCTGGACGCTGATCTTCGGCACCAGCGTTTACCTCGGTCTCGAGCGGGGGATCGCTCGCCTCAGCAACATCAACACGTACCTGGCGCTATTGCTGGTCGCCTTCGTGCTGGTGGTCGGCCCGACGGTGTTCATCCTCAACACATTCAGCAACAGCATGGGCTTGATGCTGGACAGTTTCTTTCGCATGAGCCTGTGGACCGATCCCATTGCGGAGGACGGATTCCCGCAGACCTGGACGGTCTTCTACTGGGCTTGGTGGGTGGCCTACGCGCCGATGATGGGATTGTTTGTCGCCCGCATCTCACGCGGCCGTACCTTCCGCGAGGTGGTCTTCGCGATGTGCTTCTGGGGCTCGGTGGGCTGTTGGGCGTACTTCGCTGTCTTCGGCGGTTACTCTCTCCATCTGCAGACCACCGGGGTGCTCGACGTGACCCGGCTGCTCACCGAGGTGGGCCCAGCGGAGACCGGCGCCATGATCCTGGCGTCGTTGCCGATGAGCGGTATCGTGCTGCCGACCATCGTCGTGGTGTTGTTCATCTTCATGGCGACCACCATCGATTCCTCTGCCTACATTCTTGCCTCGGTATCGACGCGAGAGCTGCTCGCCGACGAAGAGCCGGCTCGCTGGAACCGTGTGCTGTGGGCGGTCATCCTCGGGTTGACGGCCATGATGATGCTCGCCATCGGTGGACTCGAGGCCATCCAAGCCTCCTCCATAGTGATGGCGCTACCCGTGCTCCTTTCCTTGTACGTGCTCGTATGGGCCTTCGTGAAGGACCTGCTGGAGGATTATGGAGAGGCACTCGCCCCGCCGCCTTTGCCGGTCGTGGAGTACGAGGAGGGCGGCCGGCGTCTGGGCGATGACTCGACACGGAGTTGATGAGGATTGCCGCGCGGTGGCGCGGCGCCTCGCCTGCCGTATCGCGCTACGTCGTAGCGCCGGGCTCGCCGTTCTGGCGTTCTTCGCCGCGCTACCGAGCGCCGTCCTTGCGCAGGCCACGGAGGTGTACTTCGAGCGCGTAACGGACAACGCCGGGATCACCTTCATGCATGACTACGGCGGAGTCGAGAAGGCGTACATCTCGGAGTTCGGCGGATCAGGCGCTGCCTGGCTCGACTACGACCGCGACGGCGAGCTCGACCTGTTCCTGGTCAACGGTCTCAGGGGCTCTGGAGCCGATCCTGTCGCGGCGTCCATTGCGGGCCTCGCCGGCCAATCCTCCGGTGGCGGTCATGCTCTGTTCCGCCGCCGGCATGATCGCTACGAACCGGTGACCGGGGCAGGTGGTGCTGGCGATCACGTATGGGGCAACGGAGCTGCCGTTGCCGATCTTGACAACGACGGCTTTCCCGATCTCCTGGTAACGGCGATCGGTCCGGATCGGCTGTATCGCAACAACGGAGACGGTACCTTCAGCGTTTGGCCTGCCGGCGTGGAGGATGCCGGTTGGGGCGCCAGCGCCAGCTTCGTCGATTGGGATGGTGATGGGTGGGTCGACCTCTACGTTGCCAAGTACGTCGACTTCGACGGGACCAACACCCCGACGGTGGGCGACCGTTACTGCATGTATCAGGGCATCGACGTGTTCTGCGGGCCGGAGGGACTCGATGGTGCGCGCGACGTGTTCTTCAGAAACCGGGCCGACGGGACCTTCGAGCCCTGGCCGACGCAGCGAATCGATCGCGAGTCGACCTACGGCCTGGCCTTGGTGGCCACCGATTGCAACGGTGATGCGCGACCTGAGATCTACGTTGCCAACGACTCGACGATCAACCTGCTGTATCTGAGAGATGATGCCGGGGTGCTCGATGAATGGGGTCTGTTCTCGGGAGCGGGTTACAGCAGCGAGGGACTGGAGCAGGCGGGAATGGGAGCCACGGCGGCCGACTTCGATGCCGACGGCCACTTCGACCTGCTGGTCAGCAACTTCCAGAACGACAACAACGCGCTGTACCGCAACCTCGGCAACTGTGCCTTCGAAGAGGTCAGCCAGGTGCGCGGATTGGCCGCCAGCAGCCTTCCCTACATGGGCTGGGCTGCGCAGTTCTTCGACGCTGATGGTGACGCAGATCTCGACGTGTTCGTCGCCAATGGGCACATCTATCCACAGCTCGACGAGTATGAGCCGTACGCACAGCGCAACCTGTTGTCGCTGAACCGACTGCGAGAGACGGGCGAGGCGCGATTCGAGGAGCTGGGTCAGGCGGCCGGGCCCGGGTTGGAGATCGAGGCGTCCTCACGCGCCGCCGTCATCGGCGACTACGACAACGACTTGGATGCCGATGTGCTGGTGACCAACATCAACGGCGCTCCGGACCTGCTGCGCAATGACAGCGAGCCGAGGTTGCCGGCGCTACAGGTGCGGCTAGTGGGCCGTGCCGCCAACCGAATGGGCTACGGAGCCCGTGTCCTGGTGCGCTCCGGCGAGGACGTGCAAGTGCTGCAGAGAAGCAGCGGCGATGGCTATCTCGGTAGCAACGATGTGCGGCTGCTCATTTACCTGCCGTCCGGACGGGCCGACGAGCTACGCGTGCAGTGGGGCGCCGGCGAGGAAACCATCCTCACGGACGTGACCCCCGGGCGGATCGTCGTCGATCAGGCGCGTGGGGTCGTCGCCCGGCGCAACTAGGGCCCCTCCCAGTCGATCTTGGCGTACTCGCCACTCTGGCCCGTGAGGTTCCAGTTGCGGCCCCAATCGCGGAACTTGCTCACCGTTCCCTGGCACACGACGATGTCGGGGGACATCCAGTAGGCGCTGTTGGTGATCGTGGTTACGCCCTTGCCGCTACGCCCTTTGATCGGCTCGATGTGTCCGTCGATGATCTTGGGAATCCCGATACGCCAACCACGCCCTTCTTTCTCGAAGCTGATGGGTACTCGTTTGGTGCCGAGGAAGTTGCCGATCATGATCGAGAACCACGAGACGGGTCCGCCAGCCTTGCCCGAGAGGATCTTCTCGAGTGCCTTCGCCTTTGCCGGGGTCGCGTTGCTGTCGATGTAGAGTGCGACGGTCCAGCCGCCATCGGCGAGTGCGCCCGGCACATCCATTAACGCTGCGACCTTGAGCCCATCGAGCTTCAGCCGACCGGCGTTCCCTTCGTGGATGTTGATCGTGTACCAGGTGTGGCAGACGCCGTGGCTGGGCTCGGCGGTCCCCAGCGAAACGACGCACGGGCAGAAGACATCGCAGTTGCAGCTCAGAACAATCTCGCCACGGATTCTCCAGCGTGCGGCCAAGGTTTCCTCCAGTTGCCCCCCTGTCGATCAGGAGATTAGCACCTGTCCGACTGCGAGGCTGATCAGATAGAGGCCCCAGACAGTCAATACAAACCCGGCCGCATTGCCGACCAACCGCGGCCACCGGGTGATCTTCTCCAACAACACGAAGGCGGCGAGTGCCGCCAGCCACAGCAGGTTCATGACCCCGGCGAAGAACATCAGGGCCATGAGCGCCCAGCAGCAACCGACGCAGAAGGTGCCGTGCTCGAGCCCCATGGCCAGGGCGCCGCGCCAACCATCGCGCCAGCTGCCCATGAAGAAGGCGAGCGGTGAGCGACAGTGCGCCAGGCAAGCTTGCTTCAACGGTGTCCACTGAAACAAGCCGGCGGCAAGCAACAGCAACCCACCGAAGAACGGGTTGGCGGCGGCACCGTCGGCGGTGACCAACGCCGCAACATGCAGTTGCCACTCCAGGATGGTTGCCAGCGCGCTGAACAGCGTCCACACGGCGACGTAGCCCAGCACGAACGCGCCGACCGGCGACAAGAGCCCCAGGGCAGGGTCCTGCTGACGCTTGATCTTGGCGAACGCCAGCACCATTGGTGCGGCTGTCGGGACCATCATGGCGGTCATCATGACCGTCCACATGAGGAACAGCAGTCCCAAATCGCTCGGATCCCAGGGCAGGGTCCGCACTGCGCCAATGTGCGCGGCGGGCAGGTGCGGGAGGTCTCGTGCCAGCTTGACGGTGTAGCCCCAGGCGAGCAAAGAGCCGCCGATCAGCCCGCCCAGCACGATCGCGCGATCGTTGCGGAGCACGGTCTCGAGGGGTCCGCTGGGGGGCGTTGCTGGCATGCAAGGCACACTAGCAGGTGTCGCTCGCTCGCTTTACTCTGGGTGCCGGCTTGACATCGTCGTGCGGAACGGCGATATGAGGAGACTCACCGGCGTTTCGGCGTTATGCCTGGCCGGCTCAATCGAAGACTAGTGAATACTCTCGGTCAGGAGACCCCATGAAGATCTGTGAACTTGGAGAACGCCCGCCACTTGGTGAGGTACCCGACGAGATGCACGCCTGCATCATCCGGCAGGACCGCTTCGGCGAGCCTCGTGACGCGTTCAAGCACGAGGTCATCCCGACGCCTCCGATCGGTCCCGACGAGGTGTTGATCTACAACATGGCGACGGGGATCAACTACAACAACGTCTGGGCGGCCCTCGGCAAGCCGCTCGACGTCATCGCGGTACGCCAGAAGGGCGGAGAGCCGGAGGACTTTCACGCCGGCGGCAGCGACTGTTCGGGGATCGTCTGGAAGGTCGGCGACGAAGTTACCAACGTGAAGCCGGGCGACGAGGTCGTGGTTCACAGCGGCTGGTGGCACCCGGAGGATCCGTGGGTATTGTCGGGGCGCGACCCGATGCTCGCCGAGAGCACAAGGATCTGGGGTTACCAGACCAACTACGGCAGCTTCTGCCAGTTTGCCAAGGCGCAGGCGCACCAGTGCCAGCCGAAGCCCAAGCACCTCACCTGGGAGCAGGCCGGCTGCTACATGCTCTGTGCCTCGACCGCCTATCGGATGCTGATGGGATGGGCACCCAACGTTGTCGAGCCCGACGATGTGGTGCTGATCTGGGGAGGCGCAGGAGGTCTGGGATCGATGGGGATCCAGATCGCCGCCGCGGTCGGCGGCCGACCGATCGCCGTTGTCTCGAGCGAGGACAAGGTCGACTTCTGCAAGCAACTCGGTGCCATTGGTGTCATCAACCGTAAGGACTTCGACCACTGGGGAGTGATGCCCGACACCAACACCCCGGAGTACGGCGCTTGGGCGAAGGGGGCGCGAGCGTTCGGCAAGGCGATCTGGGAGGCTGCCGGCGAGCGCGTAAGCCCGACGATCGTCTTTGACCACCCGGGAGAAGCGACCATACCCACGTCGATCTTCCTGGCCTCAACTGGCGGCATGGTGGTGATTTGTGCCGGCACCACCGGATACAACGCCACCCTCGATCTGCGGTATCACTGGATGCGGCAGAAGCGCTTCCAGGGCAGCCATCTGTCCAACGACGAGCAGGCAGCTGCAGTCAACCAACTGATCATCGACAAGAAGATGGATCCTTGCCTGTCAAGGACCTTCGCGTTCGATGAGATCGGCGAGGCGCATCAGCTGATGCACGAGAACCGTCACCCCTACGGCAACATGGGAGCGTTGGTCAATGCTACCGAGCCGGGTCAAGGAGCCTCGTAGGGTCCGATGGCCCGCTAGTTGGCAGCGACCACCTGCAGGGGCAGCAGTCGAATTGCCTGTCCATCGGCGCCGGTATCGATGACTCGAATCTCGATCAGGTAGTCGCCAGGCTCGAGGTTGGTGGGCAGCTGCAGCGCGCCTCGGTGCACCGTCAGGCCAGTGGGTGGCAGTGGCTGCTCGGGAACGTCGGCAACCGATCGGCGCGCATCGCGACGGAAAATCGCTGCCGACACGAACGGGTCGATTCCGTGTATGACCTCGACGCTGGCCGCGATCGGCATGCCAGCTGGCACACCTTGCCCGAGCAGCGGCATCAGCCCGGTACGCTGATCCACCGCCACAAGCATCGGGTCTCCCATGTTCCAATTGTCTCCCGGAGATGGCACCTCAACTTCGAGGCGTGCCGTGCCCACGCGGTCTCCGCCGTCCTCGGCGATCAGCACGCGTAGATCGTACTTGCCCGGGTCGACGCTCCACTCGGCCGTATAGCGGAAGTGTCGGAAGGCGTTGTCGGGGGCGTATCGGAACAGGTCTGGCCGCGGTTCCACCACCACATGGCTCTCGGCGCCGACGTGGCCGGAGCGGCTCAGCGCGACGGCGTGCACGCGGAAGTATCGGATACCGGCGGTCTCGACCCAGCCGTCGTCAGCGGTGACATTCGGGTTCGAGATATCGATGCTCTCGAATGCCGGGGCCCAGCTGCCGTCGACCGATTCTGCGGGCAGCGGGAGGCCAGCAACCAGCAGGATTGTTGGCGTCCCGTCGTCGGCGAATCGCTGATACGCTGCTGTGGGAACCGGGCGGCCCATGACCGAGCCGGGCAGCGCTAGCGCGGCGGCAATCTTGCGCGTCTTCAGCTCGGGGCCTGCCAAGTCGCGGTAGCCGCTGCGGGCGCGGACCTGCAAGCTCGGCCGCCGCAGCCCCACCTCGATCGAGTGATACTCGCCATCAGCGTGCGGCGGTGGAGGCTCGTAGAACACCAGGTAGAAGCGGCTCGCGTCGCGGGCTTGCTGCTCGAAGGCGTCCGCCATGTTGCTCCAGCCGATGAACGCCCGGCCGCCGGTCCGGTCGGCAATCTCGTGCAGAGGCGCAGTGAGGTCGCGATACGCAGGGCGAACGTGCCGACGCAGCGCTTGCGATACGAGATTGTCGCTGACGCTAGCCGAGGTCCCGAGATTGTTGAGCTCGGAGATTGGTCGCGGATCCACCGTATAGATGCTCACGTTGCCGGTGTTCGCGGTTTCGTACAGCTCCTCCATCAGATCCAGGATGTGACGGTTCGGAGCCGCCCGGCCGAGCTGCGATCGGGCGGACTCCACGGCAACCGCATCGCGGACGGCGGCGGCGTAGGCTTGGTATGGGCCGCCTTCACTGAGCATGGCCCCGGAGGAGATCCACACCAACGCCGTGCGCCCCTCCATGGCCGACAGGGCGTTGGTGAAGCGGAGAAGGGTGGTGAGTGTCGCCTCACCTCGGTCACGCTCCAGATCACCGTCGCGTCGCGCCTGTTCTTCCAGGTTCCCGACGATCTCGCGCAGTCTTACATTTTCTTGGAGCGGTGTCCCCGGCGCAAAACCGGCGCCCGACGTGGCGGAGTTCACTGCCTCGATTGCCGCCTGCATTACGGGCTCGTAGTCCGTCGTTATGCGCGTGAAGATGGTCTTGCGTGTCAGGCCAGCCCTCGACAGCTTCTCGGCCGCCTCACGCAACACGTCACGATCGGTGGTCAGGGGAGCGAGCTCCTGCACCTCGCCGTGCTGGTCGATCATGAACACGCTACGCGGCACGTGCAGCGTCTCGGAACCCTTGACGAATTCGCTGAACGTCGCCTCGAGCCTGGGCTTGTTCTTCGGATCCAGGCTGGGCAGGTCGACTAGGTAGACGATCGCACCGAGCGTGCCGGGGGTCCTGGAGAGGGGTGTCAGCTCTGCCCCTGCGTTGTACGCACCGGCGCTCGAGCGGGCGCTCTCGTCTGCGCCAAATTCCGATTTCACGTCTACCGATTCACCGGTCTCGAGATCTACCAGCTGCACGTTGAGAATTCGCTGCTCGACGCCGTCCTCGAAGATCTGGAAGTCCTGCCGCGTGAGATTGTCGACGAAGTTGCCGTCGTCGTCGGTGACGATGGCGTCGACGCGCACTCGCGTCACCGCGCTACGGAACAGTGGTGCCTGAGCCGGCAGGGCTTCCTGGGCGAACCCGAGCCCGGGATGCGCCATGGCATTCGAATGGATCGCGGCGGACGCGCCGCTCGACGAGGACAGCAAGGCTGTCGATATGAGCATCAACAGCGTAATGGTGAGAACGGGTGGGCGGGACCGCTTCATCGGACAAACTCCTACACAGCACATCATGCAAGCACCCCTGCAATCTATCCGCTGCACCAGCGCGAATACAACTACGGGGGTGTAAGAGTGCAACGGTCGAAGGCAGGGCCCGTTGGCTGGCCATCCAGCCGCACAGGTGTTCGACGCTGGCCCGCCTAGATCGGACCCTGGCTGCGCAGCATGTATAGAGTTTAGGCTCATGGGAATCGAGCTTGCTCGTAAAGCCGAAGGCTTCGGCAAGCGGCTGGCGATCGACGGGTCCGGCGGGACAGCCGCGTATTCGGAGCTGCTGGCGCGCTCCGGGGCGGTCGCAGCGGCCTTGCTGAGCGACCGGGACGACCTGCGCGACCGCCGCGTGGCGTTTCTCGTGCCGCCGGGCGTTGATCACGTTGCCGTGCGGTGGGGCATCTGGCGCGCCGGTGGAATGGCGGTACCCCTGGCGCTTTCGCACCCCGAGCCCGAGCTCGAGCGCGCCGTTGCCGGCTGTGAGCCCACTGCACTGGTCGGATCTGAGGTGGAGGCAGAGCGACTGCGTGGCATAGCCGGCCGCGCTGGAATCGAGCTCCTGGCCGTACCGGCGCTGAGCGCCGAAGCCGCGGCGGTCGTGCTGCCGGAGGTGGCGCCTGATCGCCCGGCGCTCATGGTCTACACGAGCGGTACGACGGGTTCGCCGAAGGGAGTTGTTACGACGCACTCGATGGTCCAAGCGCAGATCACGGCACTCGCTCAGGCCTGGGGCTGGCGTGCCGATGATCGCATCCTGCACGTGCTGCCGCTTCACCACGTGCACGGGATGATCGTCGCCATGGACACGGCGCTCTGGTCGGGCGCCTGCTGCGAGTTCTCCGCGCCGTTCGACGCCGACGTGGTGTGGGAGCGTTTGGCCTCGGGCGATATCACCGTGTTCATGGCCGTCCCGACGATCTATGGTCGGTTGATCCGTACCTGGGAGGGCGCCTCGGACGAGGCACGGGCCCGATGGTCGCGAGGGGTAGCGGGATTGCGCCTGATGACGTCGGGCTCGGCGTCGCTGCCCGTATCGACCATGGAACGCTGGCAGGAGATCACCGGACACCGCCTTCTCGAGCGCTACGGCATGACCGAGATCGGCATGGCGCTGTCGAATCCGCTCGACGGAGAGCGCCGTGAGGGCTCGGTGGGGCAGCCACTGCCCGGGGTCGAGGCCCGCATTGTGGACCGTGCTGGCATCGAGGTAGCGGAGGGTACGTCCGGTCAGATCGAAGTGCGCGGCCCGCAGGTATTCCGCGAGTACTGGCGGCGCCCGGAGGAGACCGCGACGGCGTTCCGCGAAGGTTGGTTCATGACCGGCGACGAGGGCTTGCTGGAGGACGGCTACCACCGGATTCTCGGGCGCCGCAGCGTCGACATCATCAAGACCGGTGGATACAAAGTCTCGGCGCTGGAGATCGAGGAGGCCCTGCGCCATCATCCAGCGATCGCCGACGTAGCCGTGGTCGGCGTAGCCGACGAGGAGTGGGGCGAGTGCGTGTGTGCAGCGATTGTCGTGGAGGGTAACGATGAGCCGCGCCCGGAGGTGCTTCGCGGCTGGTGCAAGGAGCGGCTCGCTCCATACAAGGTGCCGCGCCGCATACGGTATCTCGACCAGCTGCCGCGCAACTCGATGGGGAAGGTGACCAAGCCCGCGATACACGGGTACTTCCCGGCTGGGGTTTGATGTGAGCGCGATACTCGACTCCTTGCTGACTTACTGGCCGGTACACTTGTTGCTGGCGGTGTACACGGGTGTGCTCGCCTACCACGCCTGGCAGGGAAGTCGCGAGACGCACGGGCTGGCCGACTACTACGTCGGCGGGCGCTCGATGGGCGGGGTCACCCTGGGGCTGTCGTTCTTCGCTACCTACTCGAGCACCAATAGCTTCGTCGGCTTTGCCGGTCAGAGCTACGAGTGGGGAATCGCCTGGCTGTTGCTAGCGCCGCTGACCGTGATCATGTCGGCGCTGGCCTGGCGGTTTGTGGCGCCCCGGCTACGCGCGTTCACCGAGGAGCTCGAATCGTTGACGATCCCTGATTTCATCGGGTTTCGATTCGCTAGCACGCCAGCGCGGGTCGTAGCCGCGGTGATCGTCTTGTTCGCCAGCTTCTTCTACATGATCGCGGTGTTCAAAGGTATTGGAACCTTGGTGCAGGCGTTCCTCGAGATTCCTTACGAGGCGGCCATCGTCGTCGTGTTCGTGATCGTGGTGGCGTACACGATGATCGGCGGCTTTATCTCGGTGGTGAAGACCGACGCCGTGCAGGGTGTGGTCATGATCATCGCGGCAATGCTGCTGTTCGGCGGTACGGTGCGCGCTGCCGGCGGGGTGGGCGCGCTTGCCGAGGTCCGTACCTCGATGGAGACGGCGCATCTGTTCTCGTGGAATGCGCCGCTGCCGTTCGTATACGTCCTTGGCGTGCTCATGGCGGGTACCGCCAAGTTCGTCACGGAGCCGCGCCAGCTGTCGCGCTTCTACGCTCTGGAGAGCGTCGAGGCGGTGCGCGCCGGATTCTGGACCTCGACGCTGGCATTCGCGCTGGTCTACTCGTTGCTGGTGCCGCTTGGTCTCTACGCTCGGCTCATCTACCCGAGTGGGATCGACGACACCGACCAGGTTGTTCCGTTGCTGCTGACCGGCGGCGCTGTGTTCAGCCCAGGAGTCACTGCGTTCTTGCTGCTGGCGATGATCGCTGCAGCGATGTCGTCGCTCGATAGCGTGCTGCTGGTGATGGCGTCGACCGCCGAACGTGATATCGCGAGCGTGCTGGGGCAGACCGGCGCCGAGGGGACAGAGCTTCGCAAGACGCGGATGTGGGTGGCGGTTTTTGCCCTGGTTGCGGCGCTCATCGCGCTGCGTCCTCCTGGCGGAATCGTCGCCTTGACGATCCTGTCGGGCGCTGTGTTCGCCGCCTGTTTCGGGCCTGCTGTGTTGCTGGGGTTGTACTGGCGTCGCGGCACAGGCCGGGCCGTGTTGGCGTCGTTCGCCGCCGGCGCGGCCACGCTGCTGCTGTGGCCACGGCTGCCGATCGCGGCCACAGTGCATCAGGTCTTCCCTGCAGTCTTCCTTTCGACGCTCTTGTATTTCCTGATCGCGAAGCGCTCTGCGGTGGTGGAATCGGCGTCCCTCGACCGGTTGTTCGAACGAGCACGGGCCCGCTGACTTTGAACGCGGCGTCCTACCGTGTTACACGTATGTGTACCGACGCGGTGATTTGCAGCAACTTGATGGGCCGCGCGGGGCAGCAAGCAGAGACCATCTAAGTTGCCGCGCTCGCGGTATCTACCGCGAGCTTTTTTGGTTCAGACGGGATCGACTGGGAGGAACGTATCGAAGGCACGCACGACGCGGCCAAGGGCCGCGGCATGAAGAGAGCGGCGAGAGGACCGGCTCGCAGACCCGCTCGCCAACCGTCGTCCTGACGGTGGTACGGCCGGCTGGGCAACAGCCCGGAACCATGTGCGAACTCAGCCGCGCGTGAGACGCGGTACCTCTTTCGAAAGGACGTGTGTGATGTACGTATCCAACTGGCTCTCGACCTGGCGAACTCATCTTTTCGGCGCCGGCGCCGAGATCGACTACGACACCTTCGTGACCGGCCCTCGACAGCGCCACGAGGTGCCCTGCCGCGTCTGTGGCAGCCGCTGTGACGAGGCGCGCGCGATCATCGCGACTTCGCCCGAGGACGGACCACCGATGCTGATCGACCGCTTTGCGTGTCCGCACCGCGCCGCCGAGTGGCACCAACGAGCGCGCCGGCTCGTGGTCCAGATCGAGTCGACGCCCAGCTTGCCGAGTCGCCGGGCGCTATGGGCCGATCTCGACGCGATTCTGCGCCAACAGCACATGCCGCTGCGCGGCTGATAGAGGGCTGGCCGGGGTGCCGGGGCGCGGTCGACACCCCGGCACCAGCTGGCCTCAGGCGACGATCGAATCCGCCGATCGTGGCCACCGGTAAAAGCTCAGCGTGCCGTTCTCGAGCTCGGCTTCCACCACGTCGCCGCCGACGACCTGATCCGACGCCAGGAGGCGTGACACCGGGTCGACGATCAGACGCTCCATGGCGCGACGCAGCGGCCTGGCGCCGAGAGTCGGGTCTGTGCCCGCGCCGATGACGAAGGCTCGCGCTCCCGGACTCGTCTTGATCAGCAGCGGCACACCAGCCTGCTCGAGCGCCCGCTGGTTGATGTCGGCGAGGAACATGTCGAAGATACGGCCCAAGTGATCGCTTCGCAGTGGCCGGTACACGAGAACCTCGTCGAAGCGGTTGAGGAACTCGATCGGGAACACCCTGCGGGCCGCCTCGCTGGCAATGCCGCGCAGGACGTGCTCGCCCTTGTCCGTTGGCTCGACGGCGCGAAACCCGATCGGGACACGCTCCATCGCCTGACTCATCTCGCGGCTGCCGACGTTCGAAGTCATCAAGATGATCGCCCGTGTCAGATCTGTGGTCTTGTTGTTGCCGAGCGTCACCCGTCCTTCCTCGAGGATGCCAAGCAACGCGTTCCATAGCGTTGGGTGAGCCTTCTCGACCTCATCGAACAGGATGATCGAGTGCAGCCCGCCGCTGGCATCGTGCGCTCGCTCGATGAGCGCCGGCTGTTGGTCCCCGTGTTGTCCACCGGCTTGACGTAGCTGCCAGTGGGGTAGATCAACACGTTGCTGACTCAGCAGCGGCTCGATATCACCGCCAACGTATCCAGGTGGTGAGCCCAGCAGCTTGGCAACCTCGTGTCCGTGGGCGTACTCCTCGCAGTTGATGCGGTGCAGCGCCGAGGCGGAGCCGAAGAGGGCCTCGGCCAGCGCCAGCGCGGTTTCGGTTTTGCCCACGCCGGTCGGCCCCAGCAACATGCCGGTAAGCAGGGGTCGGCGGGGATCTCGTAGCCCCGACAGCACCCTCGACCACGAGCAGACCAACGCCTCGATGGCGTCTTCCTGTCCGATGACGCGGCGGCTCAGATGCTGCGCCAGCGGCTCGCTGTTCTCGAGGCGGCAGTCGGGACGCATCGGGGTACGCTCCCCGGCGATCCGCCGGAACGACCAAGAGCTGGATCGCGTGTCAGGCGAACGCCGGCCCCTCGAATCGGGTGGGGTCTTGGGGGCCTTGCGCGTAGCCGGCTGCTGGCGTGGGGTAGCGTCGGTCTTGACAGTGGCTGCCTTCTTCGTTGCCATTGCAGCACCTCCTGCCGCCCTGAGGCGGCCGCGAGGGGACCCCGCTATATCTTTAACTGTGCCGGAAGGTGCCAACCCGTTTCACGTCTACGTAGGGGCGCTGGCCGACGGGACGAGCGCCAGGAGCGCGCTGTGAGCCCTACCCTTTGGTCGGAATTTCGAGGAGCGAGCGTTTTGAAGACCACCGATCGGTCATCGCCTGCCACCCTGACAAGCAAGCAGCGCCGCTGTTTGCGGGGCCTCGCGCACGGCATGGCTGCAGTGGTCCAAGTCGGCAAGCAGGGCTTTACGCCGGCCGTAGGAGCGCAGCTGGATGCGGCGCTGAAGGATCACGAGCTCATCAAGGTACGACTCGATGCCGAGCGCTCGGCACGGCCGGCCATCGTCGCCGTGCTGCTGGAAGCTACCGGCGCCGAACACGTCGGCTCCATCGGCCACGTCGTGATCCTCTACCGGCGTCGAGACGATGCTGAGGGTCGCTCGATCGTGCTGCCGGCCTAGCGGACGCTGGGCGCGGGGCGCGGGTCGACGGGTACGGACAAGGCGTCGCTTCGGCAGTGCCGGAAGAAGAGGCCTGACTCAGCGATCAGCTGGCGATACCCCTCTTCCAACTCCGCCTCGTACTCTTCGGTTCCCGCGAACACGATTTCCCGGATCCCCGCTTGGATCGCCTCCTTGGCGCATCCGAAGCAGGGCCGGAGTGTCGTGTAGAGAGTTCCGCCTTCGGTCGCGTTTCCGTGCCGGGCAGCGAACAGGAAGGCGTTCTGTTCGGCGTGGACGCAGATGCAGGTGTCGTAGCCGACTCCCGGCGCCGCGTCGGATGCGCAGCGCGGACAACCTCCGTCCGAGCAGTTCCGTACCCCCATCGGGGAGCCGTTGTATCCGGTGCTGATGATCGATTTTCCGACCACGATGAGCGCTCCCACGCTGCGGCGCACGCAATTGGATCGAGCTGCCACGGCGTGAGCGATTCCCATGTAGTAATCGTCCCAGCCTGGCCGCTTGAGTTCGTCGCGCATCCGCAAGCTCCCGTTGGCCGTTACCTTACGTCGGTGCGCCGCGCCTGTCATGCAATCCGTCGTTGCGACGCGCAAGCTCGCGGTTGCGACATCACCGGGAAAGATAGGCGCGGGCCGCGGCGACCTCGTTGCGATCGATCTCGCCGTCTCCCCAGTAGCGCAGATAACGTCGGAAGTAGCTCTCCGCCTGTGCCCTCTCCTGGCGATCCGCGTGATATGTGCCGAGGTGATTTAGTGCTCGGAGCCACACGATCGGGTTACCGACTCGCGGCATCGATGCATCCTCAACCGCTCCGAACTCCCGCGCCGCTTCCTCCTTGCGTCCAGCGAGCCACAACGACTCGGCAAGAATGAATCGCATCGAGAGCCCCTCGTCGCTGAGGTCGGCCGTCGGCATCAGCTCCAACGCGGTTTGCAGGTTGGGAACCGCCGTCTCCAGATCGCCAGACGCCCAGCCGAGGATCCCGTCAATCTGAACATCTGAGCGGCGCTGCCGAGCCGCGGTCAGCGGCATTTCGGCGAGCGATTCGCGGAACGCGTCTGCAGTCTGGCGTGCGCCAGGCGCGTCACCTGCCAGCGAGCGCCCGACCATCTCGCTCAATGCCACCAGCTGTGGGTTCGCCGGCTCGGGCGCTGCCTGACGCAGCTCTGTGGTGAGCTCGAGCGTTCGCTCTCCGTCCTCCAGGAGCCGCGCCAGCTCGATCTGTTTCTCGAGCACACGCTGTTGCTCCATGCTGCCGGGCGGGAACAGCGCCGAGGCTTCGTTGGGATGGCTCAAGTGCGGCAACGGTGGTCGCCTCGCGCTCGAAGCGCGCCAGTCCCTCGGGCAAGAGCTTCAGCGCCACCTGGCGGTTGAGCTTGGTGTCGCGGGCGACGAACACCTCGCCCATGCCGCCACTGCCGAGCTTGCGCACGACCTCATAGTGCGCCAATCGTGTTCCGATCATCGCGAACCCTCCGTAGTCGCTTCGATCAAGACTACCTCGTGATCGGGACCGGCTCGTCAACCAGCGCAATGACCCGCAGAGGACTGCCGCTGCCGTCAACCAGCTTCAACGGTGCGGCAACCACCACAGAGCCTGTGGCCGGTAGCTTGTCGAGATTGCAGAGGCTGGCGAGGCCCAACTTGCCGGCGCCGTGCATGAGGGTGTGGGCGGGAAACATCGGGTCAAAGCTTCCGGCCTGACCAGCGTCGGTGCCGACCGTCTCGACGCCGATGCCGAGGATGTCTCTATCGGCCAGGATCCGGATCGTGTCGGTATGGAATCCGGGACTGTGTGGCCCATCCTCATGGATGTTGAGGAACGCTTCGGCTCCGCGTCGATCGCTCCAACCGC
Organism: Acidobacteriota bacterium; assembly: GCA_036012155.1. GTDB lineage: Bacteria > Acidobacteriota > UBA890 > UBA890 > WLXD01 > DASCOT01. Next base: position 42,350 of record DASCOT010000126.1, read on the forward strand.
TGTTCAGCAGCACCCACCCGCCGGCCGCCAGCGGCGAGTGTTCGCTCTCCCAAGCCTGCAGCGCCTCAGGGGTGAGGAGGTAGTCGGGATCGTCGGCTACCTCGGCGGTCACATCGATGACGCTAGCCGGGCCGACGAAGCGAGTCGGAGGAATCGTATCGGTCGTGTTGTCGGGTAGGTCCTTGCCACTTATCCAGTGGGCGGGGGCGTCGAAGTGCGTGCCCGTGTGCTCACCGAAGCTCAGAGCATTCCAATACCAGGCAGGTCCGTCATCGTCGAATCGTGAGATCTGCTCGATTGTGACGCCGGGCGAGAGCGCGAACGGTGGTGGTAGGGCAATCACCGGCGTATCCGGTCCGAGGGGCTGCGTGAGGTCGACAATGCGTACTTCGCCGTCCCGTATCGCGCCGGCGAGCCGGTTGAGAAGGCCGCTCATGAGCTCTCCTGCAAGTAGCGGGCAAACTGGAAGCGGTTCTCCAGAAGCCCTAGATCGGTGACGAAGGCCTTCGGCCCGTCGTCGGCTACCTTGGCGACAATCGTGGTCAGCTCGCGAGACTCGCGAGCCGCGTCGAACGCTGCGAGCAGCGCGTCGATATCGTCGACGGTGCTGGTACGCGGAATTCCCGCGCCGGCGGCGATCGTCGCCAGGTCGGACCCTGTTGCGGTGGCGGTAGGAAAGCCACCGACCGACAACAGGCTCTCGTTGTCGAATACCAGATGCACGAGATTGCCAGGTCGATAGCGCCCCATCGTGGTCAGTCCGCCGAGGTTCATCAGCGCCGACCCGTCGCCGTCGACAACCACGACCCGCCGCTGCGGCAACGCCAGCGCCACTCCCAGTCCCATCGATGAGGCCAACCCCATGGCGTGTTGCAAGTAGAAGTGGTTGGGTCGGTGTCCGAGCGACTGCAACTCGACCGCCACGGCCCCCATGATGGTCACCACCACACAATCGGCGAGCCGTTCGTACAACGCCTCGAGCGCATCGATCCGCAACATACGGTGCCCCACCCTCACTCCTCCCACATCAGGTCGCGGCCGAGCAACACGGCTACCGGTCGCAACGACGAGTACGCCAGCGTCATCGCCTGCTCGATGTGATGGTGCACATCGTCAGGCGAGTCCAGGCGGAGATGGCGAATGCGCAAGGCGTCGAGGACGTGCACCGTCTGGCCACCACCTTCCGTCTGCCAGGGATCGCGCTCGCCGAACGAGCCACGGTCGCTAATCAGCATCAACAGCGGAATGCGATAGAGCTGTGCACCAGAAACGATGCCGTTGATCGAGGCAAGGAACCCATGGTTCTGCATGAGCATCGCCGATCGCGCGCCGGCGAGGTGGGCCCCCATCGAAACGCCGACGCCCTCCTCTTCCTTGGCGAGGCGCACGAGTGTGGTGTCCGTATCCTGCTCTGCGAGCTGAATAAGGTGGACAAGCCAGGTCTCCGGAAGCGCCGACATGATCGTGACGCCGCACGACTTCAGCGCCTGATAGACGACGAGTGAGTTGTCTAGCGAAACTGGCATGGCGTTTCCCGTAATCGGGTGCTGCGCGCCTATTGCAGCGTGAGCAGGTACTTGATCGCGAATGTGCCGAGCCAGTGCGACCCGTAGTAGTTGGCCTCGAACATTGCGGCGGTGCCGTAGGCAGCTTGCTGCGCCGCGGTTGATCGATATGCCTCGAAGCTCGGATGCTCCTCACCCAGGGTAGCCGCCAGGCGATTGAGTGCCTCGGCGCGGGTGAAAGCAAGGCCGATCAGGTGCGACTTGGCCCCCATGAGGCCGCCATCCTCGGTGACGCTCTCGCTCAGCTGGACTTGTTGAGCGAGAGCGCGAAAGCCCTGGCTGTCTGCGGCTGGCAGAAAGCGGTCGTGCCAGCTCGTGAAGCTCGGGCGATCGAGAACCCGTGCCATCAGCATTGCCTCTTCCAAACATGGTGATAGGAAATCGGAGGCCGATGGCTCATAGCCCAGCGGGCAATCGACGTCGGCTCCGTAGAACGCCTCGGCTGTCGAGGTCACCAGCTGTCGTAGCTCGGCATTGCCGGTGCTCTCGGCGTAGTCGAGGATCAGATCCATCGCGAACGCGGTGTTGGCGTGGGTGCCGACACGAACCGCGTAGTCGAGGCTCCCGAGATAGAAGGGCAAGCGATCAACGAAAAGCTGCGCGAGCGGCGCTGCGTTGTCGGCCCAAGTAGCAGCCCCCGGGTACGTCGAATCGCTCAGCGCGGCGTGCAGCGCAAGCAGCCAGACCCAACCGTAGGGGCGCTCGAAGGAGCGGTTCTCGCTGAAGAACGCGAGCTCGCCGGCAAGCGGCTGCGCGCCGAGGTGGTCGTCGAGCTTCTCGGCGATTAGCGGAGCGATGCGCGATTCGGGGAAACGGTCGAGGATCTCGACTAGCGCCCATGTCGAATTGACGGCTGAGTGCCAGTCGAAGCAACCGTAGAAGGCACGGGTTGTCTCGTAGTCAGGGCGCAGCAGCGCGGTACGCTCGTAAAGATATGCTCTCCCGCTGGGTGCTGTGTGGGGGCGATCCAGACATGCGAGTGGCATTGCTGCCAGCGCCAGCGCGGTGTTGTGGTCGAGCTTCGACTCATCCGGCCGCGCAACGACCGGAGCGGGGCGATCAGCGGGCGCCACCGCGTCGACGTCGGGCTGGCACCCAGCGACGGCGACTAGCGCCATGATGGCTGCGTGAAGCGGACGATGGCAACGGAACGAGGGCATGGTCACCGGTCTCTCAAATGGCAAATTGCCGCAGATCGCACACGGCCTGGTGGTTGTCGGGACTCCAGGCCGATCGGCAGGTGGCTGTTTACCGCGCCGAGCGGCTCTGCGCCAGTGGGGAGCCATGACCGGCCCGGGGTCGCATGTAAGATTTCACCATGATCGCGTTGTCTCGGGTTCTTGGCCAACATCGCTGGCGGCCGTTGGCGGACCGTCACGGGTGCTGGCGGTGGCTCGCTGCTGCTGCGCTGGCCATGGCGTGCGGATGCGCTGCCGCTGAGACACCGGATCCAGCGAGTGACGAATTCGAGGTTACCTACCCGCCGCTGCCGCGAGGATTTCACCGTGGCATGAACATCGAGCCGATCGGCGGCTACGGCGCTCCCATTGATCTCGGGGCTTTGCCCGCAAGCCTCGACGCGTTGGGCGAGCTCGGCGTCGACCACGTGGCGCTCATTCCGAGCTTCTTCCAACCGCGTCTCGGTGTTGCCGAGATCGTTTGGCGAGATTCGCGAGCCCGGGTCGAGGCCGATACACGGTCGGCGATTCGCATGGCGCACGAACGCGGGCTGGCGGTGCTGCTCAAGCCTCACCTTTGGCTCGACGAGCGCTCGGACGGAGCGTGGCGCGGCGACATCGATCCCGACGGAGAATCGTGGCCGCGATGGGAGCGCGCCTATCGCGACGCAGTTTTGGGCTTTGCTCGGCTCGGTGCACAGGAACGGGTCGCGGGGATCTCGATGGGTTCGGAGCTCACGCGTGTGGCTCTTGCGCATCCCGAGTTCTGGCGCCAGCTGGCGTCTGAGATCCGCCAGGTGTTCTCCGGCGAGATCACCTATGCGGCGAATTGGGACAGCGAGTTCGAGCAAATTGAATGGTGGGACGCGGTCGACCATATCGGGGTGGACGCGTTCTGGCCCCTCACGGGTGATCGGCAAGAGGTGCTCGACGGCGACCGATGCCTCGAGCGCTTGGACCGGGTCCGCAATGCCATGGCAGCGGTGGCGGCACGCTATGAACGCCCCGTGGTGCTTACCGAGGTCGGCTACAAGTCGGCCTCCGGTGCTGCGTATCGTCCTTGGGAGTGGCACGACGACCAGGTCGCTGATGTCACGGTTCAGGCGACTGCCTATGCTTGTCTGGCCGAGTCGTTTGGCACGGTGGCTGGCGACGCCCTCCGCGCGCCCGCCGGCGGGGACGCCGGCTGGCTCATCGGAATGTACTTCTGGATTTGGCACACCGATCTTGGTTGGGGGGGGCCAGGCAACAGCGACTTTACGCCCTACGGCAAACCGGCTCAGGAGATCCTGCGAGCTTGGTTCCGCACGCGATAGTGACCTCCGACGCTCCCTGTCGTTGATCAGCGGGCCGTTGGGTGCCTGGGGGCGAGGCGGCTCTCGGCCTCGGCCACAAGATTCTCGAGGCCGCTGCGCCGGGTCGCGCTGACGGCAACAGCGTCGTGTCTGGCGACCAATCCAGCCATCTCGTCGTCGGCCACGAGGTCGGCCTTGTTCAGCACCTTCAGAACGGGCATCCGCTGCGCGTCCAGCTTGTCTAACAGGTTGTTGACGGCGTCGATCTTGTCGTCGATTCGTGCATCGGAGGCGTCGATGACGTGCAGCAGCAGATCGGCATCGACGAGCTCCTCCAACGTGGCGCGGAATGCCGCGACGAGGTCAGCCGGTAGCTCCGCGATAAAGCCGACAGTATCGGTAATGATCACCTCGCCCTCGCGCGGAAAGCGCAGCCGACGACTGGTGGGATCGAGTGTCATGAACAGCCGGTCTTCGGTCTCGATGTCCGACGAGGTGAGCGCGTTGAGCAAGGTGCTCTTGCCAGCGTTCGTGTAGCCGACGATCGACAGCACGGGTAGGCCCTGCTGGCGCCGTCGTCGCCGTCGCACATCGCGCTGCTTGGACAGCTGCTCGACTTGCTTCTCGAGGCGCCGAATGCGGTCGCGGATGCGACGTCGGCCGATCTCCAGCACGGTCTCGCCCGGGCCGCGTCCGCCGATGCCGCCGGTGAGGCGCGATAGGCCGGCGTCCTGATCGGTCAACCGTGGCAGAGAATAGCGGAGCTGCGCGAGCTCCACCTGAAGCTTGCCATCTCGACTGCGGGCTCGTTGGGCGAAAATATCGAGGATTAGCTGGGTACGATCGATTGCCTTCATCCCGGTGGCGTCTTCGAACGCCCGAGCCTGGGCGGGCTTGAGATCAATATCGAAGATAGCCACGTCGGCGTTGCGACGCATTGCCTCGAGGATCAGCTCGTGTAGCTTGCCTCGCCCGACGATCGTTTTCGGATGGATGCGGCGTTTCTGCCGCATCGTGCCTGCAATGACGACACCAGACGAGCGCACGAGCTCCAGCGTCTCCTCGAAATGCTCGTCCTGGGGTCGAGAACCGATCACTAGAGCACGCTCGGCATCCTTGGGCCCGCGTGCGCGGCCGACGACGCGGGCGAACTCCTCCTCGAGCGCGGTTATGGTGGCGGCGAAGTCGAGATCGAGCGATTGGACGTTGCGGGCGTGTTGGTGAACGAACGGATCGCCGAGTGGCTCGCCATCGCCGGGAGCCGCAAGCGCAGCCGGATCGAGATAGGCGGCCTCGACACGGCCCGGCAGGCCATCGGCCTGGGCCTCGATCATCGCCACCATGTCCAGCTGGAGCAGCGCCAGATCGTTCAGGTCATCGTCGCTAAGTGCCTCTCCTCGCAGGTGCGTATGGACCAACCGCAGGCCGCGGAAGCGTCCGGTACCACCTCGCAGGCGGCCGATATCGGGGAGCATGAGCTTGTGGGCGTCGCCCACGATGACGTGCCGTACGGCTCCGTTCCGGGCCAGCAGCACGCCGATCTGGCGGCCGAGCTCGCGAGACAATTCGGCGAGGTGTCGAGCAAGCTCCCCCGAAACGACCTTCTCGGGTGGCACGCGACGCCGGAACGTGCGCTCCAAGCCTCGCTTCTGCGACGCCTGCAAGCCTTGCAGCATGCCGGTTACGGGCTGTCTGGATATGAGAAGAACCTCCGGATGCGGCGTTACCCACCCAGCCAGTTGCGCATCAAGTTCGCCACCATGAATCCAGTGTAGTTTCCGACCGCGTACCCCAAAAGGCCGATGGCAACGCCGGGGAGCAGTCGGTCCGTGTAACCACGAGCCGACGCCAGCGCAACCGCGGACGCGGGGCCTCCGACGTTGGCCTGCGACGCCACTGCCAATGTCGAGGCATCGATGCCCACCAGCCGCCCGATCCCGAAGATGCCAATGCCATGTACGACCACCGTGGTGGCGGCGAACCAAAAGACGGCTGGCCCGACGCGAAATATGTTCGCCAGCACGGATTGAGCGCCGTTGGAGGCGAGGAACAAGAGCAGAACATAGTTGCCGAGCAAGGCCCCTCCGGCCAGTCCCTTTATCTCGGGAACCTGCGCGAGCAACAGAGCGATCGTGGTCAACCAGAGAATCTCGGGCAGCGCCGGTACCAGGGCGGCGAGCCGCCCGGCGAGCCATACGGCGCCCACGGCCAGCATCACCAGCGCCGCTAGCTCGGTGATGGCGATCGGCCGAACGCTGCTGTTGAGTGCCCGCGCCACACCCGAAGGCTCCTCTCGAAGTGTGTCCACCGTCCCGGCTCGGGTCGGGCTACCGGGTGAGAGCAATAACGGTGCGATGAGGCACGCCGCCATCCACAACGCGGTGAGCGCCACGTCGGCGGCGACCGCTGCCGAGAAGAGGTCGCTGCTGGTATCGAAGGCACGTCCCAGCGCCGCGAAGTTCATGCCGCCGCCGGTGTAGGTGCCGGTAAACTGACCGGCCAGCTTCCAGCTCTCGGCTCCGACGCTGCCGCTCCACAGGAGCGCGCCGGTGATGGCCCCAGCCGCGGTGGAGGCTGCACCGATCCCGAAGGCGGCCAGCATGCTCATGCCGGCATTTGCCAGCGATCGCAGATTGACGTTGATCAGGATGAGCGCGACAGAGAGGCTGACGCCTCGACTACTCAGCCATTGATAGGTGGGTGAGGTCCCTGGCAGGACGCCCGAGTTGGACAGCGCCATGCCGATCAAGATCCCCACCAGGGCGGCGCCTAAGGCCCGGAAGGGGGCGAATCTCTGCTCCAGCCAGAGCGCCAGGCACACCACCGCGGCGAGCACCAGGAGCACAGCCGCCGGGTCTCGAATCAAATCCCTAGCGCGCCATCGCCCTCTAGCGGGCTCTCCGGCCAACTACGAACGCACAAAGGGCGTCCCCCAACGCGACTGCGAGAAGGACGCCCCCTATCAGCTCGTATCCGCCCCTTAGCAGCAGGGCGACACCGGTCACGAAGAACGCCATCGCCGAAGCAATCAGCGCTATGACCACGAACAACCCGGATCTAGTGTCCCCACCAGCGGACGGATCTGATTCGGTCACCCGATGGTCTCTTCGCTCAGCCCAGCGATAGTCCTCAGATGGCGACGCGATCCTTCAGGCCTTTCGCCGCCTTGAACGCTGCCACCGTGGTGGCGTTGATATGAATCGTCGCTCCGGTGGCCGGGTTGCGGCCGAGACGCGCCTTGCGATTGCGGGTCTCGAAGTTGCCGAAGCCGGCGATCGAAACCTTCCGACGGGCATCGAGCTCGACGGCGATGATGCCCTGTCCCGGCTTGGTCGAGAAGATGCAGTCGATGATCTCCTCGGCCTTGGCCTTGGAAAGGTCGCACCTGCTGGCCAGCTTTGCGGCCATATCAGCCTTGGTCATTTTCCCCCCCACAGGAAATAATTGGTGTCTGACAGCTTCCAGGCTGGACCCTGAAGCCCCAATTGTCGAGCCCGACGCGAGGGTTTTTTCGTTATGGCCCAGGGGATTTCGGCGACCGGGCGAGGCCGGCAACGGGCTCTCGAAGCTCCCGTGGCCGAGCCTGGCTGTGACTCCGATCCAACTGATTGGAGCAAGTGGTGCCAAAATGTTGAAATTTCAGCGTGATGTTGAATTTTCAACATCACGCTGCTAGGTTCACCGACGTCTACACCGGTAACGGGAGTCGAGAGGTGGTGAAGAAGAAGCCAGGAACGCTCAGTGGTCGCGAGCGCGAGGTCATGGACATCCTGCACCGGAGGGGTGATTCAACGGCGGCGGAGGTTCGCATCGCCATGACGACGCCGCCGACCGACCCGGCGGTGCGTTCGATCCTGAGGATCCTGGTGGAGAAAGGCCAGGTCGGCTTCGAGCAACAGGGCCCGCGCTACGTCTACTCGCCTACGGTGGCGCGTGAGACGGCGCGCCGGTCGGCGCTCGACCACGTTCTGCAGACCTTCTTCGACGGATCTACCGAAGGCGCGTTGGCGGCGCTACTGGAGATTCGCAGCGACAGGCTTACCGACGCGGAGCGACGTAGCCTCAAGCGCCTGATCGATCGCGCGGCGCGCGAGGGACGCTGAGGAGACAGATAGCCGAGTTCGATGCCGATTCACGCATCATCGCCATCGAGACGCTCGATGTCGAGCGTCGGGTCGAGGAGATTGAGGCTGGCCTCGGGCCCAAGCTGGCGGCGCTGCGGCAGCTCGTGCGGTAGAGGGCCGCCGCGAGCCTCGATCAGCGCGGTGGTGGTGGCGGCCCGCCGGGCGGCCCTCGGCGCGGTGGTCGCCGGGCGAAGTCTTCCAGTCGCCGGCGCTGGTCGTCGTCCAAGTGCTCGCTGAGCGAGGCAATCATCGCGTAGAGCGCGGCGCGCAGCTGCTGGCGAGATTCGCGGTCGATGTCGTGGTTGCGCTCGGCGGTCGCCTCGAGGATCGGACGGATCGCTTGGCGCTGCTGTTCGTCTCGGGGGTCGATGATCCGCTCCATGTGGCGCACGAAGCCCCGTCGGTCCCCGAGACCCTGGATCGTCCCGAAGCGAAATTGCTGGACGGCTCCGCCAAGAAACACACCGAGCACCACGCCGATCGCCAACGTGGAGCCAAGCAGCAGGGAAGAGCGGGTCCTCGGACTCACAGCGAATCGCTCGCACCGATGTCGGGTAGCTTGTCGTCCAGACCGTATGCCGACTCGATCGAGACAGGTTCTGCTGGTCTCCCCGCCGCGCCCGATCGACCAAGCTCCGGTCATCTTGCTCCGCACCTGGGAGCGAATCGGGCGAACCAGGGGTCTCCATGACCGTCGCATACTAGACAGTCCAGTCAACGGTCTCATTCCCCCGGCCGTCGCGGGGATCGGCGTTTCCCTTCTGGTCCCTGATATTGGGCGCGCTGTCGCGGCTGCCGGCCGGAGTCGGGCGCGGCAGGGTCGGTCCACGGATCCGTGAGCGGCTAGACTTCCCTGGCCGGCTCTCAGAGCCGGATCAGCCCGGCGGCAATGCGCGTAGCCGGGGCCTCCGGGGACACGATGGGTCGGACGCTCTCACGAACGGTAGCCGCAGTGTCTGCAACGTTGTGGATGGCCGCTGTCGGGTGCAGCCAGGACGACACCAGCGCTCCCACCTTGCCGCCTACGCTGGTCTTGATCTCCATGGACGGCTTCCGCGCCGATTACCTCGGGCGGGTCGAGACACCGAACCTGGATCGCCTGGCAGCCGCCGGGGTGTGCGCCGAGGGCCTCATCCCGCCCTTCCCGAGCAAGACCTTTCCAGGTCACTATACGTTGGTGACCGGGCTGTATCCGGGTCACCATGGCATCATCTCCAACAATATGCGCGACCCGGGATGGCCCGAGGAGTTCGGGCTCAGTCGGCGCAGCGAGATAGCCAAGGGTCGCTGGTGGGGCGGCGAACCGATCTGGGTGGCGGCAGAGCGCCAAGGACTCCGGTCCGCCACCTATTTCTGGCCGGGATCCGAGGCGGCCATACAAGGCGTATCGCCGACCTACTGGAGTGAGTATGACGGCAGCGTTCCGTTCGAGGCTCGCGTCGACCAGGCCCTGGGCTGGATTGACCTTCCGGCCCGCCAACGGCCGTCGCTCATTGCGTTGTACTTGGAAGAGCCTAACGAGAGCGGCCATCGCTTCGGTCCACTGGCCGACGAGACGATGGCGGCGGTCCGTCGCGTCGACACAATCGTCGGACGGCTGCTCGAAGGGCTCGACGAACGGCGCTTATTGGAGTCGACCAATATTGTCCTGGTTGCCGACCATGGGATGGCACAGATGGACGCGGAGCGGGTGATTCTGGTGGATGACCTCGTCGATCTGGAGCCCGACGAGGTTTTCGAGCAGGGCGCGTTGCTGCAGGTGTTTCCGAGACCGGGTCGAGAGGATCTGATCTTCGATGCGCTGGCCGGAGTCCATCCGAACCTGCACGTTTATCGTCGCCATGAGGCTCCCGCGCGGCTGCATCTATACGACCATCCACGGATGTCACCCATACTGGCGATGCCGGATGTGGGTTGGGAGGTCCTCACGCGGGCGCGACGCGAGGCCTGGGGCGACGGCATGATCGCCGGCGATCACGGTCAGGACCCGACGCACCCGGAGATGCACGCTATCTTCGTCGCTGCCGGGCCGTCGTTCGCCAGCGGTGTCATCACCCCCGCGATCGAGGCGGTCGATGTTTACGATCTGCTTGGCGCCGCGCTCGGAATCGAGGTGCCCGGCAACGACGGGAACCCGGATCGCACCGCCGGTATCCTGCGCTAGCCGGTCACCGGCGACCTCACCCGTTGGCCAACGCGCCGACCGCGTCAACGAGCGCTCGAACACGCTGCGGATCGACTGCCTCGGAGACTTTGCCCGCTTGCTTTGTGGAGGTGCCGACGATGAAGCCGCTGGCCGCCGCCAACTCGGCGACGCTCGACGGAGTCACGCCGGAGCCCACGAGCACCGGTGCACCGGCCGCCGCCTCACGCGCGCGTTGCAATTCCTTCGCGGCGATCGGCTTGCCTGTACCGGCGCCCGATACGATCACGGCGTCGGCGCCCCCTCGCACGATGGCGTCCTCGACCTCTTGGTCCGGATCGTAGGCTGCCAGGGGCGCCGAATGCTTGACGTTGACGTCGGCGAAGATGCGCGTCTGACGAGCGCCGAGTTGGACACGGTCGCGCGCCAGTAGATGGGCGCGACCCTCAAGGATGCCTTGATCCGTCATGCGTGCACCGACCAGCACGTTCACCCGGATGAAATCGGCGCCTGCGGCGTGGGCTACAGCCAGCGCCGCGCGCCCGTCGTTGCGCAACACGTTCACCCCCAGCGGTAGATCGACGCGCTGTCGCAGCGCGCTGGCGATTGCCGTCATGTGAGCGACCGTGTGCGCCGGCACGCGATTCGGATAGAAGGGGGCGTCGAAGTAGTTCTCTACCAGCAAGGCGCTGGCCCCGCCGATCTGAAGGGCCTCCGCGTCGCGCAAAGCTGCCGTTCGGATCGCCTCGACGCTACCACCGTAGGTAGGTGCGCCCGGGAGGGCACGCAGGTGGACCATGCCGATGACCGGTCGCACGGCGCCGCCGAGCTTCAGGGAGACCCGACGAGCCGGCTCATCGGTGTCCATTAGAGTCCCTTCTCCGATGGCTGAATCTATGCGCTGACCTGCTCTTCGCGCTTCTTTCGCGCCGCGTCGAGCTTGCGCAGATAGCGGATCATGCGATCGAGGCGCGCTCGTGCCTTGTCTCGCGACATCATCTCGAGAACCTCGAAGATGCCCGGCGACGCCTTCTTACCGGTGAGAGCGATGCGGACCACGTGGATCAGATCACTGGCCTCGCGGTCCATGCCCTCTGCGACCTCACGAAGGGTCTTCTCGAGCTCCTCCTGCTCCCAGGGGTCGACCTGGAGCAGAGTCTCACGAAACGCCTCGACGAGGCCGAGCACATCCTTGCCCTGAACGTGTTCCTTGATGCCATCAGGGTGATAGGCGAAAGCTTCAGTCAGGAAGGGGGCGATGTTGTCGGCGAGCTCGTTCGTTGTGCGCGCTCTCGACTGCCACAGCTCGATCAGCGCGAAGAAGTAGTCGCGCCGCTCCATATCGAGCTCTTCCTCCCAGCAACCACGAACGCGTAGCGCGTCACGCACGGCTTCGCGCAGCTCGCCGGCAGGAACCTTGGAGATGTACTCGCCGTTGAGCCACGACAGCTTCTCGAGGTCGAACTTCGGGTTCGACTTGTTGACACCTTCGAGGGTGAACTCGCTGATGAGCTCGGCAACGGTAAAGACTTCGCGGTCGTCGCCGGCGTTCCAGCCGAGCAGAGACAGGTAGTTGACGACGGCGCCCGGGAGGTAGCCTTTGTCGTGGAAGTAGGTGACCGAGGTAGCTCCGTGGCGCTTCGACAGACGCTTACCGTCCTGCCCGAGGATGAGCGGCAGGTGGCCGAACTCCGGTAGCTTGGCGTCGAGCGCTTGGTACACGAGCACCTGTTTCGGGGTGTTGGAAAGATGGTCGGCACCGCGGATTACGTGGGTGATCCCCATCTCGATGTCGTCGACGACGTTGGAGAGGTGATACGTGGGCTTCTCATCAGAGCGCAGCAGCACGAAGTCCTCGATAGTCGAGCACTCGAAGGTCACCTCGCCCTGTACCAGATCGTTGACGGTGATCGATCCGTCGTCTGGAACCTTGAAGCGAACGGTATGCGGCTCCTCGGCCTCGATCCGCTTACGCACCTCATCGGTGTCCAGATCGCGGTCCGCTCCCCGGTAGACCCAGTTCTCACCCTCGTCGTCGAGGACTTCCTGACGCTGTTCGTCGAGCTCTTCCTGGCTGGCGAAGCAATAGTAGGCGTGGCCCGAGTTCATCAGCAGCGATACGTAGTCTCGATATAGGTCGAGGCGCTCGCTCTGACTTATCGGACCCTCGTCCCAATCGAGCCCCAACCAGCTCAGGGAGCCGAGAATCGACTCCAGGAACTCATCCTGCGAGCGCTGCTCGTCGGTGTCCTCGAGACGCAGAATGGATTTTCCGTCGTGGTGGCGAGCAAACAGCCAGTTGTAGAGTGCCGTGCGGGCGCCGCCGACGTGCAGCTCACCGGTAGGGCTGGGCGCGAAGCGAACACGGACCTCGGACTTGTCGGACATTCGTCACCTCTTTACGGAAGACGCAGAGTTTCGTGGAAAGGCTCAGAGTTCGATGCGCGGACGCACAGAGCGACGGATGCACAAGGGGCGTCTCGCGGAAGGAAGATCAACCTCGCGGGTGGCTCGGCGGGGCGAATCGACTCCTGATTGATGAACGGCCCCAGCCGGCCTCGACGGGGGAATGGTAGCCGGTCGTCGACCGTGTCGCCAGCCTGCTAGCGCAGTGTCAGCTACGCGGCCGCACGAAGCCGCATACCTGGCACTCGAGCGCTGTGCGCTGCGATGCGATCAAGATGACTCCCA
>DASCOT010000127.1:0-6520 GCA_036012155.1 Acidobacteriota bacterium
CGGTCGTCACATAGTTGCCGAGCATCTGCAGGTGCGAGTACAGGCCGGCCGGGAAGCGCAGCAGGTTCTCCGATGCCCCGGTGGTTCGCAGGATGTAGAACTCACGCTCGAGGGCGACCAACTGCTGATCGAACGAGTCCGCAGCCTCTTCTAGCTCGGTCATATCGGTGCGGCGTCGCACCAGGTCCTCGAGGTCGTCGATCTGCTTGCGGAGCCACTCGATGGAATTGCCCATTGCCGTCAACGCGCTCACCTCGTCGCGGATACGCAGCGCCAGGTCGATCTGCGCTCGAATGTCCTCTTCACTGGCTGCCGAGGTGGGGTCCTTGAGCACCTGCAGAGTCGTTCGCATCTGCTGCGCGCCAATCTCGAGCTCGACCGTGTACATGCCCGGCGGCGCCAGCGGGCCGTTGCCGCCGCTGCCCTCGACATCGAGCTCGCGCCAGCCGGCGGCGTTGTACCGAATGCTCTCCGGGCCGAAGGCGATTCCCGGGTGTCCGAGCGGCGGGGTGCGAAGCTCCACCGGCGGCGAGTCTTCGTACCGGAGGTCCCAGTAGGAGCGGTTGATCCCGGGGCTCGTCGTTGCAGGGAGCGTCCGCACCACGTTGCCTGCCTGATCGCGAATCGTGATCGTGGCGCGCTCGTCGGTGGCCTCGGCGAGGTAGTGGTTGATCGCCGCGCCATAGGGAGGGTCTTCCACGTACCCGGAGGGCCCGTCGCGAAGCGGCTCGCCCGGCAGGCTGCGGCGCAGGAGCCGGTAGGCCGGGCGCGGCTCGAACAGGTGCAGCTCCTTCGACAGCACGTCGGAGGTGAGCTGTCGCATTGGCGACAGGTCGTCGAGGATCCAGAAGCCGCGCCCATAGGTGCCGAGCACCAGATCGCCGAATCGCTCTTGAACGGTCAGCCAGTGGATCGGCGCCGGCGGCAGGTTGTTGCGCAACGGCAGCCAGCTGTCGCCGTCGTCGACGCTCATGTAGACGGTGTTCTCGGTGCCCAGGTAGAGCATGCCGGGACGTTCGGGGTCCTCCCGCACGACATGCACGTTGCTGAGCATGCTTGGCGGAATGCCGTTCGTGATGCGCGTCCAGGAGGCGCCGAAGTCCTTGGTTCGAAACACATAGGGGTCGCGATCGTCGATCTGGTGCAGGTCGACTGCGATATAGGCGCCGCCCGCCTCGAAGTGTGATGCCTCGATGCTGCTCACCGTGCCCCAGGGTGGCAGGCTCTCGGTGCTCGGCGTCACGTTCGTCCAGCTCTCGCCGCCATCGCGCGTTACGTGCACCAACCCGTCGTTGCTGCCCGCCCAGAGGACGTCGGGGTCGAGCGGCGATTCGCCGATGGCAAACAGTGTGGTGCCGTAGTCGACGCCGACGTTGTCGAAAGTGAGTCCGCCCGAGTCCACCTGTTTGGTCTCGTCGTCGGTGGTCAGGTCGGGGCTGATCTCGGTCCACGTCTGCCCCCCGTCCGCTGTCTTGTGGACGTACTGGCTGCCGACGTACAGCGTGCCCGGGGCGTGGCGCGACACCACCACCGGGTAGCTCCACACCCAGCGGTACTTGAGGTGGCGCGGTGATTTTCCGACCGGTGTCTCCGGCCACACCTGCACGTTGGCGGTGTGCCCGGTGCGCAGGTCGTAGCGCGTCAGCACGCCCTGCTCGTTGGAGGCCCAGACGATGTTGTTGTCGAACGGATCCGGTATCGCCCAGCCGGCCTCGCCACCACCCACCGAGTGCCAGCCGCCACCCGCCAGGCTGCGGCTCGGTCCCCGACGCGTCGGCCCGTCCTGCCGATTGCCATAGACGAAATAGGGCACCTGGTCGTCGACGGCAACGTGGTACATCTGAGCAACTGGAAGATCCGGGTGGTACCAGGAATCGGCCCGATTGAGGCTGATGTAAACGCCGACGTCGTTGGCGAGCAGAATCCGGTCGGGGATCGCCGGATCGATCCACATGTCGTGATGATCGCCGCCGGCGTTGTTCAGAATCGAGGCGGTCTCGCCACCGTCGAGCGTGCGCGCCAGACGCGTCGCCAGGAAATAGACCTCGTCATCGTTGTCGGGCGCCACCACCAGGCGCGTGTAGTAGTGCGGGCGCGTGTGGTACTGCTGGTCGCGGCTGATCAACTGCCAGGAATCACTGCCGTCGTCGGAGCGCCACAGCACACCTTTGAACGCGTACTGGTCGGTCTCGATGAGCGCATAGATGCGCTCGGGGTTGCTCGGCGCATAAGCCACGGCGATCTTGCCGGTCGGTGGCTCGGGCAAGCCCTCGGTGGCGCGCTCCCAGCTGTCGCCGCCGTCGTGGGTAACGAAGATGCCGCCGTTGTCGCCGCCGCTGGTTCTCTGCCAGGTCTTGATGTCGATCGGCCACATGCCGGCAACCAGGTTGCGCGGATTGGACGGGTCCATGGCGATGTCGGAGGCACCCGTGTCCTCGCCCACGAAGAGAACCCGTTCCCAGGTCTCGCCGCCGTCGACGGTGCGAAATACGCCGCGCTCCTGCTGCGGGCCGTAGGCGGTTCCGACGGCGGCGGCGAAGACGACGTCCGGATTGTCGGGATGGATCACCACGCGGCCGATTCTTCCGGTCTCGCGCAACCCCATGTGCTGCCAGGTCTTGCCGGCGTCGGTCGATCTGTAGATCCCGTTGCCGATCGAGATCATGCTGCGGATGTTGGTCTCACCGGTGCCTGCCCAGACGACGTTCGGGTCGGAGATCGAAACCGCCAAGGCGCCCACCGAAGCCACGTCCGTGTCGTCGAACACGGGGTCCCAGTTCAACCCGCCGTCGGTGGTTTTCCAGACGCCGCCCGAAGCGGCTCCGGCATAGATGACCTCCCGGTTGCCGGGATGGCTGGCGATGGCGATGACCCGATTGCCCTCGGGCCCGATGTGTCGATAGCGGAGCGCCCCGTACATGGCCGGGTCGAGCTCCTGGGCCCGAAGGCTCGACGGCGCAACGACCAAGACCGCTCCCAACAACGCGGCGACGTATCGGCGACACAGTTGTCGATGCTGCTTCATCGACCCGTTCTCCTTCCGGCTGCCGCTTTCTCCGGCAACTCCGACGGCTCCCAGTCGACGCCTTCGATGTGCTTCTTGAACCAGCGGATCTCCTCGACCAGGTACACGCGCTCCAGCCGCGGCTCCTCGATGCCGTGGCCCTGCCGTGGGAACTTGACGTAGCGCACCGGAGCTTTGCCGATGTCTCGCAGTGCGGTGAAGAACATCAAGCTCTGCCCGACGCTCGAGGTCTCGTCGCGGGCACCGTGGAAGATGATCGTCGGCGTGGTGACGTTGCTCACATGGGTGATCGCCGAGCGCTTCGCCCACTCTTCCGGTTGGCTCCAGGGAGAGTCACCGATATACCAGAGCGACACGTCGAAGTTGAAGCCCGGGCCGGTTTCGGCGGCCCAGTTGCCCACCATCGCGCCGACCGAGGCGGCCTTGAAGCGGTTGGTCTGGGTGATCGTGTAGCTGGTTGCAACGCCGCCCCAGCTCCAGCCGCGTACGCCAAGGCGCTCCGGGTCGATATCGCGATTGGCGATCGTGTAATCGAGACCGGCCATCATGTCGATGAGCTCGCCGTCACCGACCTCGCCCATGAGGCCGCGTAGCACTTCATCGCCGTAGCCACTGCTGCCACGAACATTGGGGGCCAGAATGGCGTAGCCGAGGCCGGCGAGCGTCTGGAACTCGGCATCGAATCTGTTGGTGACGACACCCGCCGGACCACCGTGGATGTGCACGATCAATGGCTGGGGGTCACCGGGCTGATGGTCGAGGGCGTTCATGAAGACACCCTCGATGCGCATGTCGTTCTTGCCAGGCCAGCTGAGCACTTCGCCGTCGACAACGCCGATGGTGTCGCCTATGACGGGATTCACGTTGGTCAGTCGCGTCGGTTCACCACCATCCAGGTGTAGCGCCCATAGATCGGCAGGGGTGGTGAAGTTCTCGTACGAGAAGACTGCTCGCCTGCGATCGGCCGAGAAGGCCCGCGACCGCATCGTCCCGACGCGATCGGTGAGCGCAGTGACGTCGCCGGAGCCGATATCCAGCCGATACAGGTTGGTGTCGGTGCCACGGTTCTCGTTGAACAGGATGCCGGTGCCATCGGCCGTCCAGGCAACGTTGTCGACTTCGCCCTGGTTTTGGCCGTCGAGACGACGAGCCGTCTGTGAGGCGACATCCATGATCCAGAAGTAACCGTTGCTGAGGTCGAAGCCGGCATCGGACGGAGCCCGATACAAGATGGAGCCGCCGTCGGGAGCCCACTGCGGATCGTCCTCGGGGGCGCTGTTATCGGTCAGGCGAGTGAGCCGGCTGCCCACCCGCTCGTAGAGGTACATCTCGGACAGGAACGGGTAGTTGGTGCGATCGTCGGGTCGCGCGGTGAATACCACCTGGCCACCGTCAGGTGAGATATCGAAGGCGCCGACGATGAGCTCCTGGTTCGTCAGGCGGGTCTCCGTATCCGAGGCCATGTCGTGCACCCACAGGTTGCTGAAGCGAGCCTCGTGCTTGCCGTTGGGGGCCTCGTCGACGAACACCGGATCGAAGCCGAGGTCGTGCTCGCGTTGCTCGTCGTCGCTGCGTGTCTCTTCAGCGGAAAAGAAGATCGCGCTGCCATCGGGCGACCATCTGTACGCCTCGACCCCACCCTTGTGGGCGGTGAGCTGGCGCGCTTCCCCGCCGCCGGTCGGCAAGCCGAACACCTGCGCTTCATCATCGACGTCGCGAAGAAACGTCAGCTGGTCGCCATCAGGCGAGAAGCGAAACGAGCGGCCGCCGGCATCGCCGATGTACTGGCGCGCCTCGCCCCCGGAGAAAGGAACCATGAAGTAGCGGGTTCGGCGCTCGTTCTCGTCCCAGTCGAGCTCCGAAACCGAATAGAAGACGCGCTCGCCGTCGGGTGACAGCAGCACGTTGCCGAGCCGCTTCAAACGCAGCGCATCGTCGACACTCATGGGGACCCGAGCGGATTGCCGTCCTGCCGCCATCGCCGAGTGGTCGGCGGCGCTCGCCAGGAGGAAATACGAAAGAGCTACGGAGAGAGCGCGGCTTTGGCACCGAGCTCGAGAGCGCACGAGTCGCATCGGGCACCTTCCTTTGCAACAAGGTCCGATGACACCGAAACGAGGGGCCGTGGGCAGTTCCGTGTGGTCGGACGACACTGCTTCGAAGCGGCTTCGCGACCAAGGGCCACGCTCTCCGATGTCCTGTCGGGCGGTGGCAACTGTGTGGCCCCGCGGCTCCGACGAGCCCACGATAGCTCTTGCGTGGAAGCACGACAACGGTTCTTGCCACAGGCACGTGATCTCCACGGCCGCGCAAGCAGCAGCCGAGGAAGTTCCTGCGCCGGGACCTGTGGGGCATACACGTTCAACTGGCGGCGTACGACCCACGCGACTTGCGGCACTCCGCTCGGAGCAGCTGCGCTTAGAAGTCAGTAGCGGCCCGCTGTTGATGCTGCGATGACCTCAATCGCGCCATGGCCCATCGAGCGCGCTGTACACGAGCGCGCCGTCGAAGAAGGTCATCACAACCTCCGCCTCGTTGATCTCGGTGGCTGGGATGCGCGTCAGGTCACGGTCGAGCACCACGATGTCGGCACGCTTGCCTACCTCGATGGTCCCGACCTCGTCTTCGCGTCCGGCCAGCCACGCGCCGTTGCGTGTGTAGGCGGCCAGCATCGCGTCGAGGCTCACTCTTTCCGCAGCGTTCAGCGTCGGGCCCTCCTCGGAGTGAGGATCCTGACGGCGCACCGCCGCTTCGATGGCGTCGAGCGGGTTCATCGACGTGACCCACCAGTCGCTACCACCGACGATGTGCCCGCCGGCGCGCTCGACACTGCCTATCGGGAACATGGCCTCGGTACGCTCCGCGCCGAGAATCGGCAGGTCCATCTCCAGAGACCAGGCATTCGGCCAAGCCCAGTAACCCTGGAAATTGGCTGCCACGCCGAGCTCGGCGAAGCGGGGTCGATCCACCGCGTCGATCAGCTGCAGGTGCACGATGTGATGGCGTGTATCGCGTGCGCCATTGGCGGTCCGCGCCGCCGCGAAGGCGTCGAGGGCCATCCGCACGCCGGCGTCACCGATGGAATGGATGTGAACCTGGAGCCCTTGAGCATCGATCTGCGTAACGAGGGCGTTGAAGTCTGCAGGGTCATAGTAGGGTGCACCGCGGCCCCAGCCGTTCGCGCCGACGTAGGGACTGACAAGGTAGCCCATTCCCGATTCGATCACGCCATCGGTGTAGAGCTTGACCGAGTCGACTGCCAGCGGCGGCACCCGGTATTGCTCGCGATCCGACAGCAACGAAAAGAGCTCCTCCGGCACGACTGCCCCGGGCTGCCAACCGAGCGGCGAGAGCGACGCGAGCACTCGAAGCTCGAGCCCTTCTCGCTGCGCGAGCGCACGGTAGGCATCGAGGTAGAACGCGTCGAGCCCCGGTTCGATGGCCGCGGTGATGCCGAAGGCGTGGGCCCGCGCCGCCGCAGCGCCGATTCCCGCG
>DASCOT010000128.1:0-6931 GCA_036012155.1 Acidobacteriota bacterium
CCCTCTTGGTGAGCGTCGAAGACATCGAGCAGGTGGTATCGAACTGGACCGGTATCCCGATCGCCTCCATCAAGCAGGAGGAAATGGACAAGCTGATCAACATGGAGGAGCAGCTTCACACGCGGATCGTTGCGCAAGACGAGGCCATCGAGGTGGTTTCGCGGGCCATCCGTCGGTCGCGTGCCGGCCTCAAGTCACCGCATCGTCCTGTCGGGTCGTTCCTGTTCCTGGGACCGACTGGGGTGGGCAAGACGGAGGTCGCGCGGACCCTCGCCGCGTTCCTGTTCGGCGACGACCGGTCGCTGGTACGCTTCGATATGTCCGAGTTCATGGAGCGCCACTCGGTCTCAAAGCTGATCGGCTCCCCCCCGGGGTACGTGGGTCACGAGGAGGGCGGTCAGCTAACCGATCGGGTACGTCGCAATCCCTATAGCGTGGTATTGCTCGACGAGATCGAGAAGGCGCATCCATCGATCTTCAACATCTTGTTGCAGGTGTTCGAGGACGGTCAGCTCACCGATGGGCTGGGCAACACGGTGGACTTCAAGAACTGCATCCTGATCATGACCTCGAATATTGGCGCCCGGTTCATGCAGAAGCGCGGCGGTCTGGGGTTCCGAGCCCTAGACGACGTTGCCACGTTTGCCGATATGCGGGATCGCGTTGTCGAAGAAGTAAAGCGCACGTTCAACCCCGAGTTTCTGAATCGGCTGGACGAGACCATCGTGTTTCATGCGCTGACCGACGAGCACCTGCAACAGATCATCCGTTTGATGGTCAACCAGGTGAACGAACACCTTGCCAGCAAGAACATCCGGGTGACGCTCGACGAGCCTGCCTACCAATGGCTTATCGACACGACGTGTGCCGATCGCAGCTACGGAGCGCGGCCGCTCCGGCGAGCCATCCAGAAGCACATTGAAGATGCCCTTGCCGAGGAGCTCATCCGCGGGAAGTTGGGAACCGGTGCCCACGTGACGGTCTCCGCACAAGATGGTGGCCTACACCTCGACGTCGCGCGCATCGAGCAGGAGCCCGAGCCGGCGGACGTCATCGTGTAGAGAGTATGGGGGACCACGAGCGCCGGCCGGCGAGTCAGGCCACCGAAGCTTCGAGGCGGTATCATTCCCGCCATGGTGTGCCCGCGACCCGCCGCGTGGGCGCTAGACGTTACAAACCCCCTGCGCCCGAAGACGCCATGAACCTTCTCCCGAGCGACCAGCACCGCTACTTCCTCGCCATCCGAGCAGTGGCCCTCACACTGCTGGCTACGTTCGCCGTGGGGCCGAGCCTGCTTCAGGCTGCACCCGCCCAGCTGTCGCCGGCCCAAGTCGCTGCCGCGAGACCAGGCCCGCAGGGGCGTAATATCGAGGAGATCCGTATAGTCGGCAACGACCGCTTCGATACCGACACGATCAGCTTCTATATGGCGAGCCGCGCCGGGGCGCCTTTCGACGTTGCCACCGCAGAACTCGACTACATGTCGCTGTTCAACACGAACTGGTTCCACAACGTGGTAATGAGCTGGGAGGAGGGAACCAACGGCGGCGTCGTGCTCATCCTTGAAGTCGACGAGCTGCCCTTGCTCCGCCAGGTCCGGATCGAGGGAACCGGCAAGGTGAGCATGCAGGACTTCTTCGAGCGACTCGCCCTAGTCGAGCGCAGCGTGAGGATCAACGATCCCATCGACGAGCAGCTGCTGCGCGACAACATCGAAGTTCTGACTTTCATGCTGCAAGGCGACGACGGCCTCCAGTTCGTACAGATCGATCTGGAGGTCGTGCCATCCGAGCTCGGAGCCGGGGTCGATGCGGTCTACAGAGTCATCGAGGGAGATTCTGTTCGTATCGGCTTGGTGCAGTTCGAAGGCAACACGGTATTCAGCGATCAGCAGCTTCGCTGGGCGATGAAGCGGACGGCCGAGCACCACTTCATGTCGTTCCTCAGCAAGAGCGATCGCTATTCGCGTGCTGCCTACGAGTTCGACATAGTCGAGCTCTCGAAGCTGTATCACCGCAATGGCTATCTGGAGTTCGACGCCGACGATCCACGGATCGAGGTGTTTCCCGAGGATCGATCGCTCTGGTTCGACGACCGCGATCGGCTAGCGATCACGATTCCGATCTACGAAGGCACGCAGTATCACATCGGCGAGATCACCATCGAGGGCAACACCGAGTTCAGCGACGCCGAGCTCATCGAGGAAGTAGGGTTGCGGCGCGGCGACGTACTGAATATCGAGGAAGTGCAGGCAGCGAACCAGGCACTTTCCGACAAATACACGAACGCCGGCTACCTACAGGTAGCCATCGCCCCGATGCCGTATCAGGACCCGTCAACCGGTACCGCCAATCTGACCTACCAGGTGCAAGAGAACGCCATTTACCACGTCAACCGAATCGAATTCTCGGGCAATACCAACACCCGCGATTTCGTGCTCCGACGGAACCTCAACCTGCACGAGCAGGCACGTTGGGATCAACGTCGCTTCGATACCAGCATCGAACGGCTGTGGCGTCTCGGTTACTTCCAGAACGTCGAGCACGCGTTGGAGACCGCCGCCCCGGGGGAATCTCTTGATCCGGCGGTGCCGGCAGACCCGCAGTTCGGCTCCGTCGATGTCGACGTGAGGGTCGCGGAGATCGGTCGCAATCAGATCTCTTTCGGGGGTGGCCTGTCGGCGCTCGAAGGGGGATTTGTCCAGTTCGGGTATTCAACGCGCAACCTGTTCGGATATGGCCAGACTCTTTCGCTCTTCGGACAGGTTGGCAAGCTCCGCCAGAACGTACGTCTTTCGTTCTCGGACCCCTACTTTCTCGGGAAGCGCGTGCGATTTGGCGCCGATATATTCCGCGACGCCATCGATTTTCCCGCCTTCCAACGATCCGGGACCGGCGGCGCCGTCCGCTTCGGTCTGCCGCTGAACCTCGACGAGACGGTCGCTGCATTCCTCGAGTACAACTACGAGGTCATTGATATCGGGAATGTCAGCAGCTCGCTGGGGAGCATCTCGTCGCCGTTGTTCCAGGCTCTGTTCTTGACGCGGGGCCGACGCGTCACCAGCTCGGTGCGGCCCTTCATGTTTCACTCGAATCTCGACAATCCCTTCTTGGCATCGCGCGGCAGCCGCACGAGCGCCTCGTTCGAGTATGCTGGGGGGCCGCTCGGGGGCACCCTCGACTTCTGGCGCGCCAACCTCCGCACGACCTGGTATATCCCCACCGTGACTCGCGCCGGCTTTATTCGTACCCCAAAACAGATCTTGGTGCTCAACGTCAGGGCCGACTACGCCGAGCCTCTTGGCGAGCTCGAGGAGCTCCCCATCTTCGAGCGCTTCTTCCTGGGCGGCAGCAACTCGGTTCGCGGTACGCGCCTGCGGTCGATTGGTCCGATTGACGAGTTCGGCAACATCCTCGGCGGCACCAAGGGACTCCAGTACAACATCGAGTACATCTTCTCTCTCACTCCAGCCCTTCGCGTCAAGGGTTTTCACGACGCCGGACAGGCGTGGCTGTCGGATGACAAGGTCAGCATCCAGGACATGCGACGAACCGCGGGGTTGGAGTTCGAGATCTTCGCGCCCGTCTTCAACGTTCCCATGCGCTTCTTCTGGGCCTACAACTTCAGACCCCTGGAGATCTTCGGGGAGCAGAAGTCGACATTCGAGTTCGCGATTGGCTCGACGTTCTAGATCCGCCGCCGGCCTGAGCCTGGCAGCGCTGACGGACCTTGTCGGGGGTAGTCTCGATGGAGACCCTGATCGGCTCGTCGCTGGCGTGGCGGAGATCGAGCTGGCTACCGATACCGATGTTGCCTTCGTGGCTGATGCGAAACGCGGGCGGTCGTTGCAGGCCACACGTGCCGCCGCGGTGCTCGTACCGCGCGATCTCGATATGTCAGAGGACGCGGCAGACGCGCAGCTCAACCTGATCCGCGTCGACGACCCTTACCGAGCCATCGCACTGGCGCTCGATACGCTCTACCCGTTGCAGCCAATGCCCCCGGGCATCCATACCAGTGCCGTCGTCCATCCTGAAGCGGAACTGGCGGCCGATGTGGCCGTGGGAGCGCAGGTCGAGATAGGTGCCGCAGCCATCATCGGGGCACGCAGCGAGATTGCCCACGGCTGCACGATCGGACGCAGCGTCCGCCTGGGTGAGGATTGCCTGTTGTATCCCAACGTGACGGTTTACGAAGGGACGCGGATCGGCAACCGAGTAGTGCTTCACGCCGGCGTTGTGATCGGTGCGGACGGCTTCGGCTTCGCTCGTGAGGGCGAGGATCGCAGAACGATCCCACAGGTCGGCGGCGTAGTCATCGAGAATGATGTGGACATCGGCGCCAACTCCTGCGTGGATCGCGGTACGCTACGCGACACACGCGTGGGCGCGGGCACCAAAATCGACAACCTCGTACAGATCGGCCACAATTGCGACATTGGGCAACACTGTGCGATCAGCGGCCAAGCGGGCCTCTCCGGCAGCACGGTGCTGGAGGATGGCGTCATTGTGGGCGGCAACGTCGGCACCTCGGGGCACCAGGTAATCGGTGCCGGCTCGATGCTTGCTGCCAAGAGCGGCGTCCACGGCAACCTGGCGCCGGGTTCAGTCGTCGGAGGTTATCCGCACATGGAAATCGGCTTGTGGCGGCGTGTGGTCGGTTCGCTCGCCAAGTTGCCGGAGCTGCGGAAGCGAGTCCGGCGGTTGGAGAAGGCGGCCGAGAGCCGCGACAAGGAGTAGCCGTTGACGGTCGACATTTCAGGCATCATGGCGGTGCTGCCACATCGCTATCCGTTTCTGCTTGTCGATCGCATCGTCGAGTTCAATCCAGGCGAGCGCGTCGTCGGGATCAAGAACGTGACGATGAACGAGCCCTACTTCGCGGGGCACTTTCCAGGAAACCCGGTAATGCCCGGCGTACTGATCGTCGAAGCGATGGCGCAGACCGGTGCGGTGATGGCGATTCGCCAAGGGGGCGATGCCGTTGTCGGGAAGTTCTTCTACCTGGCCGGTGTCGACAAGGCGCGGTTCCGGCGCCCTGTCGTGCCCGGAGACCAACTGAGGCTCGAGCTAACCGTCCTTTCCTTGCGTCGCAGCTCGTGCAGGATGGCAGGCCGAGCTACGGTCGACGGGGAGCTCGCCGCTGAAGCCACTCTGTTGTCCTTGATGGTCGATCCAGAAACAGGCGCATCGCGATGAGCCCGCCGGTCGAGTGCCATCCTACCGCCGTCATACACGAGGGCGCTGCGCTCGGGGTCGGCGTCAAGTTGGGTCCGTATGCGATCGTTCATCCCAGCGCGATCATTGGAGATGATTCGGAGATCGGCGCCTTCGCGGTGGTGCACGACCACACGGCTCTCGGTGCCGGGACACGCGTCTTCCCGCACGCTTGTATCGGCTCCGAGCCACAAGACTTGAAATTCGGCGGCGAGGTCTCCTTCCTGGATTCCGGCGAACGCAACACGTTCCGCGAATTCGTTACGGCAAATCGGGGTACCGAGGGCGGAGGCAGTGTGACACGGATCGGATCGGGCAACATGTTCATGGCCTACTCGCACGTTGCGCACGATTGTCAGGTCGGCAGTCACACGATCTTCGGCAACTCCGCCACCCTGGCAGGTCATGTCGAGGTCGGCGACTTCGCCATCCTCAACGCCTTCTGCGGTATCCAACAGTTCGTGCGTATCGGTGCACACGCCTACCTGGCCGCACACGCCGGGGTTACCAAAGACGTGGTGCCGTTCGCTCGCGCTCATGGCAACCACGCGCGTGTCCTGGGGCTGAACTCCATTGGCTTACAGCGGCGTGGCTTCGACGATGACGTACGTAGCGATCTCAAGAGAGCCTTTCGCCTCCTGTTCCGCGAAAAGCTGAACACCACCCAAGCGCTAGCGAAGATCACCTCGACCGGCCTTGCCGGCCCGGAGATCGATCAGCTCGTGTCTTTCGTGAAGAGCAGTGAGCTCGGAATCGCCAAATGAGCCGCTGGCGCTGATCGCCGGCAGCAGCCAAATGCCCCTGCTAGTGGCGCAGGAGGCGCGACAGGCGGGGCGGCGCGTCGTCGCCGCTGCCATTCACGGCATCACGGATCCAGCGCTCGAGGCTCGAGTCGACGCAATCAGCTGGCTTCGCTGGGGAGATCTGCCCGCCTTCATGAGCGTGCTCGATGGTTGGCGACAGGACGGAATCGGGGATGCCATCATGGCAGGCAAGGTCGAGCAACAGCGCATGTACGAGCGCGACGACGAGGGTGGAATGGAGGCGATGCTGTCCTCCCTGCCATCCGGGCATACCGACCAGCTGCTCGGCGCCGTAGCGAACGTGCTGGAGTCGTCCGGCATTCGCCTGCTTCCCTCGACACACTATTTACGTTCCTTGATGCCGCTACCGGGTTGGACGGCCGGGCGTCCATTGACGGCCACGGAGGAGGCCGACGTCCGCCACGGCTGGCGTATCGCCAAGGCCCTGGGTGAGCATGACATAGGGCAAACCGTTGTCGTCAAAGAGAAGGCCGTAGTTGCCGTCGAGGGAATGGAGGGGACCGACGCCTGTATCCGACGAGCCGGCGGTCTCAGCGGACCCGGCTCGGTTGTCGTCAAGGTCGCCAAGCCCGATCAAGATCTACGATTCGATGTCCCCGTCGTCGGCATCGGAACGCTGGAGACCATGCATGCCGCCGGCGCCAGGGCGCTGGCCCTCGAAGCCGACATGACCGTCCTGTTCGACCGCACTCGTGTCGAGGAGCTGGCGCGCAAGTTCGACATCGCGATGTTCGCGAGAACCGACGATGCCTGAACCGGTACGCGTCGGGGTGATCGGGGTTGGCTCCATAGGCCGGCACCACGCGCGCATTTACGCCGAAAGCCCTGCCGCCGACCTCGTCGGCGTGCACGACATCCAGCTGGATCGTGCCGAGGAGATAGCGCGAAGCG
>DASCOT010000129.1:0-7127 GCA_036012155.1 Acidobacteriota bacterium
AGCAGTTACCCCGAAACACGTCGAATACCGGGAAGCTGTCCGCCGTGAACGAGCCAATGCCACCAGACGGCTCCTCGCCACGAAACAGCCCCGACTTGCCGGCGAAGCGCTCCTGGCAAAACGCCAGCGCCGAGCACCACATGTTGGCGAAGTCCTCGCCGACGACGAAATCCGGGGACTTCGGTCCATAGGGATCGACCGCCACCTCATCGGGATCCTTCTCGACCTTGTAGGGCATCGCGCCCCCCTGAATACCGCCGAAGGAAAAATCTGGCTTGTAGTAGATACCCCATATCTGGTCGGTGATCAGCGAGCCATCGATGTCAGAGTAAAGAGGTGCGTCGGTGTCAATATGGACGACCGGAGGCATCTCACCGGCGTTGGTGCGCTGCAGATCCGGCTCGACATCGAGCGTGCCCTCTTGCAAGCACCAGTAGCGCCACATACGGACGTTCTCGTGCACCGTGCCGTTGTCGTTGACGGTGATCGTCTTGGGCAGGTCGAGCATCTCCCAGATGTGCTTCACCCACGGGCCGACTCCCACGACAACATAGTCAGTTCGGATCGATCCCCTGTTGGTCTCGACAGCACTGATCCCCGCATCGGTATACTGGAAGCTGGTTACCTCCACCTCGGAGTGGATGGTCACTCCGGCGCCTTCCGCCTTGGCGGCGAGCCCGCGCATCGACGCCATGTTATTCGCGTAACCGCCCTTCTTTTCGTGCAATACGGAGGTGATGCCGCGAGCTTTCCAGTCGTGAAACAGGCCCTTCATGTACTTGTCGGATTCCGCCGCGCCGACGATGAGCTCTGATTCGTAGCCGATCGCCCTCTGCTGCTCGTAGATCTGCCCGACGTCGGCCTCCATCACTGCCGGGCTGATCTGCAGGTAGCCGACCGAATGATAGCTATAGGCCTCGGGATCGCTGTCCCAAACTTCGACGCTATGCGCCATCAGCTCGCGCATGGCGGGTTGGAAGTAGTTGTTGCGGATCACGCCGCAGGCGATCCCTGACGCTCCGGCGCCGACGCCCTCCTTGTCGACAACCACAATGTCGGCCCCACTTCCCTGCCCTCTAGCCTTCAGCTCGAGCGCCAGGTGATAGGCGGTGCTCAGACCGTGAATGCCGGCGCCGATGACGACGTACTTGCTTGCTTCTGGCAACGCGCTCATGGAAAACCCTCAGCTGCGAGGACGCCTCTTTTCGGGATCGTAGAATGGAAACTCCACTACCGTAGCGGCGATGCGTTTTTGATGGCCATCGAGCTTGCCGATCTCGAGCGCGGAGCCCACGCTGCGGTATTCCTTCGCCAACCGGCACAACGCGATGTTCTTCTCCAGAATAGGCGACCGAGTGCCGCTGGTGACGACCCCCACCTGACTGCGACCAACGTAGACGCCGTCTCCGTGACTGGCAGTCTCGTTACCCTCGATCTCGATTCCGACCAGCAGCCGCTGCGGGTGCGCCTTGCGCTCGACGAGGGCGGCGCGCCCCACGAAATCGTCATCCGTGCTGTCGAGGTCGACGGTGAAACCGATACCGGCCTCGAACGGGTCGACCTGGTCGTCATACTCATAACCAGGGAGAATCAGCCCTGACTCGATGCGCAGGATATCGAGGGCGTCCAGACCCAGAGGAGTGAGCTCATGAGGCTCTCCTGCCGCCCATATCGCGTCCCAGACGGCGGCAGCATCGTCGGGGTGACACCAGACCTCATAGCCCAGCTCGCCGGTATACCCGGTTCGCGATACCAGCAACGGCCTGCCTTCTGGGCCAGCCACGTGGCCAATCGTGAACCGAAACCACTTGAGCTCGTCGAGGCTGGGCTGGGTGGGGGCCGTCCACACGACCTCGCGAAGAATGTCACGGCTCCTGGGACCCTGGACGGCGATGTTGTGGAGCTGGTCTGACGACGACCTGACCCATACCTTCAGTCGCTGTTTCTCAGCGTGCTCGCGCAACCAGAGGCCGTCCGTCTCATTCCCACCGATCCAGCGGAAATTGTCGGCGCCGAGCCGAAACAAGGTTCCATCGTCCAGCAGTCCGCCGTTGTCATTGCACATCGAGGTGTACGACACCTGGCCAATCGCGACGCGCCGCACATTGCGGGTGAGCGTCAACTGCATGAGCGCTTCGGCATCGGGGCCGAGGACCTCGTACTTGCGCAGGGCCGACAGATCCATCACCACCGCGCCCTCGCGGCAGGCGTAATATTCCTTTATGGCGCCGTGACCGGTGAACTCGGTCGGCAGCCAATACCCCCCGTACTCGGCAAACTTGCGCGTAAGCGTCGACGTACGCAGATGAAACCCGGTCTCTCGGGTGAGCTTCGGCTCGGCGTCCGGGGTCATCCGGTGTGCGACCCCGATCGAGAACGAGTTGTCGGCCGGATACACACGGACATGCACATCGGTGGGATTCCAGGCATTGGCGGGGTCAATGTCGTCAGGGCAGGCGGAGGTCAGACAGACGAGATCGGTCAGCGCGCGAAGTAGTACGTAGTCGCCCGGTCGCGACCACGGTTCGTCAAGGTACAGGACGTTATCGTCATCGATGCGCGTATTGTAGAAGAAGTTGATCGCCGGCCACCCTCGTCGCGGCGCAATGGTGTACGGATCCAGCTCGGCGTTGAAGTTATCCGAGCAATTCACGTGACCGAAGTAGCCCATGTCTTCGTAATACTTGGCGGTGCACGCCAACCCGAAAGTGTCGTGCCGTCCTACCGTGTCCCGCACTACCTCGACGAGCGGCCGGAGATCCTGGTCATAGAACTTCGAGTACAGTCCGGGCGCCGGGTAGGCTGCGCCCATGAGCGTACGAGTCGCCGTAGGATCGAGGCCCCTTTCCAGCCCCTGCTGTAGAGCATCCGATCGAAAGACCAGAAAGTCGGAGCATTGCCGGCCCGCGACGTCGATCACTTGAATGAACTCGCCTGCCTTCACCTCGTAGGCCGTTGCCGCCGCTCGGTCGACGCGCATGTCGATACGCATATCGGCAAGTGGCGCTGGCAGGGGTGCGTCTGGCGCTTCGGTCAGCCGGGCGCGCTGGACAATCAGCTCCAGATCGGTCGGCGGATTCTGCTCGTCGACGCGCATCGGGCCACCTGGAGCACCGAGAATGCAGATAACGTCGCGATCGGCCGTGAACGACTCGTTGGCGCCGGCGCGCCCATCGCCATGAAACAACTGCAGGGCCGGGGCCCCGCGTGGGTCGATTCCGTGCGCCAGCAGGTCGGCGACAGCGGCGTCCATATCCGCTCCCTTCCCGGCCTGCGCGATCCCTAGCACACCCAGTCGGCTGTCGGCCGTGACCCCGAGGGCGGCGCTGTCCTCCCCGCCGGTCGGCGAAAATACCGCTAGCTCGCCGCGTTGCCCGCCTTCGACGTCGGTGATCGATATCCGATCGCCAGGCGCCAGGGCAACAACCGTGGCGCCCCCGCCCGCAACTCGATATCGCTCCCTGCCGTGGGCCTGCGGAAGCAGCCCGCCGGCGACCTGCCGTGGCCCCTCGAGCTGCGACAGAATCACTGCGACTCCTCGGCCTCCGCGAGCAGTGTCTGCGCCAGCGAGCTCTTGGCTGCGGCGTCCATCTTCTTGATCTCGTTGTGGAGCACGCGCTCGTTGACCGACTGGTTCCAGTAGTCGAGCGAGTCGAAGCCCAACAGCACCGCCTTACCAACGAATTGCCGCAGTACCTCGTTGGTCGGCCCCATGACCCATCCGGCCTTGCCGTCGCGAAGGTAACGTTCGATACCGAGGCCTGGCTTGTAGCCGGTTCCGCCGCACGCGTGCAGCATCTTGTCGGCGACCTTGGCGACGTTCTTGGCGGCGGTGAACTTCACCTGCCACATCCAGTGCAGGACAGTAGCCCTCGGCAGCACCGCGACATCTTCGTGGATCGACCAGTCGCAGTTATCGGTCTTCCGATCCATCGCCGCTGCCAACTGGTAGACGAAGGCGCGGGATGTGTTGGTATCGATGACAGCCTCGCCGACGTAGTCCTGAATTGTCGGGTAATCGCAAACCCGCATGCCCACGTCGACGTGCTTCTTCTTTGTCGTGTGCCGCTTGGTGATATCGATCATGCCCATCGAGATACCGTTCCAGCACGACGACGAGCCCAGCAGGAAGAAGGGATCGACCGCCTCGTCGTTGGAGCTCGCCCCGTCACCGGTCGGGCCAATGAGGCGGTCGGCGGGAATCGTCTCGCCATCCACGTGCAAAGGGCCTGATTGGTTGCCCCGCAAGCCGAGGCCGTCCCAGGTCGACGGATCGGCCTTGATCTCGTCAGCCATGATCAGGAAGACCGACAGGTCCGAGTAGTCGCCGTCGAAGTCGGGGCTCGTCGTCTGGATAACGTACCAGTCGGCAAACCCACCGGAAGTCGTCCACGAGGCCTTCTTGTTGACCTTCCAGCCTCCCTCGACACGCTCCGCGCTCGATGAAACCGGATACCAGAAGTGGGAGCCGGTTTCGGGATCGGAATAGGACAGCGTGCCGATGAGCACTTCATCGTCGAGACGCCGCATCAGACTTTGAACGGTCTCGTTGCCGTGCGCTCGGAGCATCACCGCTGCCACCGCACCGATGTGCATCGCGTAACACATCGCCGTGCTGGCGCATCCGTATCGAGCGATGGTCTCGATGACCATGGCCAAGCAGGCGTGGCTCTCACCACGGCCGCCGAGCTCCTTGGGCACCATCAAGCCGAGAAGGCCAAGCGATGCCATCGCCTCGAAGTTCTTGCGAGGAAAGATCAGGTCGCGATCGCTCTCCACGGCGTTGTCACGCATCGTGGTCTGGCAAAGCTCGATCAGCGACGCCTGCAGCTCCTCCTGCTCCGAGGTCAGGATCCATTGCGGGTCCCAATCGTAGGAAAGGCCCCAGTACTCGTCGCTACCCCACTTCTTCCCTGCGCTCACGTCGGCCTCGCAATCGGCCCCCGTCGCTCGCTGCCGGCCGGGTTACGACCACGCTGCACCGAGGACGCCTCAGAACTTCTTGTAACTCTCGCCCAGCTCGTAGAGCGGATGGTGCGGCGACATCTGGAACTTCAAGAGCAGCTCGCGAGCCACCATGTCGCGTTCCTGTTGGGTGTCGGGCAACTCAATGTCGTCGGGTACGACGACCCAGCCATTGATGTTGCGGTCGAAGACAGCCGAATGGCCCTCTTCGTAACCCATGTGGATGTCTTCCATCCAGTTGAGATCCTCCCAACCCATGTGCTCGATGTACTTCTTGAGCAGCGGGGTCAGCTGAGAGTAATCAGGAACCAGGTTGACGTCGTACCGATAGCCGATGTGCTGTCCGATCTCGACCTCACGGCTCGTGTCCAGCCCGCTCGACTTGAGGTAGTAGTCGACGTCCTTCTCTTTGGAATCGCCGGCCTTTGGGGCTTCGTCGCTCACGTTGTCTCTCCGCCCTGATCGATCAGGGTGTCTTGGCTTTGTGTCATGCGGCGCGGGTCACTCGACCCCGCAGCGGTGCTTACGCCCGACGATCAGAATCGGGTCATTTCGGGGTGGCCAACGGTGTAACGCGTGCCTGCGATAGGCACCTCGGCCATGGCCGAGGCCTCCGAGGTCAACGCGGCAAGATCCTCCGGCTCGAGCGAGTGGACATTGGTCTTGCCGCAGGCACGGGCCATCATCTGGCACTCGATAGCCAGCGTGTGGAGGAAGTTGTAGACGCGGAGCGCGGCCTCGTCAGGATTCAGGCGCTTGCGCAATTCGGGATCCTGTGTCGCCACACCTACGGGGCATTGCCCTGTATGGCAGTGGTAGCAGTAGCCCGCCGGCACACCGACCGTTCCTTCGAAGTCTGCGTCCGGAATGTCGCGGTTACAATTGAGGGCCACCATCGCCGAGGTGCCGATAGCTACGGCATCGGCACCCAGTGCCAACGCCTTGGCCACATCGGCTCCGTTGCGGATTCCTCCGGCGTAGACGAGCGATACTTCGCCGGTCTTGCCCACATCGTCGAGCGCATGGCGCCCTTGACGAATCGCCGCGATACCCGGCACACCCGTCTCCTCCGTGGCGAGATGTGGGCCAGCTCCGGTAGAGCCCTCCATACCGTCGAGGTAGATGCTGTCTGGGCCCGTCTTGGCAGCCATGCGAACGTCGTCATAGACGCGCGCTGATCCCAGCTTGAGCTGAATAGGGATCTCGCCGTTGGTCGCCTCGCGGATCTCGTTGATCTTCAACGCCAGGTCATCGGGACCTAACCAGTCGGGGTGGCGGGCCGGTGAGCGCTGATCGATGCCCGCCGGCAGGTTGCGCATCTCCGCCACCTGGTCGGTGACCTTCTGACCCATGAGATGCCCGCCCAGGCCAACCTTGCAACCCTGACCGATGAAGAACTCGCAGCCGTCTGCAAGGCGCAGGTGATGGGGGTTGAAGCCATAGCGCGATTGGATGCACTGGTAGAGCCACTTGGAAGAGTAGCGGCGCTCGTCGGGCAGCATGCCGCCCTCTCCAGAGCAGGTAGCGGTTCCCGCCATCGTCGCACCGCGCGCTAGCGAGACCTTTGCCTCATAGGACAGGGACCCGAAGCTCATCCCCGTGATGTAGATCGGGATGTCGAGCTCGAGTGGCCGCTTCGCCTTCGGGCCGATGATCGTCTTCGTGAGGCATTTCTCGCGATAGCCCTCGATGACGAACCGGGTCAGTGTGCCGGGAAGGAACGTGAGGTCATCCCACGTCGGGATCGTCTTGAACAACGCCATACCGCGCATGCGGTAGCGGCCGAGGTCCGCCTTGATGTGGATGTCGTCGATGACACCGGGCTGGAAGAGGAAGTTCTGCCCCAGAATGCTCTTGTTGCGCTTGCCGTTATCCGTCACAGGACTATCTTCTTTTCTGAAGGTTCGAGGTTGTCGTAGTTCCAGAGTTGCTTGCCGGCAACGATCTTCTGAAGTTTCTCAACGCCGTTCGGTGCCTTGAGGCCGTAGAGATCGAGCTTGCGCTGCAGCCAGGCCGCTTCGCCATCGGTCATCTCGCCAGGAACCGCGTCGATACCCAACGAGGTAATCTCGCCACCGACGTAGATCGTGCCGTCGTACATGGAATCGCCGAGATTCTCGTTGGCATCACCGAGAACGATCATGCGCCCGCGCTGCATCATG
>DASCOT010000130.1:0-8815 GCA_036012155.1 Acidobacteriota bacterium
CCGAGCGCCGTGTTGATCTCGTCGATCAGCTCCCGGGCATCGTCGACCGTGGGCCGCAGATCATCGAGGTCGCCGTGGTACGGCCCGTACGTCGTACCGATGAGCGAGTGGCCACGCCACGGGATGATGAACACGTGCCGCCCACCGCGATCGACCACCGACTGACTGGGGCGCCGCGTCGGAAGCGCCACCGCGCAACCGTTGGTCAACGGCGGGGTCACGATATGCGTCCCCTTCGAGACCCCCGTCAGTATGGGAGCGATCGTACGGGTCTCGAGCTGTGCGTTCAGCCGGTGGATCCATGGCCCAGCGGCGTTCACCACCACGCTGGCGCGAATCTCGAACGGTTCGCCCGTGCCGCTGGCGTCGTTGTTGCGCATACGATCCGTTGCCTCGACCCCGACAACCCTGTCGTCGGCTACCAGAAAGCGATCTGCCGCGATGTAGTTCGCCACCACCGCACCGGCGCGGGAGGCGCTGTCGATGAAGGCCAGGGTCATACGCTCGGAGCTGTGCATATGGCTCTCGTAGAAAACCCGCCCACCCGTGAGACCGGCCGGCGCCAGCCCAGGAATCCTGGCCAGCACCTGCGCCCGCCCCAGTCCGCCTCCTGCAGGGACGCGCTTGCCTGGATCATTCAGCAATCGACGTTGGCCGGTGCACAGGATCGTGTACAACAGCATCCCGGCATTTAGCAGGGTCTTGCTCTTGGAGAGCCCACGGTAGGTCGGCACAACGAAGGGAACGTAGTGCGTCAGGTGTGGTGCCAGGTTCTGAAAGTAGATTCGCTCCCGGGCAGACTCCCGCACCTTGTCGAAGCGCAACTGCTGAAGATAGCGGAGCCCGCCGTGCAGCAACTTCGACGACGCTGAGGAGGTCGCGGAACCGAAGTCGCACTTGTCGATGAGCGCCACCGAGAGGCCGCGCAACGCCGCGTCAAATGCAAGACAGGCGCCGGTGATGCCGGCACCGACAATCAGTACGTCGTACTGCCGTGCCTGCAATTCCGTGGGGCGACGTCTCATTCCTGGTATTGCTTGGCGACCCACTCGCGATAGCTACCGTCGAGGATCGCTCTCCACCAGTCCTCGTTGCCGAGGTACCACCGCAGGGTGGCGCGGAGGCCGTCCTCGAACGGCGTAGAAGCCGTAAATACGAGCTCTCTTCGCAGCTTGGAGCCGTCGATCGCGTACCGCCGATCGTGCCCGGGACGATCGCGCACGAAGCGAATCTTATCGGCGCAGTTGCCACCGCTGGCTGCCACGCAGTCGGGGAACTGGCGCGCCAGCGCCGCGTCTGACGCGAATTCTCCGTCGACCAAACGGCACAGCAAATTCACGAGGTCGATGTTCCGCCACTCGTTGTCACCACCGACGTTGTAGGTCTCCCCCACCTGCCCGCGCTCGAGGATGCGCTCGATGCCGGCACAATGGTCTTCGACGTGCAGCCAATCGCGCACATTCAGTCCGTCGCCGTATACCGGAAGCTCCTTCCCGTCGAGCAGATTGACGATCATCAACGGGATGAGCTTCTCGGGGAATTGGTAGGGACCGTAGTTGTTCGAGCAATTGCTGGTCGTCACCTGAAGGCCGTAGGTATGGAGGTAGGCCCGGACCAGATGATCTGAGCCTGCTTTGCTCGCCGCGTAGGGAGAGTTGGGCTCGTATCGGGTAGTTTCGCTGAACGCCGGGTCATCCGCATCGAGGCTACCGTACACTTCGTCTGTGGAAACGTGGTGGAACCGATGCTCACGCGGTCGTGCCTCGATCCACTCGCCACGTGCTGCCTCCAGGAGGGTCCAGGTACCGACCAGATTCGTACGGACGAATTCTCCGGGACCCTCGATCGATCGATCCACGTGCGATTCGGCGGCGAAGTGCACCACGGTATCGATCGCCTCTTCATGCAGGATCTCACGCATGGTGGTCAGCTCGGTGATGTCGGCCTCTACGAAGCGAAAGCAGGGATTGTCGTCGATGGACCTCAGGGTGGCGCGATTGCCTGCGTAGGTGAGCGCGTCTACGACCACGACACGATCGTCAGGATTGCGGGCGCACCACCGGTGCACGAAATTGGCGCCGATGAACCCGGCACCTCCGGTGACGAGAAGTCTTCGTGCGGTCATCGGCGAGCCAGCGGGATCCGTATCTGTAGCGCGTCGGGCTCGACCAGACGCGGGTGGATGGGCGTAGGAATCCTACCAGCCAAGCGCGCACATCGGCGGCCCGCGGAGCGACCGACGAGCCAACGGGGACGCCATCACACGCGGCGGACAGGCGAGCCTGGCGACTGAGCGAAGCGCGCACAGAATGTCATATGGGGCCTATTTGGACACTGCCGGACACCCATGTCCCCCGTTGATATGTTCAGATAACAGTAGATACTTGACATTAACTAATAGTGATTTGTTATGCTTTTTAAAGAGTTTTGTATATTTCAAAGTGCTTTCTATATCGTGGGGCGTTTGGGGGATCGTGATCGTGGGATTTTCAAATCAAACTGGACGATGGGCGTCTCCCTCGGGGGCTTCATATCGATTGCTCCTGTTCGGCACGCTGGCGGTGACGCTCGCTGGATGTCAGATCTTCGAGAATCTCACTGAGCCGGTAGTTGATGTCCTGCAGCGCACGATCTCCCTGACGATGACCCCCAGCTCGCTGCCACCAGGCGGCGGTGATATCGAGATCGAAGCGACGGTCCGCGTAGGCGACGCGCCGGAGGCCGAAATCATGGTCAGCTTCTCGGCTACTGTGGGGTACTTCCCCAATGGGGATACCGCCATGACCGACTCCGACGGCAAGGCGCGCGTGACCCTCCGCACCACAGCGACCGCCGAGGTAACTGCCGCGATCAAGGCGGCCGGAGTGGTGCTGACAGAGTCGAATGCCGGTCAAGTCGAGGTGGAGCAGGACGAGGGGGAACCGTCGACCGGGAGAGTGAAGTTCGAGGTCGAGTTCCTGCCGAAACCGGCTGAGCTCAACGAGCCGGTCCGCATCAAGGTGACCGCGACCACCGCGGACGGCAAGGCCGCAGAGGGCGCGCTGAAGGTCGAGTTCGGGGACGGCAAGTCGACCCGCATTCCCGACTTCAAGCGTCGCGCAACCGTGGAACATACCTATCGAGACGCCTCTGTCTTCGACATCGTGACGTCACTCTTCACCGGCGGTGGTGAGGTCAGCAGCAAGACCTCATCGTTGCGCGTCAACGACACCACCGAAACCAGGATCTCGCTCTCGGCAGCCACCCTCCTGACCTATGCGCGCGAGCCTCTGAGCTTCAGGATCGCATTGGATCAAGCGCGGCTTGCACAAGCGAGCGGCGTGGTGAGGGTGGATTGGGGCGACGGACGCAGCACGAACATCGGCGAGATCGCCGGGGGGACATCGGTTGAGCATATGTTCCGCGATCCCGGAAGCTACCGGGTGGTCGCCACCGTGACCACGCCGAACGGCAGGGGCGGTCGCTCCGACGTCCGCATCCGCGTCGAGCCTCGGCTGACTGCGGAGATCGATCTGACCGCCGACGTGGGATTCGTTCAACAGCCGACAACCTTCACGGCCGTTGCCAGCCTGAGCAACGGCGCCGCGCCAAACGGGACCGCGACGCTTCGCTACGGCGATGGAGCAAGTGTGACCGGGGCGTTGACGCGTGGCCGGGCCAGCGCAACGCATGCCTACGTGAACGAGGGGACGTACACGGCTCGAATAGATTTTCGGGACGAGGACAGCCGCACCGCCTCCGCTACGCTGCGGGTAGTGATCAAAGCCGAGGATCTAGGCGGCGACGACAACGGCGGTGGCGGTGACAGCGGTGGCGGTGGCAGCGGTGGCGGTGGCGGTGACAGCGGCGGCGGTGACGGCGGTGGTGGCGGTGGCCAGGACGCGCTCGACCTGTCGCAGGTCGTTTTCCTGAACCACGACATCAGCAACTGGGCGACCACCTCGACGCTTGGCAGCGTTTCGATCTCTGCCGGTCAGATCTGCATGCCCCACACCAAGGCCGGCAAGTGGCCGACGGCGAGGGCACCCGCCAGTGGCGTTACCATTGAGGCCAGCACCTGGATCATCGCCAACGTCGGCGGCACCTGGTATGCGGCTATTTTCGAATGGCAGCCGGTTGGCGGAATCTGTAAGTCGCTGGGCTCCA
The DNA here is from genome assembly GCA_036012155.1 of Acidobacteriota bacterium. Classification (GTDB taxonomy): domain Bacteria; phylum Acidobacteriota; class UBA890; order UBA890; family WLXD01; genus DASCOT01. Next base: position 4,147 of record DASCOT010000130.1, read on the forward strand.
AACCGCCGGCCACGACGGTCGCAAGCCAGATGAAGTCGCACGTGAAGTTCAAGCCGCTGACCAGCTGGACGCCAAAGTCCGGTGAGGTCGTCTACGTCATGGTGTCGGCGCTCGCCTGGCCAGGCTTCGTACCGGTGCTGACCCAGGAGCGTACCCAAGTGGTGAAGGCGGTTTGGCCGTGAACGCGTTCGGCCAACGTTGAGCCATCTCGGTCCTGCAGAGCAGAGCCGGCACCGCGAGCCTCGACGCCCGAGGTGAACCGCGTGTCGTGTTGCCCGGAGCGCGCGGCGGCGCCAGTATAATGGCGCACCGACCGTAGGCGGCCGGCACGGACGAATGCTCGTGCGCCGTCGGCTCCGACCAGCACGGGACGCAGAGCAGCGATGAAAGGGATCATTCTTGCCGGCGGCTCCGGCACGCGGCTGGCACCGTTGACCACAGTACTGTCGAAGCAGCTACTGCCGGTCTACGACAAGCCCATGATCTACTACCCGTTATCAACCCTGATGCTGGCGGGGATTCGCGAGGTTCTGGTGATCTCGACCCCGGAGCATACGCCGCTGTTCGAGGCGCTGCTCGGCGACGGGAGCAACTGGGGAATGGACTTTCGCTACGCCGTGCAGCCGCGTCCCGAGGGTCTCGCGCAAGCTTTCATCATCGGCAACGAGTTCATCGCCGGCGATGCATGTGCTCTCATTCTCGGAGACAACATCTTTTATGGGCAGGATTTCGCCGCTCAACTCCAACGCGCGGCAGCACGCGAGTCGGGTGCCACGGTGTTCGCGTATCCGGTCCACGATCCCGAGCGATACGGGGTCGTCGAGTTCCACGACGGTGTGGCGGTAAGCATCGAGGAGAAACCGCTCCAGCCGAAGTCACGCTACGCCGTGACCGGCCTCTATTTCTACGACTCGGCTGTCAGTGCGATCGCTGCCAACCTGAACCCGTCTGCACGCGGCGAGCTCGAAATCACCGACGTCAACCGCACTTATCTCGACGACGGTCAGCTCCACGTCGAGACTCTGGGGCGCGGCTTCGCCTGGCTCGATACCGGTCAGTTCGACGCGCTGATGGATGCCGCCGTCTACATCCGCGCGATCGAGAAGCGGCAGGGGTTGAAGATCTGCTGCCCCGAAGAGATCGCCTACCGGATGGGGTTCATCGACCGTGATCAAGTCAAACAACTGGCGAAGCCGATGGGCAACTCCGAGTACGGACGCTACCTGAGGGCGCTGCTGGAAGACGCGATCTTCTGATCGACTGTGTCGGTCCGGCCATCGCTGGTTGCCATCCGAGCGGATCCGACAACGCGGCTGAACCTTCCGATCAGGTGCCCGTCAACCGTCTTCGAGCTCCTCCCATCGGGTTGCCAGCTGGAGCAAGGCCTCCCGGTAGTAGGCCCTCTGTGAGCGCTGGTCGGCGGTCGGCGGACCTGTCCAGCCTCCGACCTGACGACGCAGCGACAAGATCCGTGTTTGCAGCTGCTCGAGCTGCTCGAGCAGGATCTTGACGGGCTCGTCAGGCGACAGCGCGGCGACCTCTGCATTTACCGGACCGGCAGCGGGGGCGGCTGCCGGCGCGAAACGTGCGACGACCTCGGCCGCAAGAGCGTTGGCACGCCGATAGAGGTCGGCGAACTCGTCTTGCAGGGCAGTCCAGCTGCGCCGCGCCGCGGTGCTCACCCGCAGGCGCGGATCATCACGCACCTCCACGGTGCTCTCATCAACCACGCCGTTGACCGTCAACCGCACCACGTAGGAACCCGGCACCACCAGCGCACCTGCCGGTGGTGTGGAGGGTCGCGGGTCGTCGGCGCGAGCGGGATCCGGGGGACTCTGCGGGCGCGCAATCACCGGCAAAGGCTCACCTCGAAGGTCCCAGACTACGCGGTTCATCCCCCGTTTCAGGCTCGGCTCCAGAGTGCGAACGAGCCCGCCGGCTGCAGTGTGAATCGTCAGCGTTGCGGGTGGATCCGTGTCGAGACTCATCCCCGAGGCCGGCGCGATCGAGCTACCCGGCGCAGAATCCTCACCGGACTCCGCCTCGAGGGCAACACCGAGCCAGTAGTCGATGATGGCGCCGCTCGGCGAGTTCGACCCGCGGAAAGTGGCGTCGCCAGTCTGGGCGCGCGTTCCCTGTCGTCTGATCATCCGCGCCGGATCGATCGAGAACAGGTGCGCCGGCGACGAGACGACCGTCGGTGTCAATTCTCGGAGAGAGGCGATGCTGTCCAGTATCCAGATCCCACGCCCGTGCGTGCCGAGCACCAGATCGCCGTCACGCGGATGAATCACGAAGTCGTTGATGGCCAGCGTCGGCAGGGTGCTCCCGAGCTCGATCCAATGGACCCCGGCATCGATCGACACGAAGAAGCCCAACTCGGTAGCGGCATACAGTAGATCAGGGTTGGCCGTGTCCTGCTGCACGGCGCGGACGAGTCGATTTGCCGGCATGTCGCTGGAGATTGAGCGCCATGTCTGTCCGAAATCATCTGAACGGTAGACATAGTTCGTGTGGTCGTCCGAACGGTGGCCGTCGAACGCCGCGAACACGGTGGGCTCATGGTGTGGCGACGGTTCCAGGTCGGCGACCCATGTACGTGCCGGCAAACCCGGAAACCGCTCTGCGACGTTGGTCCAGGCGTCTCCGCCGTCTCGAGAGATCTGTACATTGCCGTCATCGGTACCGACATATAGCAAACCCTCCCGCAGCGGTGACTCGGCGATCACCGTGAGGGTGGCGTAGTAGGGAACGCCGTCGTCGAGAGACGCCACCTCGGCGGTTGGAGCCTGACCCATGACCTGCACCTCGGAGCGCTCCCATTCGTCGCTCAGGCGTCCAAGGTCGCGCCAGCTCGAACCGCGGTCACGGCTCACATACAGATGCTGCGTACCGGCGTACAGCGTCGCCGGATCATGGGGCGACAACGTATAAGGACCGTTCCAGTTGCCCGGCTCCATCTCTTCCTCGAGCAGCCGCGGCTCTGCCCCGGTGCCGTAGAGTCGCCAGAGCCGGCGGCTGGCCGTGTATCCTCGCGGGTTACCGGGACGGATAGATCGCCGCTCGAGAGTGCCGCGTTCCACGCGCGTCAAGCCGAGGTATTGAGACTCGGCATAGACCACCGCCGGATCCGCCGGATCCGGGAGCGAAAGGAAGCCATCGCCACCGCCGATGCGGATCCAGTCCTCATTGAGCACGCCCTCGGAGCGGAACGTCTCGTTGGGACCCATCCAGGTACCGTTGTCCTGCAGCCCGCCGTAGACGTTGTAGGGGTCGTCGTTATCGACGGCGACGCGGTAGTACTGACTCACTGGCAAATGCGCCGCCCACAGCCAAGTCTCGCCGCGGTCGTAGGAGATGGCGAGGGCGCCGTCGCTGGCCTTGATCAGATGGCGTGAGTCGTTCGGGTTGACCCACAGGTGCCGGTCGTCGCTGTGAATCGATTGCCGCGGAACTGTCCAGGTGCGCCCGCCATCGTCAGACCAGCTGAACGCGTTTTGCTGGTACACGCGCTGATCGTCGCTCGGGTCGACGAGAATCTGGCTGGCGTACATCGGGCGTGGGTTCCAGTCGCTCATGTGTTGCCACGACTCGCCACCATCCTCGGACCGATAAACGCCGGCGTACCGCTCGCCCTCGTACGATGTCGAGGCCGTGTAGCGATCACCCTGCTCGATCGTCACGTACACGATCCGCGGGTCGGCACGATAGACGGAGATACCGATGCGGCCGTACTCGCCGGCCGGGAGCCCATTGACCAGCGTGCCGTACGGATGCTCTGCATTGTCGAGCGCGTCGTCGTCGACCGACGCTGCAGTCAGCTCTATCCAGGTATCTCCGGCGTCGGTGCTTCGATACAGACCGCTGCCAGGTCCACCGCCGTGAAACGCGAAGGGGGTCCGACGGCGCTGGTACATCGCTGCGTACACCACATCAGGGTTGGCCGGGTCCATCGCGATGTCCACCGCGCCGGTGTCGGCATCCACATGGAGAATCCGTTGCCAACTGGCTCCGCCGTCGCGGCTACGGTATAGCCCGCGCTCGTCGTTCGCGCCCCACAGGTGCCCGAGCGCGGCGACGTACACCAGGTCAACATCGCTCGGATGCAACACGACACGGCCGATGTGCTGGGAATCGCGCAGCCCCACGTTCGTCCACGTCTTCCCGGCGTCGCTCGACTTATACACGCCGTCACCCCACGATGAGCTTTGGCGATTAGCGCGCTCGCCGGTTCCCACCCAGACGATGTCGGGGTCGCCTTGGTGGACGGCAATATCACCAACGGAATGGGTCGCCTCGCGTTCGAAGATCGGCTCGAAGGTGACGCCGTTGTTCTCCGTCTTCCAGACGCCGCCGGTAGCCGAGGCCGCGTAGAAGGTGAAGGGATCGCGTTCGACGACGGCGATGTCGACGAAACGTCCCGACATCGCAGCGGGGCCTATCGTGCGGAGCTCGAGCCCCGAGAGAGCCTCCGCGTCCAATCCGCCATTCGGCTGCTGGGCTGCACTCGAGCTGGGCGCCGTCGCGGACAAAACGAAGGCCGCAGACGCGACGAGCGACGCGACGCGACGCCTGGTGGGCACTCGGATCCAAGCGTTCTCGGCGCCGAGATTCCGGATGGCCATGGGGTACGCGCCAAGCCCACGGATCGCGAACAGACAGGGAGCTA
>DASCOT010000131.1:0-7562 GCA_036012155.1 Acidobacteriota bacterium
GAGATCTTCTTCAGGGCTATCGAACCGAAGAAGACGCTCTGCAGACGGTGCGCGGCCGCATCCGTTTCGATGACCAGATCCGCGACCGGTTCGGTATCTTCCCGCCGATCGAAGTGCGTTACGACGACTTCACGGTGGATACCAACATGAACCGCCTTATCAAAGCTGCAGTGCATCGTCTGGGGCGTCTGACGGTGCGATCCGCGCAAGCGCGGTCTGAGCTCCGGCGGCTCGCTGCGCGTTTCCGGCCGGTGACGCTGGCGCCGTTCGAGGCAAGGAAGTTGCCGGAGTTTTTTTACGATCGGCTCACGGACCGTTACCGGCCCGCTTTGGAATTGGCCTCGTTGGTGCTTCGGGCGACCTCGGTAGAGCTGCGGGCCGGAGCTCTCGCGGCACCGTCGCTGCTTGTAGACATGAACCAAGTGTTCGAGGACTTCGTGGTTACGGCCCTACGCGAGGAGCTTAGCCTTGGCGAGTCACGGTTTCCCCAGAACTGTCGTGGCCAACGTATGAGACTCGACACCGGGGGACGCGTGAAGCTCGAGCCGGATCTGTCGTGGTGGGAGGCCGGTCGGTGTGTCTTCGTCGGAGATGCCAAGTACAAACGCCTCGAGACAAAAGGCTTCAAGAATGGTGATTTGTACCAGATGCTCGCCTATTGCACGGCGGCCGATCTGCCCGGCGGTCTGCTTGTCTACGCCGCCGGCGAAGGCGATGTCGGGAACTACGAGATCGTCCATGCAGACAAGACTATCGAGGTCGTGCATCTGAACTTGGATGGCACACCTGAGACCGTGCTCAGAGAGATCGGTGCGCTCGCGGAGCGGGTGCGACGGTGGCGACAAAGTTCGATTCGACCGGCCGCCTAGGCCGGTAACAACAAGGGAAGACCCGGGGATGACCGAGGAGGGCGGTGTCAGGTTCGTTCGTGCCGGCTCGGGCAGCCGCACTCCATCAATGACCTGGTGTTTCCCCCGTCTGAATGGTGGCCGACGGGGGCCGGTAGGAATCCGGCCACAGTTGCCGAACTCCACCGTGTTCTCCGGTGCTCAGTTCGCGGAGGCACTCTGACTGACGGGTCGTTCGCCTGCCAGGCGGTCGCACCACCGGGCTCCACGCCCAGATTCCGCACGGGCTATTGGACCTCGGTGTGACCTGCCAGGCCAACAATGAAAACAGCGAGAACGAGCGGAAGCAGGCACAGGAAGGCAAGACGTTCAAGGATCTGGCCAAGCTGTACCTCCTCGAGCACGCGCTAGGCTCCGGTGTAAAACGCGGCAGGGAGTTTGACGTATGGACCGTGAAGACGATCCAAGGTGAGCCGGGGAAGCGTTCTTGGGCCGAGGACCGGCGCAAGCTGGCCCGCTTACCCGCCGCGTATCCCAGCCGGCGTAAACGCACACGAGAGCGTCTCCGCTCACGTGCCATAGCTGCCGACCGGGTCAGCACCGTGTACCGAACAATCGTGTCCTGGGCGGAGTCGGCGACGCGAATGCGTTAGAGCGCAACTTGTGCTGCGCGTGTGTTGCCATTCCACCGCCCCCCTTCTTAGCGTGATCGAGCCGCTGCATCGACCGTGAGCAGATGCAGGTTAACGAGGTCGCTCTCGCTCATCCGCCCGCCCGTGTAGCCACCGGCAAGGACGAACACTACGGGGATCTCCCGCGACGCGCACCATTCGAAGACCATGTGCTCGCGCTGCCGCAGGATCTCCTCGTCGATCCGTGGCGCGCCCCCGATGTCACAGTCTTCGTGCGGGTCCATGCCCGCGTTGTAGAGGCACAGGTCGACACTGCTGTCTCCGACCGCATCGAGCGCCTGTCGGCACGCGATCAGGTAGCGGTCACCACATGGCCGCTCATCCACGACCTGTAGCCAGGTCGTCCCGACGATCGGCTCATAGACGTCCACCCGGCAAACCGACACGTCTACTTGTGTCATGCCGTCCGAGAGCATCGACGCGGTGCCTCCACCGCAGTGGGCGTCGAAGTCGACAATCAGCACCCGGCGAGCGCCCGCATCGAGCGCTGCTCGTGTCCCGAGCACGAGTCCGTTGAACGTACAGAACGACGCGCCGCGGTCGTGGCGTGCGTGGTGCAGGCCGCTGGACAAAGAACCGGAGACACCGTCCTGCAGGGCCGCGTGAACTGCAGCCACCACGCCCCCGTTCGAGGCGCAGACCCTCGACCATGTGTTCATGTCCCAGGGGAACCCGCTCGAGGAAGCGAGGCTGTCCGGCTCGCCCGAGTGCACTGCATCGACGTACTCGCGAGAATGCACCTGCAGGATCTGCTCCCGAGTGAGTGAGGCCGGCTCGACCAGCTCCACCCCGGGAATCGGCGACTCCACGAGCGCCTCCGCGATCCAGCGCGCTTTTCGCGTGGTGTCGAATTCGTGGTCCGACGCGACGTAGTCGTCGCTGTAGAAGAGTTCCATTGTCACCTCCTTGTCCGGCTGTGTTGTGCTCCTCTGCCTCGACGAGCAACGCGGAAGACACTCGCGGCGCAGCCGCGAAGGGCCCGAGTTTGCCTGACCGTCTCACTGGCGGTCCTTGTCCGAGTCATCCCAGAAGTCCTTCTTCGCGGTACGTCCCTCACGCCGATCCGCCATGTAGCTGCTCGTTGCGTCGGACACCTTCTTCCCCATGTGCTTGGTGCCCGCGGCGCTCGGTTGCCAGGCCGCCGCGTTGCTCGCATCGACGCCCAGGTTGCGCGACAGGTCGGTGATATCGACATTGGCGCACATGAAGCTGAAGGTCCACTGATCGGTGGCCTCGAGCTTCTGGATGCGCTCCACGAGGTCGGCCTGCGACACCTGGGTGCTGGCGTTCTCTTGCCCGTCGGAGATGACGATCACGAGAGCGCCGTCGGCGGAGCCCAGAGGACCGGGCTTGACGAGCAGGTCGATGGCGTGATCGACGGCGTCGAACAGCGCCGTGCAACCACCGGGGCGGTAGTCGTGCCGCCGCAGCTTGCGCACCCGGTCAGCGGGCTTGTTGACAAGCAGGTCGCGGAGCTCCTCGTTGAAGGTGATGAGGCTCAGGGTGACGTCGCCGCTGCCCTTGGCGGCCTCGCTGCGCACCCGGTCGACGGCCTCGTTGAAAGCCTCGCGGGCCGGCTCCTGGATGTTCGCCATGGAGCCGCTGCGGTCGAGCACGAGTGCGATGCGGGTGGCACCGGTTCGGGCGTTTCCTGTGGTGTGTTTACCGTTGTTGTTCATGATTCCCTCCTCAGGAGGATGGCGCTCGGGGCGCCGTGGAGTGGGAATCGTCGCGCATCTTTGTAGGGCCGCACGTGCGTGCTAGCCTCGAAGACGAGACGACGGTTTCCCGTGTTCGTCATGGGTTCCGGCCCGCGGCCTACGGTTACCAGCCAGTGTCGCGAGCGGTTCTCCGGACGGGGCCCCTCGGGGTCCCGTTTCTGCGTGTTGCGGTTCGTTCTGTTTCTGGTCTGCGGTTTCTTTGTCTGCGGCAGCGTTCGCGAACGCCCGATCTCAGTGCTCGTCAGCGAGCTCGTCGGCGAACAGCTCCGCGACCAGCTCTTCGAGCTGCTGGATCTTCCGCCGCGTGCTCCGGTCGCTCTTGGCGCGGTAGGCAATCTCGACATCGTTGCCCACGCGGATGCGCTCCCAGCGATCGGGCCGGGGGAGACTGGCCCGCGGTGACGACGATGCTGCGGATGCGGGCGGTGCCGACGAGTAACCGAGGTGCATCGACTGCTGCACGGGGCGGGGTCGCGTGGACTTCTTCTGCAAGAACTGGGCTTCCTGCCACTCCGCAAGATCGTGGGCGATCGCTTGTGACGGCATGAGTGCTTCCTCGCTAGTCTCCGATGGCAGGTCCGCCCGGTTCAGCCAGCGGCTGAGCTTGTCGAGATCGTCCAGGCTCTTGCCCTCGGCGAGGCTCACGAGATGCTCCATGTCCTTCATGCTCCAGCGCTCGAGAGAGCCCTGAATCAGATCGGTTCCCACGCCTGCCTCCACCAGCAGCGTGATCAGGCGCAGGCGGAGGAAGTGCTCGCGGGTGTAATAGGCCTTGGGGCCGGAGCCCTCGGCCTTCGGGAGCAGGCCGCGGGAGATGTAGTGGTGGATCGTGCGGCGCGGCTGTCCAGTGGTCTCTTCGAGCTCGGCGATGGAGTAGCGCTCAGAATCGCTCATCGCGCCCTTGCTGATCGAATCGACCTTAAAGTCATGAGGGGATAGTATACCGTTATGTCGTCATAACGTCAAGTCGTTAAGGAGAGAGAGTGGCGTTCCCTGGCAGGCCTGGAGCATCGCAACTGGCTGGAAGCCAACAAGATGGCGATCAAGCTGGTGCTGGAGGGGCCGGGGGGCCGGCTGATCAACACGCGCAAGCGCGTCGGGTTCACGCTGGTGGTGGGTGAGCAGTGGGGAGTCGAGTCGTAGGCATGCGGTCTCCCATTCGAGCCTCCGCGGCGATCTCTTCCACCCCCTCACCACGCACCTCGTTCAGGAATGCACGCTAGAATGGGCCAAGGAACTGCGTATAGTCTTGCTCACGCTGCGCTCGTGAGTGGTAGCTGGTGCCATGACGGTGGCCCCCGCGCGAAGGATGGGCATGATACGGATCAGACCGGGCGCCCCGAGGCTGGCTGGGCTTGCACTTGCCTGCGTTGCGCTCTCGTGTGGCAGGGGCGAGGCGCCGCCTGCGAGGAGCGACGAGTTCGTACCGGCGCGCGACCTGAGCCTTGCCGAGCTCGCGGCCCAGCGCACGGCCGAGCCTCGCTTCGTGCGCTCGGCTACTCTTGCCGAGCCACCGAGCGCCTACGAGGCGATCATCGAGCGCTCGAGTACGGGTGAGATAGACCCCATCGACGCCGACCGCATGCTGCTGTCACTGTTCTTCGGCTCCGGCGAGGACGTGCCGGCGGAACTGCTGGCCGAGGGCGCCTCGCACGAGGTTCCCGACGGCGCCATCTACCGCATCGGCCAGCGCATGCAAGAGTACCCGGAGGCGGTGCAGGCCGAGCTGCAGACGTACTTCGAGCGCTGGTACGAGCCACGCGCACTGGCCGCCGCCCCGTCGCCCTCGCCGCTGATGGCGCTCGCCGCTCCGCCAACGTTGCGGCCGGCCCCCGCGCTGGCGCCGCCGTCGGATTACCAGGAACTGAGCTACGAGAACATCACCGTCCGCTACTCCGACGACTCGTACCACGCGTTGGCCGAGGCGTTCGCGCAGGAGGCTCACGGCTACTACCAGGACATCGTCAACACCTTCTTCCTCTGGGGGCAGAATCCCTGGGGCAACGTCACGATCTACGCCGACCCGCTCCCCCTAGGGGAGACCCCCGGATATCTGAGCAGCTGCTTTGCCATCCATCTCAATGTCGGAACGGGCGGTGGGGGGGAGGCATGCATGTTGCGAAGCGCGCTCATCCACGAGCTGTTCCACTGCGCCCACTTCCGCGCCACCGGCAACACTACTTCGAGTCTGGCCAGCCCCTACATTCAGGACTGGACGCTCGAGGGCGCCGCTTCCTGGTCGGTGGAGTACTTCGAACCAGCGATCAACGGCGAGTGGCACAGCTACGCGGCCTACCCGGCCCAGCCGTACCGTGGCCTACGCTGGGTCAAGTACGCAGCTGGGCCCTTCTATCACTACGTCAACCAGACCGGCGGCGCCGACAAGGCCCAGGCGCTGATTAAGAAGTTCAGCCAGGGCCAGTCGATGGGGATGGTTGGCCTCGGCGTCGGCATCGATCTACCCGACGGCTGGCACGACTACGTCGAGTCGATGGCCGGCTACGAGCCGCTGTTCGACGACGGAACCACCCGTCTGTCGGACACGCCGGTGTTCCCGTACGAAGACACCCCCGGCTGCATGACGGGCTGGCCGACGGGTCTGGGGCAGGAGCCCTACGCCAACCGCTACCCGGTCGGCCCCGACGAGTTCTTCTTCCATAAGCTCGAGGTCGAGCCGGTTGCCGGCGACCACTTCATCGTCGAGACAGACATCGACGACAGCGTCGACTACATCCTGGTGGGGTTTTCGCCGGTACTCGACGAGGCGGTCTCCCTGGCCGGCAACGACGTTCGCATCAAGGCGGTGATCTACCACGAGGCCGGCGAGATGGTGCAGGACTGGACCGAACTGTGGGCCTTTCACGGCGACGACACTCCCGACCTGCTGTACGACGACGCCCCGAACGCTACTACCGACGGCAGCTTCCGCATCTGCGTGGCGCCAGTCGGTCCCTGCGCCGGGGAGCCCGAAATCCTGGTCGGCGTGTCGGAGATTCGCGTGGTGGTTTCCAACGCGCAAACCAGCAACAGCGACACGGTGCGCGGCGAGATCGTCATCTTTCCGACCGGACTTCCCGGCTGGGAGGCGGAGGAGTTCCTGTTCCGCAAGCCCGAGGAAGGAGGCGAGGAATGATACGCAGGTTAACGATCGTCGCGGCCCTGGTGGCCCTGTTGGCGTTGGCTCCAGCCGTCCCGCCGGCGCAGGGCGACGCCGAGAGCCGGTACATCACCGGCAAGATCAAGCTCATCGCTTACGAGAGCGAGCCCAAGATCCGCATGCGCGCACACTGGGCCTGGTTTCCGCTCGAGGAGTACCCATTCGACGAGATCGGCGACCAGGACCCCGAGCGGCCGCAGATCAACCCCGACCTGCTGGCCGCGTACGTGAACTTCGGTTGTCACTTCGAGGGCTTCGTCGACTGGGAGTACGAGGAGCTCGAGTCGGAGCTGCTCGATAACGACCGCGTGCGCAAGCGCCTGAAGCTGACTCGCGGCGACCAGGGCGGCTTCTACAACAACGAGCTCAAGTTCAAGTGCGAGCTGGCCACCAAGAGCCGCCAGCTCAACCGGCGCCTCGGCGTGCTGCTGACCACCGGTCAGGCGCCGTCCACCGGCATGCACATGGGACTGGTCCAGGTGGTATGGATGCGGATGATCAAGGCCATCAACACCGCGCCGCGCAATGAGGGCTCGTGGGGTCATTACCTATACGAGACGTTCAAGTCGATCATGACGTTCGACCTCATGGACGACAACGAGGGAGAGGCCGACCTGTACTTCTCGCCCGATGGCGAACGCCTCGAGTACGAGATCTCCCGCCAGCGCACGGTGGTGCTGGAGTTCTAGCCCGCATTTCTCAACGGGGTGCTACTGCGGGTGTGGAAAGCGGCATGTCTACGGCGTTGCACTCGGTCGTCGGGCTCCTCTCCGGCTCAGCGCCAGCAAGTGAGTACACGGAGATCGCGTAGTGGCCATCATGGTCAAACGCTCGTTGTGCAGCGGATAACCCGCGCTCGCCCCGGAGTCTGCAACATGCTGTAGCCGCTCCCAGCGCCGGGGAAAACCCTGCCAACGCTAACGGGGTGCGGTTCAGTCACACAAGCCGACCTCGAAATTCGAGTGTACAGACGGCGCGCAGCCACCGGTATCTCTCGAAGCGGCTGTGACCTGCCCCCAATAATCGGGCCAGTTTGAGAGTTAGGATTTGAGGCTCTCAGGAAGGCTCGGGAAGGGGGAGAAATGGCCCGGAAACGATACACAGTAGAGCAGATCATCGCCAAGCTCAGGGAGGCGGAGATCGA